>NZ_JBDJOB010000009.1:0-160353 GCF_039674705.1 Stenotrophomonas sp. TWI169 | reverse complement strand
CCCGGGGGCCCCCCCCGCCCCTGCGCCCCGGCCCCGCCGCCAACCCCCGGGGCGCCCGTCTCCCCGGCGGGGGTTCCCCCCCGCGCGCAGCGCCCCCCGCCACCCTCCTTGGGGTCAGATCCTTTCGCCACGGCGAAAGGGATCTGACCCCTTTGCTCAACCCCGGTTTGCCGGATCCGGGCCGATCACGCCGCACGGGACGCTTGAAACCCCTCCCGGCCGTCCCAAGCTACAATGGGTGTTGCCATCGACAGGGCGCCAAGCGCCCTGTTTCGTTTGCGGCGGACGGATTCCCCAGGGAAGGCCGGGCGTCGTGTCCATCCAACCCGGTTCCTTCAATGATCAACAGCCTGCTTACCCGCGTATTTGGCAGTCGTAACGAACGACAGCTGCGCCAGCTCAACCGCATCGTCGCCAAGATCAATGCGCTGGAGCCGGAGATCGAGAAGCTTTCCGACGAGCAGCTGCAGGCCAAGACGCCGGAGTTCAAGCAGCGCATCGCCGGCGGTGAGGCCCTGGACAAGGTCCTGCCGGAAGCATTCGCGGTCTGCCGCGAAGCCGGTCGCCGCGTGCTCGGCATGCGCCACTACGACGTGCAGCTGATCGGCGGCATGGTCCTGCACCTGGGCAAGATCGCCGAAATGCGTACCGGTGAAGGCAAGACCCTGGTGGCCACGCTGCCGGTGTACCTCAACGCGCTGGAAGGCAAGGGCGTGCACGTGGTCACCGTGAACGACTACCTGGCCCGCCGCGATGCCGCGCAGATGGGCAAGCTGTACAACTGGCTGGGCCTGAGCGTGGGCGTGGTGTATCCGGGCATGCCGCACAGCGACAAGCGCGAAGCCTATTCCGCCGACATCACCTACGGCACCAACAACGAATTCGGTTTCGACTACCTGCGCGACAACATGGCGCTGTCCAAGGCCGATCGCTATCAGCGCGGCCTGCACTACGCCATCGTCGACGAAGTCGACTCCATCCTGATCGACGAAGCACGCACCCCGCTGATCATCTCCGGCCCGGCCGACGATTCCCCGGAGCTGTACATCCGCGTCAACCGCATCGTGCCGAACCTGGTCAAGCAGGAAGTGGAAGACGGCGAGGGCGACTTCTGGGTCGACGAGAAGGGTAAGCAGGTGCACCTGTCCGAAGCGGGCATGGAGCACGCCGAACAGCTGCTGGTCGAGGCCGGCATCCTCAACGGCGACACCGAAGGCCTGTACGCGGCGCAGAACCTGACCGTGGTCCACCACCTCAACGCCGCCCTGCGCGCGCACGCCATCTACCAGCGTGACGTGGACTACATCGTGCGCGATGGTGAAGTGGTGATCGTGGACGAGTTCACCGGCCGTACCCTGGCCGGTCGCCGCTGGTCCGACGGCCTGCACCAGGCGGTGGAGGCGAAGGAAGGCGTGCCGGTGCAGCGTGAGAACCAGACGCTGGCCAGCATTACCTTCCAGAACCTGTTCCGCATGTACAAGAAGCTGTCCGGCATGACCGGTACGGCCGATACCGAAGCATTCGAGTTCCAGAGCATCTACGGCCTGGAAGTGGTGGTGATCCCGACCAACCGCCCGACCATCCGCAAGGACAGCCCGGACCAGGTGTTCCTCAACCGCAAGGGCAAGTTCAACGCGGTGCTGGCCGACATCGAGGAATGCGCCAAGCGCGGCCAGCCGGTGCTGGTCGGTACCACCTCGATCGAAACCTCGGAAATGCTGTCCGAGCACCTGCGCAAGGCGGGCGTGAAGCACGAAGTGCTCAACGCCAAGCAGCATGACCGCGAAGCGACCATCGTCGCCAATGCCGGTCGTCCCGGCGCGGTGACCATCGCCACCAACATGGCCGGTCGTGGTACCGACATCGTGCTCGGTGGTTCGCTGGAAGCCGAGCTGCATGCGCTGGGCGAAGATGCCACCGATGAACAGAAGGCGGCGATCAAGGCCGACTGGCAGCAGCGCCACGAAGCAGTGAAGGCGGCAGGCGGCCTGCACATCGTCGGCACCGAGCGCCATGAATCGCGTCGTATCGACAATCAGCTGCGTGGCCGTTCGGGCCGCCAGGGCGACCCGGGTTCGTCCCGCTTCTACCTGTCGCTGGAAGACAACCTGATGCGCATCTTCGCCTCCGACTGGGTGCAGAAGGCCATGCGCATGATGGGCATGAAGGAAGACGACGTCATCGAAGACCGCCTGGTCAGCCGCCAGATCGAGAAGGCGCAGCGCAAGGTCGAGGCCCACAACTTCGACATCCGCAAGAACCTGCTGGACTTCGACGACGTCAACAACGACCAGCGCAAGGTCATCTACGCCCAGCGCGATGAACTGCTGGACGCCGAATCGGTGAAGGAGAACGTCGATGGCATCCGCGACGACGTCGTCTTCGACATCGTTGCGCGCTTCGTGCCGCCGAACTCGGTGGACGAGCAGTGGGACCTGCGTGGCCTGGAAGCGACCCTGGAGTCGGAGTTCGGCCTGCAGATGTCGCTGACCGACCTGGTCAAGTCGCACGAGGAACTGGACGCCGAAACCATCGCCGCCAAGGTGCAGGAGCGCGTCAACCAGCACTTCGCCGAGAAGGAAGCCAGCGTCGGCGACGAGACCATGCGCGCGCTGGAAAAGCATGTGATGCTGACCGTGCTGGACCAGAGCTGGAAGGAGCACCTGGCACGCATGGACTACCTGCGCCAGGGCATCTACCTGCGGGGTTACGCGCAGAAGCAGCCGAAGCAGGAGTACAAGAAGGAAGCCTTCGAGCTGTTCTCGGACATGCTGGAGAACGTCAAGCGCGAAGTGGTGACCCTGCTCGCCCGCGTGCGCATCCGCAGCGACGAGGAAGTGCAGGCACTGGAAGCGGCCGAGCGCCAGCAGGTCGAGGCACGCCTGCGCCAGTCGCAGTTCCAGCACCAGGACGCCGGCGGCTACAGCGCCGACGAGGAAGCGGCGCAGGTGCAGGCCGCGCAGCAGGGCGTGGCCCAGGTGCAGCGCGAAGAAGCCAAGATCGGCCGCAACGATCCGTGCCCGTGCGGCAGTGGCAAGAAGTACAAGCACTGCCACGGCCAGCTGAGCTGACCGGCCAGAGAGCCCCGCGAAAGCGGGGCTCTCCCGTTCTGGGGCAGGAAAGTACGCGATCCGCGATTGCGCCGGTCCCCCTGTTGTAGGCATGCTCCCTGCATGCCTTCCCCCACCCGATCGATCCATGTCGTGGCGGCCGTCATCACCGACGCCCGTGGCCGCGTGCTGCTCAACCGTCGTACCGAGAACCGCGACATGGCCGGCCTGTGGGAGTTCCCCGGCGGCAAGCGCGAAGCGGGCGAAACCTCCGCGCAGGCCCTGGTGCGTGAACTGCGCGAGGAACTGGGCATCGAAGCCGAGGTCGGCGACTGGATCATGGACGTGCCACAGCGGTACCCGGACAAGCACCTGACGCTGGAGGTGCGGCACGTCCGCAGTTGGAAGGGCACGCCGCGCGGTCGCGAAGGCCAGGCCATCACCTGGGTCGCGCAGGACAAGCTCGGACGCTACTCGATGCCGCCGGCCGACCTGCCGGTGGTGGCGGCACTGCGCGAGCCCGACTGCTACCTGGTCACCCCTGCACCGGGTGAGGACGATGCCGGTCAACGGCAGTGGCAGGAACGGCTGCAGCGCGCGGTCAGTGGCGGCCAGCAGCGCATCCAGCTGCGCCTGCCGCTGCAGCATCCTCGCCGTCAGGCCCTGATCGAGCAGGCGCTGCGTGCGCACCGGCGCGGGGTGCAGTGGCTGCTGAACCGCGATATCGAACTGGCGCGCTCGCTGGGTGTCGGCGTGCATCTGGGCAGCGAACAGCTGTTGTCCCTGCAGGCGCGACCGTTGCCGGATGGGCAGCTGGTGGGAGCCTCCTGCCACGACCTTGCGCAGCTGCAGGCCGCACAACGGCTGGGATGCGACTTCGCCGTGCTTGGGCCGGTGCAGGCGACCGCCAGCCATCCCGAGGCAACGCCGCTGGGCTGGGATGCGTTTGCCGCCCTGCGTGCGCAGGTATCGCTGCCCATCTACGCGCTGGGTGGGATGGCACGCGGCCAGGTCGCTGAGGCGCGCCGCCATGGTGGGCAGGGCATCGCCGCCATCCGCAGCCTGTGGCCGGAGTAGAGCACGCTCGCGGGGCCAGATCCCCGCGCAGCCGGGCTCTGACCCCATTGCCGGGATCGGACCCCACCGGTCACAAGGTGATCCAGAAACAGCCGTACTGACGTCGCAGTCCCAGCACCGTCGCGGCGCGGGTGGCGCTGCCAGGCAGCGTCTGCTCAAGCCGCAGGCCTACGGGATGGCGCGACGTGGAGGGCTCGGTCGCGGATCCGGCCAGTGCAGGATCCTCGTCCTGGAGAAGGGCCTGTGCCTGCTGCGGATAGACCGGCACGACGTCCACCAGTGGCCGCCGCGCCAGCGACTCCAGCTGGCCGAGGATGCGCTGCGCGCCCGCGTCGGACACCGCCCCCCAGAGATAGAGTGAGGACAAGCGGTTCACGTCGTTGCCGGTGATGCCGGTGCGCAGGGCCTGTACCAGCTCGCTCAGGCGGCGCGGGCAGCGCGCCCCCAGCGAGTCCTGCGGCAGGTGGTTGCCGGCAGGAGCGGGAGGTGGCAGCCGTGATCGCGCGCCGATGCTGTCGCAGGGCCGGTCGGTGTAGACGCTCTGGCCTTGTGCATCGGTGCAGCGGTTCAGGCGCGAGGCCTGGCCGTGGGCAACGCCGGGCGCAGCGGACAGCAGCAGCGGCAGCAGCAGGAGTGAAATGGATCTCATCGACGCAGGGTAGCGCCGAATGCACGCGTGCAGCGTGCTTTCAGCCCTGCAGCAGTTTCAACACGGCCGTTGTCGGCTTGGCCAGGTTCAGTGTGTAGAAGTGCAGGCTCGGCGCGCCGCCTTCGATCAGGCGCTGGCACAGCTTGGCCACCACTTCGGCGCCGAATGCACGCACCGATGCCGCGTCATCGCCGTAGGCCTGCATCTTGCGGCCGATCCAGCGCGGGATCTCGGCACCGCATTGCTCGGAGAAGCGGCGCAGCTGGCTGAAGTTGGCGATCGGCATGATGCCGGGCGTGATCGGCACGTCCACGCCAAGCCGGCGCACTTCATCCACGAAGTGGAAGTAGGCGTCGGGGTTGAAGAAGTACTGGGTGATCGCCGCGTCGGCGCCGGCATCGATCTTGGCCTTGAAGTGCTTCAGGTCGGCCAGGGCATCGGAGGCCTGCGGATGTGTTTCGGGGTAGGCACCGACCTCGATGCGGAAGGCATTGCCATGTTCGGCACGGATGAAGGCGATCAGTTCGGCGGCGTAGCGCAGGTCGCCAGGAAAGCCCATGCCCGAGGGCAGGTCACCGCGCAGTGCGACCAGCCGGCGGCAGCCGATCGCGCGGTACAGCTTGAGCAGCTCGCGGATTTCCTGGCGGGTGCCGCCGACACAGGAGAGATGAGGCGCCGCCTCGAAGCCGTGGTGCTGGTTGAGATGGCGCACGGTCTCGGAGGTGTAGCTCAGGGTCGAGCCACCGGCGCCGAACGTACAGGACACGTACTCGGGCGCGTAGTCCTTCAGCTTCGCCGCGGCACGGTCGAGCTGGCTGCGCTGTTCGTCGGTCTTGGGCGGATAGAACTCGAAGCTGATGGCGGTCATGGCACGGGCGATGGCGGCGGGTGCGAACCAGCATATCGCTTCATCAAGATGGATGTGCAATGAATGTGTGAAGCGCCTGCCGCGAAGGGGGAAGGGCGGGTACCCTGTGCCACTGAATTCCTGATCACGCCGCACACCATGTCCATCGTCCTTACCGATTTCGCCCGTCCCCGCCTGTTCCCGCGCGTGCCGCGCGGCAACACCATCCAGGACTGCACTGCCGAGCAGTTCGAGGCGTATCTCAACGCACACGCACCGCTGAAGGTGCTCGACGGCTACGCGCCGTTCTGCAAGCTGTTCGTCTACGAGAACTGGACCAGCACGCGCTGCCTGACCGTGCCGGTCACCGACGCCAACCGCCACCTGCTGCGCAGCGGCTACGAAGCGCGCAACCGCGATGAGCTGCCGGTGCTGGTGCGTTGGTTCGAAGGCGTCGAATCGCCGCGTGCGAACTACCTGGTGGTGATCCTGTACAGCGCCGAGCAGCTGGCCAAAGAGGGCTCACCGATCGATGCGGACTGGGGCATCGTCGGCTGCATCTACACTGCCGAACCGGAGGAGGTGCCGATGGCGCCGATCACGATGATGCGCAATGCGCTCGGTGTGGAGGAGGGCGGTTCCGGCGTGCCGCTGGACCGCGAGGCCTACCAGCGCGCCGTGCAGTTCTGGGAGAACAACGCCAACTGGCGGCCGTAGGCCCGGTCAGG
The DNA here is from genome assembly GCF_039674705.1 of Stenotrophomonas sp. TWI169. Taxonomy (NCBI): domain Bacteria; kingdom Pseudomonadati; phylum Pseudomonadota; class Gammaproteobacteria; order Lysobacterales; family Lysobacteraceae; genus Stenotrophomonas; species Stenotrophomonas sp. TWI169. The sequence goes on along the minus strand of NZ_JBDJOB010000009.1, from coordinate 154,002 downwards.
TGCGTCCGGCCGCGCTCAGCCGGAAAGCCATTCCCACCACGGGTAATGGTATTCGCGGTCGATTGCCTGCCAGTGCTGGCCGCAGTGTGCACAGGCGACCGTGTGGCAATCGCCCCACCCATCCTCGGCCTCCTGCAACGAGAGCAGCTGCATGTGGCCCTGTTCGATCAGGCGCCGGGGATCGAAGAACGGGTAGGTGGGGTGGAGCGCGCACAGGCAACCCTCGCGCGCCTGCCAGTAGCGCAATCGCCGCAGCGCCGCCTTCAGGTGCGCCTGGTTGCTGACCAGCATGCCGCCGAGTTCGATGGGCTGGCAGCGTCGCTCGATCAGGTCGGCGTGCGATGCCAGGGCCTCCAGCGAGGAGGGGGTGAACAACCGTGCAACCGTACGCGCGGCGTCGGTGATGCGGCTGGCGTCGCGCGACAGCAGATCCTGCAGCAGCACGTCGGCCTGTGCATCGTCGAGCCGGGGTATCGGCGCTGAGGACCACGGCCAGCGCATCAGCGGGCCTTGCCGATGGCGGCGTAATGGCCGGCCGTAAGGCGCAGCAGGTCGGCCGGCGCCAGTTCCACTTCCAGTCCACGACGCCCGGCGCTGACATGCAGGCTGGGCAATACCTGCGCACTGGCATCCAGGAACGTGCGCAGGCGCTTCTTCTGCCCGAGCGGGCTGATGCCACCGACCACGTAGCCGGTGGCGCGCTGGGCAGCATCGGCAGCGGCCATCTCACACTTCCGGCAGCCGGCTGCTTCCGCCAACGCCTTCAGGTCCAACTGGCCGGCCACCGGCACGATCGCCACCAGCAGCTCGTGGGTTTCGGTGCTGGCCAGCAGGGTCTTGAATACCTGTGCCGGATCGAGGCCCAGCTTGTCGACGGCCTCGCCACCATACGACTCGGCGTGGGCATCGTGCACGTAGCTGCGTACGGTGTGGGCGATCTTCTCGCGCTTGAGCAGGGTGATGGCCGGAGTCATGGGCGCATCGTAGCGTGGGGCGACGCGGCTGCCTTGACCGAGGCTGTTGCCATGATCTGGTAGCGCCGGACCATGCCCGGTGGCGTGGAGATCGTATTGCCTGCGTGTCGATGAGCAGGCGCCTTGTACCCGCCGGGCATGGCCCGGCGCTACCGGGATGCTCGTGGGCTGGCGCTAGCGGCGTGCCTGACGCAGAACGGGCGCCCGAAGGCGCCCGTTCTTTCTGTTTCCGTTGCTGGGGCCGGGGCCCTTTCCTGCGGAAAGGGAACCGACCCCGGGCGCGGCATCAGTAGCGGTAGTGGTCCGGCTTGAACGGGCCTTCCACCGGCACGCCGATGTAGTCGGCCTGTTCCTGGGTCAGGGTGGTCAGCTTCACGCCGATCTTCTCCAGGTGCAGGCGTGCCACTTCCTCGTCCAGCTTCTTCGGCAGCAGGTAGACCTTCTTCTCGTAGCTGTCCTTGTTCGCCCACAGGTCGATCTGTGCCAGGGTCTGGTTGGCGAAGCTGTTGGACATCACGAAGCTCGGGTGGCCGGTGGCACAGCCTAGGTTCACCAGGCGGCCCTCGGCCAGCAGGAAGATCGCATTGCCGTTCGGGAAGACGTACTTGTCGACCTGCGGCTTGATGTTGACGTGCTTGATGCCCGGGTAGGACACCAGCGCATCGACCTGGATCTCGTTGTCGAAGTGGCCGATGTTGCAGACGATCGCCTGGTCCTTCATCGCGCTCAGGTGCTCGATGCGGATGATGTCCTTGTTGCCGGTGGTGGTGACGTACAGGTCGGCACGGCCCAGGGTCGATTCGATGGTGTTGACTTCATAGCCTTCCATCGCTGCCTGCAGGGCGCAGATCGGATCGATTTCGGTCACGACCACGCGTGCGCCGTAGGCACGCAGCGAGGCGGCGCAGCCCTTGCCGACGTCACCGTAACCGCAGACCACGGCCAGCTTGCCGGCCAGCATCACGTCCATGGCACGCTTCAGGCCATCGGCCAGCGACTCGCGGCAGCCGTACAGGTTGTCGAACTTGCTCTTGGTGACCGAATCGTTGACGTTGATCGCCGGAATCAGCAGGGTGCCGGCCTGGGCCAGCTGGTACAGGCGGTGCACGCCGGTGGTGGTCTCTTCGGAGACGCCCTTCCAGTCCTTGACCACGCGGCCCCAGTAACCCGGGCGCTCCTTGGCCACGCGCTTGAGCAGGTTCTTGATGACCTGTTCCTCGTGCGAGGAGGAGGCGGTGTTGACCCAGTCACTGCCGTTTTCCAGCTCGTAGCCCTTGTGGATCAGCAGGGTGACGTCGCCACCGTCATCGACCACCAGCTCCGGACCGGTCAGGGTGCCGTCGGCCAGGGTGAAGGTCAGCGCGTCCAGGGTGCAGTCCCAGTACTCTTCCAGGGTCTCGCCCTTCCAGGCGAACACCGGGGTGCCGGTGGCGGCGATGGCCGCAGCCGCATGGTCCTGGGTCGAGAAGATGTTGCACGAGGCCCAGCGCACGTCGGCGCCGATGTCCTTCAGCGTTTCGATCAGCACCGCGGTCTGGATGGTCATGTGCAGCGAGCCGGTCACGCGCACGCCCTTCAGCGGCAGCTCGGCCTGGTACTTGCGGCGGATCGACATCAGGCCCGGCATTTCATGCTCGGCGATGTCCAGTTCCTTGCGGCCCCAGTCGGCCAGGGTGATGTCGCGGATCTTGTAATCGCCTTCGGTGGAGAAGGTCTTGGCAACAGCGTTCATGCAGTAGCTCCGGTTGTGGGCGAGCGGGTGCTCGCATCTAGCCGGGCGCCGTTGTTACAGAGCCACCTCACCGAGCCTGGCCGGCCTCATGGGGGTCCGGTCGCAGCGCCCCTCGGGAGGGGAGAACGGCCATTATATCGCGCGCCCGGTGTTTCATCGGCGTGACCCAACCATCGGCAGATGGGCGCCTGTGCACGGACTGTTAAGGTCGGGTTTTAACGCACCCTCAGGTGGAACGATGAGCATGCATGTACGCCGCAACCGGCGCTTGACCGGCCTGGTCCTGTCCATGGCCCTGTTGGCGGTGGCCCCGCTGGCCTGGGCGGCAGCGCCGCAGCCTGCGGCGGCCCAGGCCCAGGGGGCAAACGGCTACGAGCTGCCCTCGGCCGAGCTGCAGGCGGTGGTCGACGCCCCGCGTGCGCCCTCGCTGTACCTGTCGCCGCGCCGCGATGTGGCCGCGCTGATGCAGATGCCGTCGCTGCCGTCGATCCAGGTGGTGGCCCAGCCGGAACTGAAGCTGGCGGGCCTGCGCATCAACCCGCGCACGTTCTCCGACAGCCGTTTCAGCTTCGGGGAGAAGCTGTGGCTGATGAGCGTGGCCGACGGCAGGGAGCGGCAGATCAGCGGCCTGCCGGGCACGCTGTCGATTGCCAGCCTGGCATGGTCGCCGGACCAGAAGTGGCTGGCCTTCAACCAGGTCGACGCCGCCAGCGGCGCCAACGAACTATGGCTGGTGGATGTGGCCGCCGGCAGCGCCCGTCGCCTGGTCGCCGGCCTGAACACGGTGATCGGCAGCGGCTACCAGTGGCTGCCGGACAGCCGTGGTCTGGTGGTGTTCACCCGCCCGGCCAACCTCGGCGCCGCCCCGGCCGCCGACGGCATTCCCACCGGCCCCGCCGTGCAGCAGACCAGCCAGGGCGGCGGCGTGGTGTCGATCCGTACCTATCAGGACCTGCTGAAGAACGAGGCCGACGCGCGCCAGTTCGACTACTACGCCACCACCCAGCCGATGGAAGTCAGCTTGGATGGCCGCACCCGCGCGATCGGCGCGGCGGGCATCTTCATGGGCTTCTCGGTATCGCCGGATGGCCGCTTCGTGCTGCGCCAGCCGGTGCAGCGGCCTTACTCCTATGTGGTGCCGGTCAGCAGCTTCCCGCGCCGCATTGAAGTGATCGACCGTGCCAGCGGCCAACTGGTGCACACCGTGGCCGTGCGCCCGCTGGTGGAAGGCCTGCCGACCGGCAACGACGCCGAAGTGACCGGCGTACGCGACATCATCTGGCGCGGCGATGCCGATGCCACGCTGGTCTGGGCCGAGGCCCAGGACGGTGGTGATCCGAACCGCGACGCCAAGGTGCGCGACGCGGTGCTGATGCAGGCCGCCCCGTTCGACAGGCCGCCGGTGACGCTGGCCCAGCTCGGCAGCCGTCTGGCCGGCATCAGCTGGGGCCGTGGCGACCTGGCCCTGCTCACCGAGTCGTGGTGGAAGACCCGCAGGACCAAGACCTGGTTGATTGCCCCGGACAACGCCGGTGCCGAGCCCCGCCTGCTGTGGGATCGTGATGCGCAGGACCGCTATTCCGATCCGGGCCGGCCCCAGCTGTCCAGCGACGATCGCGGCCGCTCGCTGCTGCAGACCAGCCCGGATGGTGGCAGCCTGTATCTGGTCGGTGCCGGTGCTTCGCCGGAAGGTGACCGTCCGTTCGTGGACCGCTTCGACATCGCCAGCGGAAAGGCCACCCGCCTGTTCCACTCGCAGGCGCCGAACTATTCGGTGCCGGTGGCATTGCTGGACAACCAGGGCAGCTCGCTGCTGCTGAGCCGTGAAAGCCCGGACGAGCCGACCAACTTCCATGTGCAGTCGCTCACCGATGCCGGCGCGGCACCGCGTGCGCTGACCCACTTCCCGCATCCGCTGCCGCAGCTCAAGGGCGTGCAGAAGGAGCAGATCCGCTACAAGCGTGCCGACGGCGTGGACCTCACGGCCACGTTGCTGCTGCCGCCGGGCTACGATCCCACGCGCGACGGCCCGCGCCCGCTGCTGATGTGGGCCTACCCGGGCGAGTTCAAGAGCGCCGCGGCCGCCAGCCAGGTCACCGATTCGCCGTACCGTTTCAACGCGATCAGCTACTGGGGGCCGCAGGCCTTCCTGGCCAAGGGCTATGTGGTGCTGGCAAGTCCTTCGATGCCGATCATCGGCGAGGGCGACAAGGAACCCAACGACACCTATATCGAACAGCTGGTGGCCAATGCCCAGGCTGCGGTGGACGAAGTGGTGCGCCGCGGCGTGACCGACCGCGACCACATCGCCATCGGCGGCCATTCCTACGGTGCGTTCATGACCGCGAACCTGCTTGCGCATACGCGCCTGTTCAAGGCCGGCATCGCCCGCAGTGGCGCCTACAACCGTACGCTGACGCCGTTCGGCTTCCAGGCCGAAGAGCGCAACTACTGGCAGGCGCAGGACGTGTATCAGAAGATGGCGCCGTTCAACTATGCGGACCGGATCAAGGATCCGATCCTGTTCATCCACGGCGTGGATGACAACAATTCCGGCACCTTCCCGATGCAGAGCGAGCGTATGTTCGCTGCGGTGAAGGGCCTTGGAGGGACGGCGCGCCTGGTGATGCTGCCGAACGAATCGCATGCCTATCGTGCACGCGAATCGATCATGACCATGCTGGCCGAGAGCGAGCGCTGGCTGGAGCAGACCATCGGCCCGGCAGCCTCCGGCAAGGCGAAGAAGAAGCGCTGACACGTGCATGCCGGCGGCCCCTGTGAGGGGGCCGCCCCGGCCCGGCTGCAATCCACACCGGCAGCGCTGGCGTTGCATGCAGATGAAACCATTTCTGCATCGCAGCACAGCCCACGATCTGGGATAGGCTTGGATCCTGGATCCGTTGACCGAGGCCTGTGCGTCGCCGATGAACGAGTACCGCAGCAGCATCGAGTTCGCTTCTCCCGATCTTCCGCTCCGCGATGACGTGCGCCGGCTCGGCGCGCTGGTCGGCGACCTGCTGGTCGAGCAGGTTTCGGCAACCTTCCTCGACGATGTCGAGGATGTGCGCACGCGGGCCATCGCCCGCCGCGAAAACCAGGCGCCGCTGTCGGAGCTGGCCGATGGCCTGGCCGGTCGTACGCCGCAGCAGGCCGAGACGATGGTGCGGGCATTCAGCACCTACTTCCAGGTGGTCAACATTGCCGAGCGTGTGCACCGCATCCGCCGCCGCCGCGACTACCAGCGCGCCGGTACTGCCGCGCCGCAGCCGGATGGCCTGCAGGATGCGCTGCAGCACCTGAAGGCGCAGGGCGTGACGCTGGATGAGTTGGCGCAGTGGCTGCCGCGCATCGATATCGAACCGGTGTTCACTGCGCATCCGACCGAAGCCGTGCGCCGCGCACTGCTGGAGAAGGAGCAGCTGATGGTGGCCAGCCTGGTCGACAACCTCGACGGCCAGCGCACGCCGGGCGAGGCGGCAGCGGATGCTGCACGCTTCCGCATGGCGCTGACCGCTTCCTGGCAGACCACCGACTCCTCGCCGGTGCGGCCGACGGTCGATGACGAGCGCGAGCATGTCGGCTTCTATCTGGTGCAGGTGCTGTACCGGGTGATACCCGTGCTGTACGAATCCCTGCAGCAGGCGCTGCGTGATACCTATGGCGAAGAACTGGCGCTGCCGCGCCTGCTGCGTTTCGGCACATGGGTGGGCGGCGACATGGACGGCAACCCGAACGTGGACGCCCGCACCATCCGCAGCACGCTCGATGCCCAGCGACAGGCAGTGCTGGGGCGCTACCAGAAGGAACTGCTGCAGCTGGCCAGCCTGCTCAGCCAGTCCACCGAGCGGGTGGGCGTGAGCGATGCGCTGCAGGCGCGCGTGTCGCACTACCAGCAGCTGTTGCCGCAGGTGCAGTCGCGCCCGCGGCACGCCGACATGCCGTACCGGCTGCTCAACGACCGCATGCGTGCGCGCCTGCAGGCCACCCTGGACGATGCAGAGGGAGCCTATGCAGGCCCGGACGAGCTGATCGACGATCTGCAGCTGATCCTCGACAGCCTTCGTGCCAACCGTGGCGAGCATGCCGGCGGATTCGCCGTGCAGCGACTGTTGTGGCGGGTGAAGACGTTCGGCTTCCATCTGGCGCGGCTGGACGTGCGGCAGGAGTCGAGCGTGCATGCGCGCGCGCTGGCGGCAGTGCTGGGCGGTGAAGCGGCCTGGGAAGGAATGGATACATTGGCGCGCGCCGGCCTGCTCGGCCCACACGCCAGCGGCGAGCAGCCGCTGCCGGTGGGCGACGACGAAGGCAACCAGCGATTGGATGCGGTGTTCGCGGCGCTGGCCGACGCGCGCGCGCGGCATGGCAGCGAGGCGCTGGGCAGCTACATCATCTCGATGGCACATGATCGCAGCGATGTGCTGGCCGTGCTGGCGCTGGCGCGCCGTGGCGGATTGGCTGACGAGGACGGCGCGGTGCCGCTGGACATCGCACCGCTGTTCGAGACGGTGGACGATCTCAAGCGCGGTACTGCGACGCTGCGTGACCTGCTGGCCGATCCGGTCTATCGCGCTCATCTGCGGGCACGCGGTGATGTGCAGATGGTGATGCTGGGTTATTCCGACAGCAGCAAGGACGGCGGCATCGCCGCTTCGCGCTGGGGCCTGCAGCGTGCGCAGGTGGAACTGCTGGACGTGGCGGCCGAGGCCGGCATCCGCCTGACCTTCTTCCACGGCCGTGGTGGTTCGATCAGCCGGGGCGGTGGCAAGACCACGCACGCGGTGGACGCGTCGCCACGTGGCAGCATCGATGGTCGCCTGCGCGTGACCGAGCAGGGCGAGGTGATCCACCGCAAGTACGGCATCCGCGCGCTGGCGCTGCGATCGCTCGAGCAGGCCACCGGTGCGGTGCTGCGGGCCAGTCTGCGTCCGCGTGCCGCGGAACCTCGCGAGGAGGGCTGGCGACCGGTGATGGACGGGGTCGCCGCCGCCAGCAGCGAGGTCTATCGCGCCTTCGTCGGCCAGGCCGGTTTCATGGATTACTTCCGTACGGCGACGCCGATCGATGTGATCGAGCGGATGACGCTGGGTTCACGGCCGTCGCGTCGTCTCGGCCAGGATGCGGCACTGGGCAATCTGCGTGCGATCCCGTGGGTATTCGCCTGGAGCCAGGCCCGCGCGGTGATTCCCGGCTGGTATGGCGTGGGCAGCGGCCTGCAGGCGGCGGTGGATGCCGGCCATGAACCTGTCCTGCGCGACATGGCGCGCGACTGGCCGTTCTTCCGCACCTTCCTGGACGACATCGCAATGGTGCTGTCCAAGGGCGATATCACCATCGCCGAACAGTTCTCGCGTCTCTCCGGTGACCTGCACGGGCGCTTTTTCCCGCAGATCCAGCACGAACTGGCGCTGACCCGCCGCTGGCTGCTGGCACTGATGGACCAGCAGACCTTGCTGGAGCACGATGCGCGGCTGGCGCTGTCGATCCGCCTGCGCAATCCCTACGTTGATCCGATCAGCGTGCTGCAGGTGGACCTGCTGCAGCGCTGGCGCGCAAGCGGGCGGGAGGACGAAGAACTGCTGCGCGCGCTGGTGGCCTGCGTGAATGGTGTTTCGCAGGGCGTGCAGAACACCGGGTGATCCGCATCCGCCGGGCATGGCCCGGCGCTACCCGCTTCGGTGGGTGCGGAGCTTGCCCCGCACGCTCTCACTCTTCAGGCGAAGGCGGATTGGACGCCAGCAGTTCCAGGTGCCGTTGCTCCATTTCCTGCCGCAGCTGGCGCCGGATCAGCGCGGCGGCCTGCCGGCGCTTTTCGTCCGAACTGGCGGGCTGCAGCGGGGGGACAGGCGTTGGCCGCCCCTCTTCGTCCACCGCCACCATGGTGAAGAAACAACTGTTGGCGTGGCGCACGCTGCGCTTGAGGATGTCCTCGGCCACCACCTTGATGCCGATCTCCATCGACGAGGTGCCGGTGTAGTTCACCGAGGCCAGGAACGTCACCAGTTCGCCCACCGCGATCGGCTGCCGGAACATCACCTGGTCCACCGACAGGGTGACCACGTAGCTGCCGGCGTAGCGGCTGGCGCAGGCATAGGCAACCTGGTCGAGCAGGCGCAGGATGGCGCCGCCGTGGACCTTGCCGGAGAAGTTGGCCATCTCCGGCGACATCAGCACGGTCATGGACAGCTGGTGGGTTTTGAGTTCGGTCGACATGCACCGATTGTATCGGCGTGGCGCAGCTCGTGTAGAGCCGGGCCGTGCTCGGCTGCTCTCGGCGCAGGCAAAAGAAAGCCGAGCATGGGCTCGGCTCTACAGAAAGCAGAAGGGCCGCTTGCGCGGCCCTTCATGTTTCTTACTTCAGCTTCGCATCGGCGCGCAGGGCGGCGGCACGATCGGTCTTCTCCCAGGAGAAGGCCGTGGCGTTGACCGTCTCGCCGGCACCGTTGAGGTAGCTGAACTCCTTCGGCTTGCGGCCGAAGTGGCCATAGGCCGCAGTCTGCTGGTACATCGGGTGGATCAGGTCCAGCATCTTGATGATGCCGTACGGGCGCAGGTCGAAGTGCTTGCGGATCAGCTTCTCGATCTTGTCGTCGCTGATTTTGCCCGTGCCGAAGGTGGTGACCGAGATCGAGGTCGGCTCGGCCACGCCGATGGCGTAGGAAACCTGCACTTCGCAGCGGTCGGCCAGGCCGGCGGCGACCACGTTCTTGGCGACGTAGCGGGCAGCGTAGGCGGCCGAGCGGTCAACCTTGGACGGATCCTTGCCGGAGAACGCGCCGCCACCGTGACGGGCCCAGCCGCCGTAGGTGTCGACGATGATCTTGCGGCCGGTCAGGCCGCAGTCGCCCACCGGGCCGCCGATCTCGAACTTGCCGGTCGGGTTGATGTGGAACTTGGTGCCCTTGTGCAGCCACTTGGCCGGCAGCACCGGCTTGATGATCTCTTCGCGGACGGCCTCGATCAGGTCCTTCTGCTTGATGCCCGGGGCGTGCTGGGTGGACAGCACCACCGCGTCGATGGCGGCCACTTCGCCGTTCTCGTAGCGCAGGGTGACCTGGCTCTTGGCGTCCGGGCGCAGCCACGACAGCGGGGAGTTCTTCTTCTTGCGGATCTTGGCCTGCTGCTCGACCAGGCGGTGCGACAGGTGGATCGCGGCCGGCATGTAGCTGTCGGTCTCGTTGGTGGCGTAGCCGAACATCAGGCCCTGGTCGCCCGCGCCCATTTCTTCCGGCTTCTTGCGGTCCACGCCCTGGGCGATGTGCGGCGACTGCTTGCCGATCAGGTTCAGCACGCCGCAGGTGGCGCCGTCGAAGCCGACGTCGGAGCTGTCATAGCCGATGTCCAGGATGACCTTGCGGGTCAGCGCTTCGAGGTCGATCCAGGCGCTGGTGGTGATCTCACCGGCAACAATGGCCACACCGGTCTTGACCATGGTCTCGCAGGCCACGCGGGCGCGCTGGTCCTGGGTCAGGATCGCGTCCAGCACCGCGTCGGAGATCTGGTCGGCAATCTTGTCCGGATGGCCTTCGGAGACCGATTCGGAGGTGAACAGGTAGCTGGACATCAGGCTTAATATCCCTTGATTCGGATGGAAAGATGGGCGCGCATCATACACGGGGTGCGCCGCCTGTGCATTGTGAACCCGTACGGGTTGCCGGTGGTTAAGGTGACGTGCCCTCTGGCACAAGGCCTGGCGGGCGTCTGCAGGACACGGTGCGCAGGCAGTGTTCCACTGGCGTGACCATTGCCGCAAGGCCGTGTTGCGGGGGGGGAAGGGGCGGTTCCGGCGTTGCCGGAGCGGGACCGGCCGTCATCGTTCTGCCCCGAAACCGCCATCTGCCTGCCGCGTGCCAGGCGCAGGCTGTCGGCCAATCCGGCCGCCGGGTATCAGTGAGCACGCCATGCAGGAACTCGAACAGCGTCTGCAGCAACGCTTTCCGGAGTGGTTCCATGGCCGCCGCGGCCAGCTCGCGCGACCACTGCTGCGCAGTGTCGGTCGCTGGTCGCGGCTGGACCGGGTGGAGGACTTCCTGCGGCGCAACGCGGACGTGCGCGGATTCGGCTTCGTGGCCGCCGGACTGGAGTTCCTGGACGGCCAGTACCAGGTGGATCCGGCAGCCCTGGCCCGCATTCCGGTCACGGGCCGTCTGCTGATCGTGGCCAATCATCCTTCCGGTGCACTCGACGCGCTGGCGCTGCTGGACGCGGTCGGCCGCATCCGCCGCGATGTGCGGATCGTGGCCAACGATCTGCTGGGCGCCATCGGCCCGCTGCAGGACCTGCTGCTGCCGGTCCGCATCCTCGGCGGCAAGGTCCAGCGCGGCAGCCTGCAGGCGGTGGAGCAGGCGCTGGCCGCCGAGCAGTGCGTGATCGTGTTTCCGGCCGGCGAGGTATCCCGGCTGTCGTTGCGTGGCATCCGTGATGGTCGCTGGCAGCGCGGGTTCGTCAGGTTCGCCCGGGCCGCCGGCGCCCCGGTGTTGCCGGTTAGGGTGGAGGCACGCAATTCGGCCCTGTTCTACGGCGCCTCGACCCTGTTCAAGCCAGCCGGCACCGCGCTGCTGGCGCGTGAGATGTTCGCGCGGCGTGGTCGGCCGCTGCGGTTGCGCATCGGTGAACCGATGCAGCTGGGACAGGGCGACCCGGGCGAGCAGCTGCTGGCGGTACGGCGCGCGGTGTATGCGCTGGGGCGCGACCTGCGCCCCGGCGAGACTGCCAGCGCCGGCCCCGAACCACTGGCCGCACCGGTGCCGCCGTCGCAGGTGGCGGCCGCCATCGCTGGCGCTGTCCGGCTCGGACAGACCGCCGACGGCAAGCAGATCCTGCTGGCCAGTTGCAGCGCCGACTCGCCGCTGCTGCTGGAACTGGGACGCCTGCGCGAGCTGACGTTCCGCCAGGTGGGCGAGGGTACCGGCCACAGCCGCGACCTGGACGCCTTCGATCCGCAGTACGAGCACATCGTGATCTGGGACGCTGCCGCGCAGCGCATCGCGGGCGCGTACCGCATCATGCGGGGCGCGCACGCGCTGGCCCGGCGCGGGCTGGCAGGGCTCTACAGCGCGTCGCTGTTCCGCTATTCCGACGATGCCATCACCCATATCGCCGAGGGGCTGGAGCTGGGCCGCAGCTTCGTGGTGCCCGATTACTGGGGCAGCCGCAGCCTGGACTACCTGTGGCAGGGAATCGGCGCCTACCTGCAGTGCCGGCCCGGCATCCGCTACCTGTTCGGTGCGGTATCGATCAGTGCGGCGCTGCCGCGCGATGCGCGCGAGCAACTGGTGGCCTACTACCAGCGCTACTACGGCGGCATCGCCGGCCTGGCCGAGTCGAACCGGCCCTTCCAGTACTTCGCGGCACCGCCCAGTTTCGGTGAACTGGATGCGGGCGCAGCCTTCGATGTCCTGAAGGCCAACCTGGCCGCACTCGGGACCGGCGTGCCGACCCTGTACCGCCAGTACACCGACCTGTGCGAGCCCGGTGGCGCGCGCTTCCTTGCGTTCGGTGTCGACCCGGCGTTCAGCGACTCGATCGACGGTCTGATCGAGGTGGACCTGTGCGCGATCCGACCACACAAGCGCAAGCGCTACCTGCGTGATGCCGGAGCGCAGGCATGAGCGCGCTGGCGACGTTGTCGCCACGCCGTCGCGCCGTGTTCGTCTCCGACGTGCATCTGGGCTCGCGCCATTGCCATGCGGCCGAACTGGCCGTGTTTCTCACCCAGCTGCGCTGTGAACGGTTGTACCTGGTCGGCGACATCATCGACCTGTGGTGGATGGCGCATCATCGCGCCAACTGGCGGCAGTCGCACAGCGACGTCATCCAGGCGCTGCATGCACTGCGTCGCAACGGTACCGAGATCATCTACATCCCCGGCAATCACGATGCCTCGCTGCGCCATGTCTGCGGGTTGATGCTGCCGGCGATGCAGGTGCGCCGTCGTGCGATTCATGTGACCGCCGATGGGCGACGGTTGCTGGTCGCCCATGGCGACGACTACGACGGTGTCACCCATTTCGGCGGCCTGCAGGAAAAGTTCGGCGACTGGCTGTACTACCGCATCCTGACCGGCAACCAGGCGCTCAACGCGGTACGCCGCCGGCTGGGCATGCGCTACTGGTCGCTGTCGGAATTCCTCAAGAAGCGCAGTGGTGCGGCCGAGCGCTACATCGAGCGCTTCGTGCAGGCCGGGCTGGACGACGTGCGCCGGCGCGGCCTGGACGGCATCATCTGCGGGCACATCCACCGTGCGGCGCTGGTCGAGCGCGACGGCCTGGTCTATGCCAACGACGGCGACTGGGTGGAGAGCCTGACCGCGCTGGCCGAAGATCATGACGGCGCGCTGCGCCTGCTCGATCACCATGGGCGGACGCTGGTGGAGCTGCCCGGCGCAGCCCGGCGCGCGGCGGCTGCCTGAGCCCAGCGACACCGGCCACCGTCCGGGCTCTGCTGTCGCCCGGCAAAGCCGTTAGCATCGGGCCATGGATTCCTTGACCCAGATCGTTCTCGGCGGCGCCGTAGCCGCTGCCATCGCCCCGCCCGGACATCGCCGCGCGGCCCTGCTGGCCGGTGCCGCACTTGGCACCCTGCCGGATCTGGATGCCTTGTGGCTGGGCTTCACTGCCGAGGATCCCGTAGCGGTGATGGTCGACCACCGCAGCTTCAGCCATTCGCTGCTGGTGTTGCCCTGGGTGGCGGCGTTGATCTGGTGGCTGTTCAAGCGCTACGGCCGGGGGCGGGTGGCGCAGTCGCCGCTGCGCTGGTTCTGGGCCATCCAGCTGGCGCTGGTCACCCATCCACTGCTGGATGCGTTCACCGTCTACGGGACCCAGCTGTGGTGGCCACTGCGGCCACACCCGACCATGGGATCGAGTGTTTTCATCATCGACCCGGCGTACACGGTATGGCTGCTGCTGGGCTGCGTGGTGGCGTGGTTCGGGCGCGCGCGGCCGTGGGCCGGCAAGGTGCTCGGGCTCGCCCTGGTGCTCAGTACCGGCTACCTGGGATGGGGCCTGCTGGCCAAGGCTCAGGTCGACCGTGCCGCCCAGCAGAGCCTTGCGGCCATGGGGCTGGGCGATGCACCACGATTCTCGGTGCCGATGCCGTTCAACACCCTGCTGTGGCGGGTGGTGGCGATGACCCCGAACGGTTACGTGGTCGGCGATCGCTCGCTGGTGGCCGACCGCGGCCCGATGCAGTTCGAAGGCCACCCGTCCAATGTGCAGGCCCTGCGTGAAGCGCAGTCGATTCCGGCGGTTCAACGCCTGCAGTGGTTCAACCGTGGCTTCATGCGTGCGCAGATAGTGGACGGAATGCTGGTGCTGAGTGATCTGCGCATGGGCCTGGAGCCGGATTACACCTTCAACTTCGCGGTAGCACGGCAGGTCGATGGGCGCTGGCAGGCGATCGTGCCCGAGCAGCGGCGCACGGATTACAGCAGCCCAGCGGCGCGCGCCGATGTCGGCGTCAGGCTGGCCGCGATGTGGCAGCGGATCTGGCATGCGCCGGCAGCGACGGGCGCCACCGGCGGGAGTGCCCCGGTGCACGCGGGCGATTGATCGGCAGGCGGGGATGCTGTGCCGGCGTCAGGCCGGCGGTGCTGTGCGGTTGAGCTGGATCGAGCGATGCAGGACCTGGCGCGGCGCATTGGCGATGTCGAAGCCGACGAATGCCAGCAGGAACTGCAGACCTGAAATCAGCGAAACCATGACGATCATGAGCGTACCGACCGGCGTCGCAACCTCCGCCGATGCCGATGCGATCCAGTGGTACGCGCCGAACACGCCACCGAAGGCAAGCAGTCCCAGCCCGGCGATCAGCTCCAGCGAGGCGATGGTCAGGTCGCGCAGGAAATAGTTGTAGCCGACACGCTTGAGCGTGTTGCGCACGTGCTTGAAGGCGAACTCGCCCAGTACCCGGCTGATGCGCAGGTTGCTGGTCTCGTCGGCATAGCGCGCGTCCATCGCCACGTCCTGCACCACGGCACGCACCGTGTTGAGGCGGAACAGCATGTCGGTCTCGAAGAAGTAACGGTCGCTGATCGCATCAAGGGGCAGGTGGCTGGCAACGCGGGCGTGGATGGCGGTGTAGCCGTTGGTCGGGTCGAACACCTGCCAGTAGCCGGAAGACGCCTTGCTCATGAACGACAGCGCGAGGTTGCCGATCCGCCGCAACAGCGGCATGCGACGGATGTGGCTGAGGTTCCAGAAGCGGTTGCCCTTGGTGTAGTCGGCGTTGCCCTCGGCGATGGGAGCGACGAAGTCCATCAGCAGTGCGGGATCCATCTGGCCGTCGCCATCAACCTTCACCAGGATGTCCATGCCCTCGGCGATGGCCGCGCGGTAGCCGGTCTTGATTGCACCACCGACGCCGCGGTTCTGCGCATGGAACAGCACCCTGACCCGGGGATCGCGCGTGCTGTCCTGGACCATCCGGCCGCTGCCATCCGGGCAGGCATCATCAACGCAGTAGATGGCGGTGACCGCATCGTCGATCGCTGCGAGCACGCCGAGCACGTGGCGGGTCACCCGGTAGCAGGGAATGATGACGGCGATCTTCGGTGGCGTGGCCGGGCGCGCGTAGGCGTTCATCTGCATCGTCCTCAGGGCTGCGGCGGTGCCGGCGGCTGCGCGGGCGCGGACAGCATCGCGGCTGCGGGCACTTCCACCAGGTCGGCGTACATCGAACGGGGTTCGGCGACGTCGCTGACCATCACATGGTGATAGCGGTTGAACGTGGTGTTGAAGCGGTCTTCGGGCATGTCCGGGAAGCGCGCGCGGAAGTACGCCAGCTGCGGGAAATACAGCGTGTGGTTGACTGCCGGGATACCGACGCCGGACAGCAGCGCACCGTAGCGCCCTTCCACCACCAACGCTCCGTCCGCAGCCTGCCGTGCACCGCGCGCCTGCATCGACGCCAGCACGGCGCTGCGGTCCATGTCGAAGATCGGCCGGGCCGACTGCACCGGATTGAACAGCCCGTTGGTCAGCACGTTGCCGAGCGCGGCCACCGCCAGCACCAGCGCCACCGGATGCGCGGCGAGCCGCGGGCGGCGCGCGGCGAAGGCCAGCACGCCCACGCACAGCAGTGGCCATGCATCGGCCGTGGCATGCAGCCGGCTGAAACTGCCCTGGCCGAAGGCGAACTTGAGCAGGCATCCCGCCAGCAGCAGGGCCGCGAGCAGCAGCAGGCGGCCGCGTCCCAGGCGCACCCCGCCGCGCACCAGCACGATCGCGCAGCCGATGTTCAGCAGCAGGCCCAATGCCAGCAACGCACGGGTGGGCGGCACCATCGACAGTCCGGTCAGCTGGCCGATCCGCAGCGGCACCGGCAGGAAGATCCAGCAGGCGACCAGCGCGATGCCGGCGGCCAGCACCGCCAGCGACAGCCGGTGGCCGCGCGCCCAGCGCAGCACCTGCGTCCAGTCGGCGAGGACGGAGGTGAACAGCGGCAGCAGGCTGCTGAACACTGCGATCTCGCAGGCGTTGGACGGCTCGAACGCAGGCAGCGGATAGAACCCGCGCGTCATCAGGTTGGGGAACCCGTGGGTGAGCAGCGCGACCGGGCTGACCCCGCCGCCGGCGCTCTCGCGCTGGCCGGGATAGACGGTGTTGCGGACGATCTCGATCGCTTCGTGGAAATAGCCCAGGAACGCCAGCAACGCCAGGCCGCCGGCGACCGCCGCGTCGAGCAGGCGTGCCACTGTCAACGCATCGCGGCGGAAGGCCAGCACCAGCACGCCCATGGCCAGCAGCGCTGAAATGATGAAGGGCGGATAGGCCACGGCCAGCAGCCAGACCACCAGTGCGTAGGCGCTGGCGAGGATGCGCAGCCAGCGGTTGTCGATCCGCAGCCAGGCCACGGCTACCCACGGGGCCAGCGCGAACGCGCCCCAGTTGGTCGTCCACCACACCTGCACGTAGGGCGAGAAGTACAGGGTCAGCGCGACCAGCACGGCCGCCAGCGGCGGAACCCGCAGTTGGCGCAGGAACAGCGCCCAGCCGCACAGGAACGCCATCGCCATGAACATGAAGAAGAACGAGTAGGCGTTGGCCGGTGGCAGGATGAAGAAGGCCCAGTGGTACGGCTTGAACAGCAGGCCCCAGTCCAGCAGCGGAAGCGCCTGGAACGAGCGCAGCGTCTCGTGGTACGGCGAAAACGCGTTGGTCGCGCCGAAGTCATTGGCCACCGCGATCTGCACGTAAGGGGTGTAGACCATCCACTCGTCCATGCGGATGCCCCGCGCCTTTCCGAGCAGGGGCTCGATCGGCGCCAGCCCCAGGTACTGGCTGGCCATCGCATACGACGAGGGCGTCAGTGCAAATGCGACATACAGCAGGCACAGCACCGCCACGATGCCCAGGCACAGACGGGCCTGGCGGGAGTCGAGGCCATCCAGCAGGCCGCCTTCCCGGGCGGCGAGGGGCAGCGTGCTACCCGGAGTCGTTGCGCGTGCTGTCATCAGGAATCCCTTCAGGCGCGGAGCTCGGTGGTCCCGTTGCCGCGCACGCGGAAGGGGCCGGGTCCAGCGCGCGCCCGTCCTCGACGCCAGCCCGCGACGATTCTAGCGGGTTGCCAGCCATGCGGCGCGTGGCACCGCCGCAGCGCAGCGGTACAGGCGCCGGTCAATACACCGTCGCGCGGCCCTGCACGAACGAGAAGAAGAACACGGCATTGGGATCGTTCTGCACCAACCGGAACTCGCGACGCATGCCCTCCACCGTATCCTCGTCCACGGTGCCGGCCTGCAGCAGCTGCTCGGCGGCCGACAGCAGCAGCTGCTCCCAGAACGCGATCATCGTCTTGCGCCGCGCCGGCTCGCGGTTGTCCAGGTGGATCGTCTTGATCTCGGTATGCACATCGCGGAAACCACCGGCCAGCAGCAGGTTGCCGAGCTTGGCGCCGACGAAGGGATCGCCGCCGTGGTCGTACTGGAAATCATTGAATGCCATCCAGTAACGCCAGATGTGCGGCGAATACGGATCGAGCAGGAACGATGCGTTCATCACTTCGGTGATGTAGACCGGCGATCCCGGTGCGAGTACGCGGCGCACTTCGCTGAGCACGCGGGCCGGCGAAGGTACATGCTCCAGCACCCAGCACAGGAATGCCGAATCGAAGCTGCGTGCCTCGAACGGCAGCTCGCCTGCATCGGCCTGCTGCAGGGTGTAGCGATCGCTGCACCACGGCGTGCGCGCGAGGTTCTCGCGGGCGGTCGCCAGCTGCGTTTCGCTCAGGTCCACGCCGGTCACGTGCAGGTCGGGGAAGCGGCGCAGCAGGATCTCGGTCTGCGCGCCGACGCCGCTGCCGACTTCCAGCAGGCGTCGTGCGCTGCCGTAGTCGATCTGGCCGAAGATGCTCGATTCCAGCAGGCGGGCCTGGGTCATCAGGCGCTGCTGTTCGGTGCCGGAGAACCCGTGCAGGTAGGTGGGGGAGGAAATCGGCGGTGTCATGGTCGCGGGCTCGTGGTGCGTCGTGCGGGGTCGACTGCGGGGCGTGCGGGGTCAGGCAGCCGACGGCAGCGCCGGTTGCCCGGCGATCAGTCGGTCGAAGTACTCGGTGGTCAGTGTGATCTGGCTCTGCGGATCTTCGGCGCGGTTGACCACGGCGCGGAACGCCGCATTCTCGGGCCGGTCCTTGGCGTACCAGCCCAGGTGCTTGCGCGCGATGCGCACGCCCTGCGGCTCGCCGTAGAAGGCATGCAGGGCGTGCAGGTGGCCGAGCAGGATATCGCGCACTTCGGCCAGTGACGGCGGGGCCAGTTCCTCACCGGTGGCCAGGTAGTGCGCCACCTCGCGGAAGATCCACGGCCGGCCCTGCGCCGCGCGACCGATCATCACTGCGTCCACGCCGGTCTGCTGCAGGACGAAGGCGGCCTTGCGCGGCGAATCGATGTCTCCATTGGCGATCACCGGAATGCGCAGCGCGGCCTTGATCTCGCCGATCGTGGCGTACTCTGCCTGGCCGGTGTAGTGCTGATCGCGGGTGCGGCCGTGCACGGCCAGGGCGGCGATGCCGCTGTCCTCGGCGATACGCGCGATCAGCGGCCCATTGCGGTGGTCGCAGTCCCAGCCGGTGCGGATCTTCAGCGTGACCGGCACATCGACCGCGTTGACCACGGCAGCAAGAATGCGCGCCACCAGCGATTCATCACGCATCAGCGCCGAACCGGCCCAGGCATTGCAGACCTTCTTGGCCGGGCAGCCCATGTTGATGTCGATGATCTGCGCACCATGGTCGACGTTGTAACGCGCCGCCTCGGCCAGCTGCTGCGGCTCGGTGCCGGCGATCTGCACGCTGATCGGTGCCGGTTCACCCTCATGGTCCATGCGGTGGATCGACTTGCGCGTGTTCCAGAAGCGCGGGTCGCTGATGGTCATCTCGGAGGCGGCCAGGCCCGCGCCCAGCCGTTTGCACAGCAGGCGGAACGGCTTGTCGGTGACGCCGGCCATGGGCGCCAGCACGACGTTGGGAGCAATGGTGTAGGGGCCGATCTGCATGCGCCCATTGTAGGCCGCAGGCGGTCACATGGCCGGGTCGGCGAGGCGCCGGTTCAGGCCGATCCGGACCGACCTCATGCCGTACGGGCATCAGCAGATGCTTGACGGTTGCTTCCGCCGCCCCCAGTGGCGGGTCATCGTGGGCGGCTGCGGCAGGGCTGCGTGCCCTGCATGGGCGCAGGCAGAAAAAGGCCCGGGCACCTGCGCGCCCGGGCCGGTTCATGCAGCTGCGGCGTGGACCTACCGGATTTCCACGTCGGCCGGGGTCAGCCGTGGCATCGCCGCTGCGGCGCCTTCCTTCTCGGTCGAGCGGCCCGCGAACTGGTTGGCGAAGCGCACATGGCGTGCGAACGGCGCCTCCGGCAGCTGGGCAAGGGAGGCGGCCAGCGCGCCGTTGAAGGCGTCGCCGGCACCGGTGGTATCGATCGCCTGCACCTGCTCGGCACCCACGCGGTAGTACGGCTGGGTGTCGCCGCGCAGGTTCTCATCGGCATGCGAAACGAACACGCCCACCGAGCCCAGGGTCACTACCACGGTACCGTTGCCGACCAGCTTGCGGCACAGCGCATGCAGGCTGGCACCATCCAGCGCGGCCACGTCGTTGGCATCCACGCGCTCGCCGACATGGCGGCCCAGCAGGGCGGCGAACTCGGTCTCGTTCGGGGTGATCACATCGGCCAGCTTGAGCAGGCCGATGGTCGAGGGGGCGTCGGCCGGTGCGGTGTTGAGCACGGTGGTGACACCGGCCTCGCGGGCGGCAGCCAGTGCCGCCTCGATGGTCTGCACCGGCGACTCCAGCTGCACCAGCACCACCCGGGCACCGGTCAGCAGCGCCTGTTGCTGCTGCAGGAAATCGGTGCTCAGGGCGGCATTGGCGCCCGGGCCGATCACGATGGTGTTGCGACCCCGTGCATCGACATAGATGCCGGCGGTGCCGGTCGGTTCGCTGCTGGCTTCGGCGATCAGCGCGAAACCGTCCTGGCCGGCGAGGTCGCGGGCGGTGGCACCGCCGGCGTCATCACCCAGGGCGCACACGAAGTGGGTGTCGGCGCCCGCGCGGCATGCGGCCACGGCCTGGTTGAAGCCCTTGCCACCGGGGCCGGTGCTGTAGCGGCCGGCAATGGTCGCGCCCGGTGCCGGCAGCGACTCGCACCGCCACACGTGATCGACATTGAAGGAACCGACGACAACGACACTGCTGCTCATAGGGAATCTTTTCTCGAACTAGGGTTCAACTGAAATGCGTCAGCACGCCGGCGATGGTCGCCGTCATGAAGGTGGCGATGGTACCGCCCAGTACCGCGCGCAGGCCGAACTTGGCCAGGTCGTGGCGACGTTCCGGGGCCAGGCCACCGATGCCGCCGATCTGGATTGCGATCGAGCTGAAGTTGGCGAAGCCGCACAGCGCATAGGTGGCGATCAGGCGACCTTCGTTGGACAGGGTCACGCCGGCGACCTGGCCGTTCACGATCTGCGACAGCTCGGTATAGGCGACGAACTCGTTGATCACGACCTTCTGTCCGATCAGCGACCCCACGGTGGTGGCGTCGGCCCACGGAGTGCCGATCACCCAGGCGATCGGTGCCAGCAGGTAGCCGAAGATGGTCGACAGGTTGGTCGGCTTGCCGATCTGTGCGGCCAGGCCGGTCACTTCGCCGAGCCAGGTCAGCGGGGCGTTCAGCAGGGCGATCAGGGCGATGAAGGCCAGCAGCATCGCGCCGATGTTCAGCGCCAGCTTCAGGCCGTCGCCGGCGCCGGCCGCCGCCGCGTCGATGATGTTGCTGGAGGTCTTCTCCACTTCCATCTTCACCGTGCCGCGGGTCAGCGGGGTGCCGGTTTCCGGGATCAGCAGCTTGGCCACCACCAGCGTGGCCGGTGCGGCCATGATGCTGGCCGCCAGCAGATGCTTGGCGTAGAACGCCTGCTGGGTCGGGTCGCCCCCGCCGAGCATGCCCACGTAGGCCGCCAGCACGCCGCCAGCGATGTGGGCCATGCCACCGATCATCATGGTCAGCAGCTCGGACTGGGTCATCTTGGCGATGTACGGGCGCACGGTCAGCGGCGCCTCGGTCTGGCCGATGAAGACGCTGGCGCAGACGCTGGTGGTTTCGGCACCGGACACGCGCATCACCTTGGTGATCGCCCAGGCCATCACCCGGACGATCGCCTGCATGACGTTCAGGTGGTACATCACGCCCATCAGCGCGGAGAAGAAGATGATGGTCGGCAGCACCTGGAAGGCGAAGATGAAGCCGTAGTTCTGGACGTCCATCAGCGAGCCGAAGATGAACTTCGAGCCCTCGTTGACGAAGCTCAGGACCTTCACGAAGCCGTGGCCGAGCGCATCGAACACGTCGCGGCCGCCGGGGACCAGGATCACCAGCGCCGCAAAGGCGATCTGCAGGGTGATGCCGGTGGCGACGAGCTTCCAGTCCACCGCGCGCTTGTTGTTGGAAAACAACCAGGTGATGCCGATCAGCACCGCCAACCCGAACAGGCCGAAGCCGATCCTGCCCAAACCTTCGACCATGTGAGTGACTCCCCTGGGGCGTCGCGAAAAACGGGAAGCCTAGTGCAGGGCAGGGGCCGGGGCAAGGAAAAGCAGCGTGCGCGCGGCCATCGGCACCGATCGGGCCAGCAACGGCAAGGGGTTGCGGTCGGCACGACGGGTAGAATGGGGCTCGATTCCGGCCCGGATGCGGGCCCGCAGCAGGAGATTCGCATGCACTACCGCCGCCTGGGCTCCACCGGCCTGCCGATATCCGCCCTGTCCTTCGGCGCCTGGGTGACCTTCGGTGACCAGATTCCGCGCGACGAGGCCCGCAACCTGGTTGCCGCGGCCTGGGACCATGGCATCAACTTCTTCGACAATGCCGAGGGGTATGCCAATGGCCGCGCCGAGCAGGTGATGGGCGATGTGATCGCCGACCTGCGCCTGCCGCGCGATGGGTTCTGCGTGTCCAGCAAGGTGTTCTTCGGCAGTGCCAAGGATCCGCGACCGACCCAGCGCGGCCTGTCGCGCAAGCACGTCACCGATGCCTGCCATGCCGCGCTCAAGCGCCTGCGGGTGGACTATCTGGACCTTTATTACTGCCACCGCCCGGATCCCGACGCGCCGATCGCCGAGACCGTGCACGCGATGGATACCCTGATACGGCAGGGCAAGGTGCTCTACTGGGGCACGTCCGAGTGGTCGGCGGCACAGATCCAGCAGGCGCTGGACATTGCCGCGCGACACAACCTGCAGGGGCCATCGATGGAGCAGCCGCAGTACAACCTGCTGCACCGCGAGCGGGTGGAAACCGAGTACGCCCCGCTGTACGCGGGGGCCGGCCTGGGCACCACCATCTTCTCGCCGTTGGCGTCCGGCCTGCTCAGTGGCAAGTACGACCGTGGCATTCCGGCCGACGCCCGGCTGGGCCGCGAGGGCATGGAGTGGCTGCAGGATCTGGTTCTGGGCGCCGATGCACAGGCACGCTTGGCCCAGGTCCGTCATTTCAGCGCGGTGGCACGCGAGCTTGGCCACGCCCCGGCCAGCGTGGCCATCGCCTGGTGCCTGCGCAATCCACAGGTGTCCAGCGTGATCCTGGGCGCCAGCCGGGTCGAGCAGCTGCTGCAGAACCTGCAGGCCCTGGAAGTGCTGGAGCAGATCGACGCCGCCGGCTGGGCCCGGATCGAAGCCGCCTTCGTCTGACCCGCAGCATTTTCCCGCCGGGGAGTCGAGCCGTGCTCGACCCCAGGGTCGCCGCCACCCACCGTTCGATTCACAAAATCTATCGAATTTTGGATTTCGATCATTAATCTCATCAATCAAATTGAGAATGGTTGTTGATTGTCAACTGAGAATCATTATCATTTAACTCGTCCCTCGCACGAGTCCAGATGCTCATGAACGCTCAACCTGTACTGCTGCGCCCTGAAACACTGACCCTCCGCGATCGTCCGGTCCGCGTCGTTCCGCCGGAAGAGGTCATCGACAGCGAAGCCCTGCTCAAGGGACGTCGTGAAATCCTGATCCAGCACGGCGATCGCTTCTATCGCCTGCGGCACACCAGCAACGACAAGCTGATCCTGACCAAGTAATGCGGCCTGGTCGCCCGCCTCCCTCCCTCCTGCCGGGCGCCGCCCGCAGGGTGGGCGACCCGACCGCTCCCGCTCTCTCCCCCTCGGTCTACCGCGTGCGCTCCGGCGTGCCGGTGGCCGGGGGTTCCCCTGCCTGACCGAACGAACCCGATGACCCGCCATACCGCCCTTTGCCTTGCTGTCTGGATGGCGCTGCCGCTGTCCGCCCACGCTGCCACCGCCGCCAGCGCCGCCAGCGCCGCGCCCGATGCGCGCGAATTCGATCGCGTGCAGGTCACCGCCACGCGCACCGAGCGCGCAGTGAGTGACGTCGCCGCGACGGTGGACGTGATCGACCGTGAGCAGATGGACCGGCACCTGGTGCAGGACATCAAGGATCTGCTGCGCTACGAGCCAGGCCTGTCGGTCAGCCGCAGCGCCGCGCGCTTCGGCCTGGGCAGCATCCGTATCCGTGGCCTGGACGGCAACCGTGTGCGGGTGCAGACCGATGGCATCGCGATGCCGACCAGCTTCAACATTGGTTCGTTCTCCAACGCCAACCGCAACTTCACCGATCTGGACACGCTCAAGCGCGTGGAGATCGTGCGCGGCCCGGCCAGCTCGCTGTACGGTTCCGATGCGCTGGGCGGCGTGGTCGCCTTCGTCACCAAGGATCCGGCCGATTACCTGAAGGATGGCAAGGACAGCTACGTCGGCCTGAAGTTCGGCTACGACGGTGAATGGAAGGGCCTGCTCGGCGGTGTAACCACGGCGTTCGGCGGCGAACACTGGAGCGGCATGGTCAACATCAACCATCGCCAGGGCCAGGAAACCGACAACAAGGGTGACGTGCGCAGCAACGACAACACCCGCACCGCCCCCAACCCGCAGGACCGCGATGGTCGCAGCGGCTTGGCCAAGCTGGTCTATGCACCGAGCGAGGACCAGCGCTTCCGCCTGACCGTGGAAGGCAACGAAGACAAGACCGAGACCAACGTGCTGTCTTCGATCGACCGTACCACCACCACCGGCATGAAGGCGCGCGACAAGCAGAACCGCACCCGCGTGTCGTTCGCGCATGAAATGGATGCGCTGGACAAAGGCTTCGCCGACAGCCTGCACTGGCAGCTGTATACCCAGCACAGCGAAACCACCCAGATCACCGATGAGGACCGTGCCAACCGCAGCCGTCGCCACCGCGAGTTCAACTTCGACCAGCGTGTGTACGGCCTGCAGGCGCAGTTCAACAAGGCCTTCAGCACCGGCAGCGTCGAGCACGCGCTGACCTATGGCTTGGAGGGTGCACGCACCGAGATCCGCCAGAAGCGCGATGGTTTCCAGGTACTGGCCAACGGCCAGACCAGCACCACCATCCTGCCCGATGCGTTCCCGGTACGCGATTTCCCGATCAGCAAGACCACCGAGCTGGGCCTGTATGCGCAGGATGAAATGCGCATGGCTGGCGGCAAGCTGTCGTTGGTGCCGGGCGTGCGCGTGGACCGCTACGAGCTGAAGCCGGAAGTGGACAACATCTTCGCCGAGGACAATCCCGGCGTGGCGGTGGCGAAGCTGACCAAGACCAGCGTCTCGCCCAAGCTTGGCATGGTCTATCGCTTCACCGACGAATGGTCGCTGTTTGCCGGTTACTCGCACGGCTTCCGCTCGCCGCCGTACAACGACGTCAATCTCGGCTTCACCAACTTCGCCTTCGGCTACACGGCCATTCCCAATCCGGACCTGAAGCCGGAAACCAGTGATGGCATGGAACTGGGCCTGCGCTTCCTGTCGCCGGCTGCCTACGTCAGCGTCAGCGGCTACTACAACGAGTACAAGGACTTCATCGAGTCGCAGTCGCTGGTCGGCACCAATGCGCAGGGCCTGATGGTGTTCCAGTCGCGCAACATCGCCGACGCCCGCATCTACGGCGCTGAACTGAAGGCCGGCGTCGACTTCGGCCAGATCAGCCCGACCCTGCAGGGCTGGGCACTGCGCAGTTCCGTGGCCTGGTCGCGCGGCGACAACAAGACCGAGGACACCCCGCTGGATTCGGTCGACCCGCTGCGCGGCACCGTCGGCCTGATGTACGACACCGATGCCTGGGGTGTCGAACTGGCCGGCACGTTCGTCAAGCGCAAGGACCGCGTCGCCTCGGCCACGGTGTACCGCCCGGCCGGCTATGGCGTGGCCGACCTGATGGCACATTGGAACTTCGCCCCGGGTGCGACCTTCAACGTAGGCGTGTTCAACCTGGGCGACAAACGCTACATCGATTGGTCCAACGTGGGTACGACGCTGTCGCCGACCAGCCGCGTGCTGGATCGCTACACCAGCCCGGGTCGTACCTTCTCCGCCAGCCTTGCCGTGTCCTGGTGACCTCATGAGCCGAGCCTTGTCCGCACGCAGGAATGACTCCATCGCCGCTCCACACCGCGCGGCATGGCCGACCCCGGCACAGCTGGCCACGCTTGGCACCGTGTTGTGTCTCTACCACGCCGACGGCAACGAGCTTGGCGGCTGGCGCCAGGCGGTGCGCGTGCATGCCTGCCAGGGCGTGGACAGCGAGGGCCTGCGCGAAAGCCTGTGCTTCCTTGACGGCCGTGGCCGCTGCGTGTGGCGCCTGTACCTGCTGCCGGACAGCGATTTCCTGGCCTGGGACCGGTTGGTGGCCGCGCTGCCGCCGGGCCCACAGCACGACAGCGACGGCAGTGTCGGTGAACGCCTGTGGCGGCGCCTGGCCGGTCATCTCGGCGGCCAGCGTTGGCGCCTGTGTGCGCTGCGCCTGCATGCCGCCGATGACGGCCGCACCCTGGCGGCCAGCCTGTCGACGCTGTCGTCGCTGGGCGCGGCCACCGCACGCCGCATCGCGCGCCTGGAAGGCGCAGAGGGCGAGCTGGCCATCGACGACTGCTGCTGTGCCGACGCCGCGCGCCGGCCGCCACCACGGATTCCCGGCGACCAGCCGCTGATCCGCCTCTGATCTGTTCCTGATGGAACGCCCGACGGCCACGGATGGCCTCTCAACGAACCTGCAACCCCGAAGGAAGACCCCGATGAAATTCCAGACAGCCAGCGTCCTGCTGTTGCTCGCAGGCAGCGGCGTGGCCAGCGCGCAGCCCTCCGACATCGCCCGCGACCACGACAGCATCCTGGCCATGCAGGGCGAGTACACCGTGGATTTCGCCTTCGACGAAACCGTGCTGCTGAAGCCGGGCTACGAGCGCGCGCCGGCGATGCGCAGCGGCGGCAATGAAATGGTCATCGTGGTCGAGGACACCCCGAAGCGCATCGTGCTGCAACACCTGCTGCTGGACGAGAAGAGCGGCCACATCACCAAGCACTGGCGCCAGGACTGGGTCTACGAGGCCCCGAACCGCTTCGAGTTCAGTGCCGATCAGACCTGGCGGGTACGCAGCATCCCGGCGGCGGTGAACCAGGGCGCCTGGACCCAGTGCGTGTATGAAGTAAGCGATGCACCGCGCTACTGCGGCACCGGCAAATGGACCTACACCAACAACGTGCCGAGCTGGACCAGCGACCTGAGCTGGCGCCCGCTGCCGCGCCGTGAGTACACCAAGCGCAGCGACTACAACGCGCTGGCGGTGGTCAACCGCCACACGCTCACCCCGAACGGCTGGACCCACGAGCAGTTCAACACCAAGGTGCAGCGCAACACCGACGGCAGCCAGATGGAGATAGCGCGCGAGTTCGGCTTCAACGACTACGTGAAGACCACCGAGATCGACTTCACCCCGGCGCGCGACTACTGGAAGGCCACCGCCGGCTACTGGGCCAAGGTCCGCCAGCGCTGGGACGGCTTCCTGACCCAGGCTCCGGGCGTGCACCTGAAGACCAAGCTGGATGGGATGGCGATGATCATTCCGCTGTTCACCCAGGCGCAGGACCTGCAGGACGGCAAGCAGGTGAAGGACGCGCAGATCGACGAAGTGTTCGCCAGGTACGTGGAAAAGGCCCAGTAGGGTCGAGCCATGCTCGAGGCCACAGCCGGACCCACGCATGGCGTGGATCTACCGGAAGGAAGGGTGCCGGGCTTGCCCGGCACGCGCTCCGGTGCGCGCCTTCGTCAGGCCTCGCGCAGGGCCAGGGCGGGCGGGGTATGCAGGATGCGCCGGGTGCCCCACCAGCCCGCCAGCAGGCTCAGCCCGATGCCGACCACGCCGCCCAGCAGCAGGCCCGGCCACGGCGGCAGCAGCGGCAGTTCGAACACCTTCTGCGACACCACCAGCCCGATCACGGCCGTGGCGCCCACCGCCAGCAGCGCGGCGAGCGTGCCCAGTGCCCCGAACTCGACCAGCACCGCACCGCGCAGCTGGCGCCGGGTCGCGCCCAGCGTGCGCAGTACCGCGCTGTCGTAGCGGCGCTCGCCGGCCGTGGCCTGCAGGGCAGCCAGCAGGACCAGCACGCCGGCCAGCAGGCTGAACACCATCACCAGCTGCACCGCCTGCGCCACCCGTTCCATCACGTCGCGCACCTGCGAGATCACCGCATCCACGTCCAGCAGCGACAGGTTCGGCTGTGCACGCACCAGTTCGCCCAGCCCGGCTGCCTGGCCGGCCGGCAGGTGGAATGCCGAGAGCAGGTTGTGCGGGGTGTCGCCCACGGCGTTCGGATTCAACAGCACGAAGAAGTTCGGCCGGAACGTGTTCCAGTCCGCCTTGCGCACGCTGGTCACGGTGAACTCGCGCTGCTGCTCGCCCACGGAAATGCCGATACGGTCGCCGGTCGAGACGCCGTAGCGTTTGGCCCAGCCGGTTTCCACCGAGGCTTCGGGCGCAGTGCTGTCCGCCTTCCAGAAGTGGCCCTCAAGCAGCGTATTGGCCGGCGGGAAAGTGCTGCGCCAGCTGAAGTTCAGTGGCCGGTTCTCGTCGTCGTCCTCGCGCGGGCCGTTTTCCCGCCCCTGGCCGTCCTGCGCCTGGTCCACGCGCACCGGGGGCTTGCCGTTGATCGCGATCAGGCGGCCGGTGGCCATCGGTTCGATGCTGGCATCGGCAGCACCCAGCGCGCGCAATGCTGCCAGCACGCCGTCGCGTTGTTCGGGCTGGATGTTGATCAGGAAGTAGTTCGGCGTGTTCTCCGGCAGGCGCTCGCGCCACTGCTGCAGCAGCCCCGGCCCGGTCACGGCCAGCAGCAGCAGCGCGCACAGCGACAGCGACAGGCCCACCAGTTGCATCACCGCCAGCATCCGGCGGCGGGTCAGGGCGGCCAATCCCAGCCGCCAGTTGCCGTGCAGGCGGTGCTGCAGGCTGCGCAGCACCTGCAGCAGCACAAAGCCGCCCAGGCCCGCCGCTGCGGCGAGAGCGGCCAGGCCACCCAGCACCCACAGGGCCAGCTTCAGGTCGCCGGTCACCTGCACGGCCAGCACCAGGCTGGCCAGCAGGGCGGCGACGTAGGCCAGCAGCGAGGCGGGCGGCAGTGCAGCGAAGGAGCGGTTGAGTACGCGCATCGGCGGCACTTCGCGCAGGCGCAGCAGCGGCGGCAGGCCGAAGCCGAACAGCAGCAACAGACCGATGCCTGCACCGGTCAGCGCCGGTGTTGCCTGTGGCAGCGGCAGGCGCTGCGGTATCAGGCTGCCCAGCACCTGTACCAGGCTTTCCTGCGCGGCCATGCCCAGTCCAATGCCGAGCAGGCAGGCCGGAACGGCCAGCATCAGCAGCTGCAGTGCCAGGCCCAGCAGGATGTCGCGCTGGCGTGCTCCCAGGCAACGCAGGATCGCCACCTGGTCGATGCGGCGCAGGGCGAAGCGGTTGGCGGCCAGCGCGGTGGCAACGCCGGCCAGCAGCACCGCCAGCAGCGCGCTCAGGCCGAGGAAGCGCCCGGCCAGATCGAAGGCCTGGCGCACGCCGCGCTGGGTGTCATCCACGCTCAGCAGGCGCATGCCCTTCACCTGTGGCTGCAGCCATTGCCGGAACGCCGCGATCCGGTCGGCCGGCCCGGCGAACATCAGCCGGTAGCTGATGCGGCTGCCGGGACCGAGCAGGCCGGTGCCGTCGACATCAGCGCGATTGACCAGCAACGTCGGCGACAGCGTGAGGAGGTCGCCGCCGGCATCCGGTTCGGCCTCGATGATGCCGGCGATGCGCAGCGTACCGGCGCCGAACTCGAGGTCATCGCCGGCCTTCAACCCCAGCGCCTGCAGCAGGCGGGGATCGGCATAGGCCTGGCCCTGCGGCGGCATGCCGGCATCGTCGATCAGCGCACCACCGGGCGTGCTGCGTACCCGCAGCGTCCCCCGCAGCGGATAGCCGGCCTGTACCGCCTTGATGCTGGCCATCTGGCTGGCATCGCCCTGGAACAGCACGGTGCCGAAACTGGCCATGCGGGTGGATGCCAGTCCCCGCTGCCTGGCCTCTTCGGCGAAGGCGGCCGGCGGGTCGTCACGACCGGCGACGCCGAGGTCGCCGCCGAGCATCTCCGCAGCGCTGCTGGTCAGTGCCAGGTTGACCCGGTTCACCAGCGTGCCGACCGCGGTCATCACCGCCACGCCCAGTACCAGCGCGGCGAACACGGTCAGCAGGTCGCCGGCCAGGGCTTCGCGGCGCAGCGCGCGCCACGCATGCCGCAGCAGGTTCATGCGCGGGCCTCGTGCGCGACCGCCTGCAGGCGGCCGTTGTCGATGCGGTGGATGTGCTGGCAGCGCTGGGCCAGGCGCAGATCGTGGGTGACCAGCACCAGCGTGGTGCCGCTGCCGGCGTTGAGCTCGAACAGCAGGTCGCTGATGTGCTGGCCGGTGCTCTGGTCCAGCGAGCCGGTCGGCTCGTCGGCGAACAGGATGCGCGGCCGGGTGACGAAGGCACGCGCCAATGCCACGCGCTGCTGTTCGCCGCCGGACAGCTGGCGCGGGTAATGGCGGGCGCGATGGGCCAGCCCGACCTGGTCCAGCACGGCGTCCACCCGCGCGCGATCCTCGCGCCCGCCCAGCTCCAGTGGCAGGGCGACGTTCTCGGCGGCGGTCAGCGCCGGCAGCAGGTGGAAGCTCTGGAAGACGAAGCCGACCTCGCGAGCACGCAGCTGCGCGCGGGCTTCCTCATCCAGGCTGGACAGTTCGTGCCCGGCCAGAGCGATGCGACCGCGGCTGGGCAGGTCCAGCCCGGCGAGCAGGCCGAGCAGGGTGGTTTTGCCGGAGCCGGAGGCGCCGACGATGGCCACGCTGGTGCCTTCATGGACCGTCAAAGTGATGTTGTCCAGTATGTGGACTTCACCCTCCGGGCCATGCACGGATTTGCCGACCTGGTCGACGGCGATGGCGACGGGCGCGCTGCGGGGGGACAGGCTGTCGATGAGGAGACTCCAATGCGCAAGACGGGATGGAGCCGGCGAGCCGGCATGATGATGGTGCTGTTGCTAGGGTTCCTGCTGTTGCCCGGGCTGGCCTGTGCCAAAGGTCCGGCCGGTACCGTCCTGGTGCTCGGCGACAGCCTCAGTGCTGCCCACAATATCCCTGCCGATGCCGGCTGGGTCAGCCTGCTGCAGCAGCGGGTCAGGCAGCAGTCGAAAACGCCGGCGCGGATCGTCAACGCCAGCATGAGCGGCGAGACCACCGCCGGCGCCCTGACCCGGCTGCCGGGCCTGCTGGCGAAGGAGAAGCCGGACGTGGTGGTGATCGCTCTGGGGGGCAACGACGCCCTGCGCGGGCTGACCCCGGCGCAGGTGCAGGGCAATCTGGAAAAGATGGTGCAGGCCAGCCAGAAGGCGGGCGCCAAGGTGCTGCTGCTGGGCATCGATGTGCCACCGAATTACGGCCCGGCGTACCGCCAGCGGCTGGCGGCCGCCTACCGCGCGCTGGCCGACCGCTACGCTGTGCCGCTGCTGCCGTTCCTGCTGGAGGGGGTGGCCCTGCAGCCGGGGATGATGCAGGCCGACGGTCTGCACCCCACCGCCCAGGCCCAGCCGAAGGTGCTCGACAACGTCTGGCCCCTGCTCAAGCCGCTGCTCTGAGCAGCGGATCGGACCTCTTGACGGAACTTCACATTGCCTCCACCGTCGATCCGGCATGTTTCACAAAGCTGAAGTTAGAGGGAATCACATGCGTCAGACGAAGGAGACTTCCGGCTTGGTGCTGGTGGTCGAAGACAACCGCAACATCTCCGAGATGATCGGCGAATACCTGGAAGGTCGTGGCTTCGAAGTCGACTATGCACAGGATGGCCTGGACGGCTACCGGCTTGCGGCGGAGAACAGCTATGACGTGGTGGTGCTGGACCTGATGCTGCCGCGGCTGGATGGCATCGAAGTCTGCCGGCGGCTGCGCAACGATGCGCGCAAATCGACGCCGGTGCTGATGCTGACCGCGCGCGATACGCTGGACGACAAGCTCACCGGCCTGGGTTTCGGTGCCGATGACTACCTGACCAAGCCGTTCGCGATCCAGGAACTGGAAGCACGCCTGCGCGCGCTGATCCGCCGCGAACGCCGCCAGGTGGGTTCGGAAGTGCTCAAGGTCGCCGACCTGGTGCTCGATCCGGTCAGCATGCGCGCCACCCGCGCCGGCACCGAACTGCAGCTGTCGCCGATCGGCCTGCGCCTGTTGACGATTCTGATGCGCGAATCGCCGCGGGTTGTCACCCGCCAGGAAATCGAGCGCGAGATCTGGGGCAACGGGTTGCCGGATTCGGACACCCTGCGCAGCCATCTGTACAACCTGCGCAAGATCATCGACAAGCCGTTCGATCGCCCGCTGCTGCATACCGTGCAGAGCGCCGGCTATCGCATTGCCGACATCGCCCAGCCGATGGCCTGAGCAGGGACCGTGCCGGTGCAGCTGCAGGCCCGGTGCGGTAGCGGACGGGCAACAGGGCAGGGGATGACCGACCGGCAGTGTCGGCGGTCATCATCCCTGCACGACCACGGCGCGGTGCGCTCCCTATAATCGCAGCGCTCTGACCGGGACCCCGCAATGCCGCACGGCCTGCCGCGCAAGATCCGTATCGCCTTCATCCTGCAGGCAGTGCTGGCCAGCCTGGGCATCCTGCTGGGCGCATGGCTGGTGTCGCTGGTCATCAAGCACAGCCTGGTCGGTGCAGCGCTGCGCGAGGAAGCGGCGTATTACTGGACGCTGCACGACGCGTCCCCCGCACAGCCTCCCCCCAATACGCAGAACATCCGCGGCTACCTGCTGGAAAGCGGCCAGTCCGCGTTGTCGCTGCCGGCCAACCTGCGCGACCTGGAGCCCGGTTTCCACGAACTGCCGGCGGATGACCAGCTGGTCCTGGTCGATGTGCGGCCGGCCGGCCGCCTGTATCTGGTATTCCTGCGCTCACGCGCGGAAATGCTGGCGTTCTGGTTCGGCATCGTGCCGGTGCTGCTGACCCTGCTGGCGGTGTATGGCGCCAGCTGGATCACCTATCGCGCGTCCAAGCGTCTGGTATCGCCGGTGAACTGGCTGGCGCGGCGCGTGTCGCGCTGGGATCCCGGCCACCCCGAGGCGGCTGATCTGGAACCGAACAAACTGCCAGCGGACATGCAGGGCGAGACCCGGCAGCTCGCCGCGGCCCTGCATTCGCTGGCCAACCGGGTCAGCGCGCATGTCGCCCGCGAACGCAACTTCACCCGCGATGCCAGCCATGAACTGCGCACGCCGTTGACGGTGATCCGCGTGGCCAGCGACATGGCGCTGGGGGATGATTCCCTGCAGCCGCGCCTGCGCCGCAGCCTGCAGCGCATCCAGCGTGCCGGGCGTGACATGGAAGCGGTGATCGATGCCTTCCTGATCCTTGCCCGCGAGGCGGATGTCGAGCCGCAGGTCGAGCTGTTCGATGTCAACGACATCGTCCGTCACGAGGTTGACAACGCCAACGAACTGCTGGGTACGCGCCCGGTCGTGGTGCACCTGCACAGCGACGGACCGGTGAATCTGCATGCGCCGCCGCGGGTGCTGCAGGTGGTGGTCAGCAACCTGGTGCGCAACGCCTGCAGCTATACCGACGAAGGCCGCATCGACGTGCATGTGCGCGACGACCGGGTGGTGGTGCGCGACACCGGCATCGGCATGTCTGCCGAAGCCCTGTCGCGCGCGTTCGAGCCGTTCTACCGCGCCGAACCCAGTCGCCCGCAGGGCACCGGACTGGGCCTGTCGATCGTGCGCCGGCTGTGCGATCGCTTCGGCTGGAAGGTCAGCCTCTCCAGCGAACCCGGGCAGGGAACCGAAGCCACCGTGATTTTCCGCTAGAGGGCTCTTGCCGGGCGGCGCCCGGCACCCATCGAGGCAACATCAACATCAAATGCGGGCATTCCGCGGAATGGCGGGGCGGTGTGGGTTTGCAGGACACGCCGTGAACCCTTCCATGGGGGCTCGATGGCGCCATCCATGGCGCCAACGGTCCTGCAAACCCACACCGTCCCGCCTTCGACAGTTTCCCGCGATCCGCAGTAGTTCCACGCCATGCGTGGATGCCGGGGCGGTAGCGCCGGGCCATGCCCGGCGTGCGCAGTGTCTCAGTCGCAGGTCACCTTCGGTGCCAGCGCGCGGGTCCAGATGGCATATCCGGCGGGCGTCATGTGCAGCATGTCCTCACGGAACAGCGCGCGATCAGGCTGGCCGTCGGCGCCCAGCATCGGCGTGTAGATGTCGGTGAAGCCGGTGTTGGGCAGCCTGGCCAGCGCCGCCTTGACCAGCGTGTTGGCCTCGTTGATCGCCGGCAGCAGGTGCGCCCGTGACGGGCTGGGCTTGATCGACACGTATTCCACCCGGGTCTTGGGCAGGTCGCGATGCACGCGCTGCACGAAGGCGACCACATCGTCGCGCACCTGCACGGCGCTGCGGCCGCTGTTGAGGTCGTTGTCGCCGGCGTACAGGAAGACCTTGCACGGCGCGTACGGGATCACGATCTGTCCGGCATACCAGGTGCTGTCCCGGACTTCCGAGCCGCCGAAGCCCCGGTTGAACACCGGCTGGCCGGCGAAATCGGCCGCCAGGCTGTCCCACATCCGGAATGACGAACTGCCAATGAACTCGATGCCACCACGAGGCGGCGGGGCGACCTTGTCGGCGGCGGCGAAGGCGGCCATGTCGGCGGCCCAGGCCACGTTGGAGACCTGCTCGGGAACGCGGGGCGACGGCGAGGGAACGCGTGCCAGCGCCAGCGGCGCAAGGGTCAGCAGGCCCAGCATCAGCAGAGCGGGACGGCGGTGGGACATCGTGCACTCCAGGCAGGAAGGAGGGAGCCATCATAGGAGGCGGGCGCGGCCCGCGCTTGTCCTCGGCAGGCCATTCGGCCCGGCCGCGCGGAGTATGGCCGGCGGCCTTGTGGCAAAATGGCGACTGTCTGCCCATCCCTGTGCACCCATGACTCCCTGCCGTGCGTCTGAGCGGTCGCTGCGCCGCGCCCCCGTTGCTGGATGCTCCACCCGTGGCTGACCAGTTCGGCCACATGCCGCGCGGCCCGCGCCGCATCTTCCAGGCCGCGCGCTGGTCCTGGCAGGGCCTGCGGGCTGCCTGGCTGCATGAGTCCTCGTTCCGGCTGGAGGTCTACCTGCTGGTCCTGCTGACCCCGGTGGCGATCTGGCTCGGCCAGACCCCGGTGGAGCGCGCGCTGCTGATCGGCTCGATGCTGCTGGTGCTGGCGATGGAACTGGCCAACTCCGCCATCGAGGCCGTGATCGAGCGCTACGGCAGCGAGATCCACGAGCTGGCCGGGCGCGCCAAGGACATGGGTTCGGCCGCCGTGTTCGTGCTGATGATGAACGTACTGCTGTGCTGGGCCCTGGTCGTGGTCCCGCATGCACTGGCCGGCCGCTACGGCTGAACCCCCATTCCCCCACTGCCTTGAAGAGTTTCCATGTCCTTTGAGTTCCTCGCCGACCCCAACGCCTGGGTGACCCTGTTCACCCTGAGCGCGCTGGAAATCGTGCTCGGCATCGACAATCTGGTGTTCATCTCCATCGCGGTCAGCAAGCTGCCGGAAGAGCGCCGTCCCTTTGCGCGCAAGCTCGGCATCGCCGTGGCCTGCATCACCCGTATCGCACTGCTGGTGTCGCTGGCCTACCTGGCCCACATGGCCGCCAACCTGTTCACCGTGGCCGGCATGGGCATCTCGATCCGCGACCTGGTGCTGATCGTGGGTGGCCTGTTCCTTATCATCAAGGGTTACATGGAGATCAAGGAACTGATCACCGGTGGCGAAGACGAGAATCCGGCGACCAGCAAGGCGTCGGGCGTGTTCGGCATGGTCATCCTGCAGATCGCCATCATCGATATCGTGTTCTCGCTGGACTCGGTGATCACGGCCGTCGGCATCGCCGACCACATCCCGGTGATGGTCGCTGCCATCCTGCTGTCGGTGCTGGTCATGCTGCTGGCGGCCAATCCGCTGGGGCGCTTCATCGACGCCAACCCGACGGTGAAGATGCTGGCGCTGGCCTTCATCCTGCTGATCGGCGCGGTGCTGATCCTGGACGGCCTCGACGTGCACGTGCCCAAGCCGTACATCTACGCCGCGATGGGCTTCTCGGTGCTGGTGGAATGGTTGAACCTGCTGATGCGCCGTCGCGCGCGCGACCACCACGTGCCGGGTGCCGGCGACTGGTAAAGCGTATGACCTCGAACCCCCGGCCCGGCCGGGGGTTCTGCTTTGCGGGCTACCGCGTCCGCCGGGCATAGCCCGGCGCTAACGGGGTACGCCACGCCTCGGGCAACGCCGGGCCATGCCCGGCGGGGGCTTTTGCCTGCAATGCCGGCGTACACCTTCACTTGTGAACCCGCATCAACAGTGTTTTCCCCGGACAAGGCTTAATCCGGTGCGGCAAAGCGCGCAGGCTACGCGCTCCCGATTCCCGCCCCCCAGGAAGTCCCCCATGAAGTCCAGAGCCGCATTGCTGGCGCTTGCCGTCGGCGCCTTCGCCATCGGCACCACCGAGTTCGCCCCGATGGGCCTGCTGCCGGTCATCGCCGACGGCGTAGGGGTTGGCATTCCCACCGCCGGCATGCTGATCACGGCCTACGCCATGGGCGTGATGCTGGGCGCGCCGGTGATGACGCTGCTGATGGGACGCTTCGGCAAGCGCACCGCGCTGATGCTGCTGATGTCGATCTTCGTGGTCGGCAACCTGCTGTCGGCGCTGGCGCCGAACTATGGCCTGCTGCTGTTGTCGCGGCTGGTCACCAGCCTCAACCACGGTGCCTTCTTCGGTATCGGTGCGGTGGTCGCCGCCAGCCTGGTACCGAAGGACAAGCAGGCGGCGGCGGTGGCCACGATGTTCATGGGCCTGACCATCGCCAACATCGGCGGCGTGCCGCTGGCAACCTGGGTTGGCCAGCAGCTGGGCTGGCGCCTGTCCTTCGCCGGCACCGCAGTGCTGGGCGTGGTGGCGATCATCGCGCTCGGCCTGGCCCTGCCGGCCTCGGCACCGGGTCCGCGCCCGGACGTGCGCCGTGAACTGAAGGCGATCCTGCAGCCGCAGGTGCTGCTGGCCATGGCCACCACGGTGCTGGGCGCCGGTGCGATGTTCACCCTGTACACCTACGTGGCGCCGGTGCTGACCGAGCTGACCGGTGCCTCCAATGCCTTCATCGCGATGTCACTGGCGCTGATCGGTATCGGTTTCACCATCGGCAATGGCATCGGCGGGCGCATGGCCGACTGGTCGCTGGATGGCGCTACGCGGATCCTGCTGGCGGCGCTGGCGGTGTTGATGTTCGTGCTGCCGCTGGCCTTCATGAATCCCGTGACCGCAGCGCTGGGGGTACTGCTGTTCGGCGCGGCGACTTTCGCCATCGTGCCGCCGCTGCAGATCCGGGTGATGGAAGCGGCCACCGAGGCGCCGGGCCTGGCGTCGTCGATCAACGTGGGCGCGTTCAACCTCGGCAATGCCGTGGGTGCGGCGCTCGGCGGTGCGGTGATCAGCTCGGGCCTGGGCTATGCGGCCATTCCGGTGGCGGGTGGCCTGCTGGCGGCGGCGGGATTGCTGCTGGCATGGTTGGGGCGTCCCCGCACTGCGGTGGCTGAAGCCTGCTGAGGGGGGGTGGATTCCGGCAGGGCTTGCAGCCCTGCACCCGCCGAATCAACGTCAACGGCAAAAGCCTGCATTCCGTGGGTTGGCGGGGTGGGTCCGGTTGAGGGGGGCGCTGTAAGTACCCCTGCGGGGCCCGGCCCATTCCCGCGATCTGTCGCAACGGCGTTCCTCTCTGGTAGGTGTCGACCTTGGTCGACACGAATGCCTGAAGAACCGGCTTCTGCTTTTGATTTTTTTCTTTTGATCTTCCCGCGGTGCGCAGGAAACCGTATGAGGCCGGGCGGGTGGGGGGGGGGGGGGTATCCGCGCCCAGGATGGGGCGGCGCAGCCGCCCGGGGCGGGTTCACGGCGTCCCCCGCCATGCCCACCCGCCCGGACTACTCAGGCGATCCATGAGCATGGCCACCGCGGAGGGGGCGGCGCCCGATGGCCGGTCTTTCACCCGAACCATGGCATGCTCGGCGCCAAGCCCACCCGGAACCTCCGCCATGCGCCTGTTCACCCGTGTCCTGCCCCTGATGCTGCTGGCCTCCCTGCTGTCCGGCTGCGGCTACAACGCGATCCAGCAGAAGGATGAAGCGGTCAAGGCCAGCTGGTCCGAAGTGCTCAACCAGTACAAGCGCCGTGCCGACCTCGTGCCCAACCTGGTACAGACCGTGAAGGGCTTCGCCAGCCAGGAAGAGCGCGTGCTGACCGAAGTCACCAACGCCCGCTCGCGTGTCGGTCAGATCAACGTCAACGCCGATGACGAAGCCTCGCTCAAGCAGTTCCAGCAGGCCCAGGGCGAACTGGGTAGCGCGCTGTCGCGGCTGCTGGTGGTGACCGAGAACTATCCGGTGCTGAAGTCCGACCAGAACTTCCGCGACCTGCAGGCCCAGCTGGAAGGCACCGAAAACCGGATCACGGTTGCGCGTGGTCGTTACATCCAGCAGGTGCAGGACTACAACACCTACATCCGCTCGTTCCCGCAGGTGATCACCGCAAAGCTGTTCGGCTACAAGACCAAGCCGAACTTCACCGTGGACAACGAAGCGCAGATCTCCAACGCACCGGCCGTCGATTTCGGCAACGCGCCGCAGCAGCAGCCGGCACCGCAGCCGGGCCATTGAGCCATGCGTCTGGCGACGGCACTGCTGGTCATGCTGCTGTGGCTGCCGCTGGCCAGCCACGCACAGTCGCTGGCGCCCATCCCCGCGCTGGACTCGCCGGTGGTCGACACCACCGGCACGCTGGACGCCGCGCAAAAGCAGGCGCTGGTGCAGCAGGCATTGGACCTGCAGCAGCGCAAGGGCAGCCAGCTGCAGGTGCTGGTGGTGCCCACCACCCAGCCCGAGGACATCGCCCAGTACACCACCCGCGTGTTCGACCAGTGGCAGATCGGACGCAAAGGGGTCGATGACGGTGTGCTGCTGGTGGTGGCCAAGGAGGACCGGCGCGTGCGCATCGAGCCGGGCTATGGTCTTGAAGGCGCCATCCCCGATGCCATCGCCAACCGCGTCATCCAGGAATATCTGGTGCCACGCTTCCGCAGTGGCGACTACGCCGGCGGCATCACCGATGCCACCGCCGTACTGGTCGGGCTGATCGACGGCGAGTCGCTGCCGGCGCCGGTCAGTGGCCAGCGCGGGCGGGAGGCCGACGGCGGTGGCGATACCTGGATCCTGGCGTTGTTCATCGGCGTGTTCGCAGGCACGGTGCTGCGGGGCGTGTTCTCGCGGGTGCCGCGGCCGGTGCGCGGGCTGCTCGGAGGTGCGGGTGCGGCGGTTGCTGCCTTCCTGTTCACCTCCACCCTGCTGGCCAGTGGCCTGGCCGGCGTTGTCGGGCTGGTGGTGGCGATGCTGTCCGGCCATCCCGGCCGCTTTGCCGGTGGCGGCGGCTGGGGTGGTGGCAGCTGGGGCGGCGGTGGTGGTTTCGGGGGCGGCGGCGGTTTCGGCGGTGGTGGCGGCTGGGGCGGCGGCGGCGGCCGTTCCGGCGGCGGTGGTGCTTCGGGAGGTTGGTGATGATCCGTCGTCTTTGCCGTCATCTGTTCTCGCCCTCGGTACGACGGGCGTTTCCCCCCGCCACGCTGCAGGCGATCACCGCGGCCATCGCTGCCGGTGAGCAGCGCCACGGCGGCCAGGTGATGTTCGCTGTCGAAGCCGACCTGCCGCTGCACGCGGTCTGGCGCGGAATCACGCCGCGCCAGGCGGCGGAGCAGGCGTTCGCCCACCTGCGCACCTGGGATACCCGGCACAACAACGGCGTACTGATCTACCTGCTGTTGGCCGACCATGCCATCGAGATCGTCGCCGACCGGGGCCTGAGCGACCGGGTCAGCGCGGCGCAGTGGCAGCGGGTGTGCACCCACCTGCGCGAAGGCCTGCGCGGCGCCAGTCCGGTGGATGCGCTGCGCGATGCGATCGACGAAGTGTCCAGCCTGGTGGAAGGGCACTTTCCGGCCTCGACGCGGTCGGAGGATGACGCGCTCCCGAATGCGCCGCAGATCCTGGGCTGAGCCCCGGTCCCGGGCCGGGTCGGGGCGCTAAAATACCCGTACTCCTGCCAGGCGTCTTCCATGATCTATTTCCACGACATCGACCCCATCGCCCTCTCGCTGGGGCCGATCAAGGTGCATTGGTACGGCATCATGTACCTGCTGGGTTTCACCGCCGCCTGGCTGCTCGGTCGTCGCCGGATCGCCGCCGGGCGCCTGCCCGGCGTCGATGCCAACGGATTCTCCGACCTGCTGTTCTACGCCATGCTGGGCGTCGTGCTGGGCGGGCGCATCGGCTACATGCTGTTCTACGCGCTGGGCGATTTCCTGCACAACCCGCTGCTGCTGTTCAAGGTATGGGACGGCGGCATGAGCTTCCACGGTGGCCTGCTGGGCGTGCTCGGCGCCTGCTGGTGGTGGTCGCGCAGGCACAGGCTGCACTTCTTCGACACCATGGACTTCATGGCGCCGCTGGTGCCGCTGGGCCTGGGTTTTGGCCGCATCGGCAACTTCATCGGCGCAGAGCTGTGGGGCAAGTACACCGACGGCAGCTGGGGCGTGGTGTTTCCGTCCGGCCTGCCGGCGCCGCTGAACCAGCTTGACCACGCGACCCTGCAGGCGCAGTTCGCGACCGGCGCGCTGAACCAGTACGCACGCCACCCCTCGCAGCTGTATGAAGCCTTCCTGGAGGGGCTGGTGATGTTCGTGGTGCTGTGGGCGGTGTCGGCCAAGCCACGCCATCGCTATCTGGTGGGGGGGCTGTTCGCGCTGATGTACGGTGTCTTCCGCTTCGCGGTGGAATTCGTGCGCATGCCCGACAACGGCATCTACGTAGCGTTCGACTGGCTCACCCGCGGCCAGATCCTCAGCCTGCCGCTGATCGCGCTGGGCCTGGTGCTGCTGGCGATGTCGCGCCGCGCACCGGTACTGCAGCCGCAGCCGCTGGCGGTGGAGGGCAAGGCATGAAGGCCTACCTGGACCTGCTCTCGCACGTGCTGGAGCACGGGACGGAGAAGAGCGACCGCACCGGTACCGGCACCCGCAGCGTGTTCGGCTGGCAGATGCGCTTCGACCTCAACGAAGGTTTCCCGCTGGTCACCACCAAGAAACTGCACCTGCGCT
Source organism: Stenotrophomonas sp. TWI169 (assembly GCF_039674705.1). Classification (NCBI taxonomy): domain Bacteria; kingdom Pseudomonadati; phylum Pseudomonadota; class Gammaproteobacteria; order Lysobacterales; family Lysobacteraceae; genus Stenotrophomonas; species Stenotrophomonas sp. TWI169. The sequence goes on along the minus strand of NZ_JBDJOB010000009.1, from coordinate 113,184 downwards.
CGATCATCCACGAGCTGCTGTGGTTCCTGAAAGGCGATACCAACATCGGCTACCTGAAGGACAACCAGGTACGGATCTGGGACGAATGGGCCGACGGCAACGGTGATCTTGGCCCGGTGTACGGCAAGCAGTGGCGCAGCTGGGCCACCGCCGATGGTCGCGAGATCGACCAGATGCAGTGGCTGGTGGACGAGATCAAGCGCAACCCCGATTCGCGGCGGCTGGTGGTCAGCGCCTGGAACGTGGGCGAGCTCTCGCAGATGGCGCTGATGCCCTGCCACAACCTGTTCCAGTTCTACGTGGCCGATGGCAGGCTCAGTTGCCAGTTATACCAGCGCAGCGGCGACATCTTCCTCGGCGTGCCGTTCAACATCGCCAGCTATGCGCTGCTGACCCATATGGTTGCGCAGGCCACCGGCCTGGGCGTGGGCGACTTCGTGCATACGCTGGGCGATGCGCACCTGTACTCCAACCATTTCGAGCAGGCCCGCGAGCAGCTCTCGCGCTCGCCGCGAGCGCTGCCGAAGCTGTGGTTGAACCCGGAGGTGACCGATCTGTTCGGCTTCCAGTTCGACGACATCCGCATCGACGGATACGATCCACATCCGGCGATCAAGGCGCCGGTGGCGGTGTGAGCGCGATGAAGCTTTCGATGGTCGTGGCGCTGGATCGCAACCGTGGCATTGGCCAGGGCAATGCCATGCCCTGGCACCTGCCGGATGACTTCAAGCACTTCAAGGCGCTCACCCTGGGCAAGCCGATCCTGATGGGGCGCAGGACGGCCGAGTCGATCGGCCGCGTGCTGCCGGGGCGGACCAACCTGGTGCTGACCCGCAGCGGTCAGGTGCCGTTCGAGGGCATGCGCGCGGTGGCCTCGCTGGACGAAGCGAAGGCGATCGCCGAAGGCGAGGGGGCCAGTGAGCTGTGTGTCATCGGAGGCGGCGAGATCTTCCGCCAGCTGCTGGACCAGGCCAGTGACCTGTACCTGACCTGGGTCGATGCCGAAGTGCCGGCCGACACCCATTTCCCGCAGGTGGACCCGCAGCTGTGGCGGGAAACAAGCAGTGAGCCGCATCCGGCCGACGAACGCCACGTCTATGCGTTCCGCTTCGTGCATTACGTGCGCCGCTGATCCCCGCACCTGTAGAGCCGAGCCATGCTCGGCTCCCTGAGGGCTCAGCCCTGCGGCGGTGTGCCGGTGCTGTTGCCGCCACCCGTACCGCCACCACCACCACCACCGCGCCGACGGCGGCGACGTGGGCCGCGGTTGCCCGGGTTGGCAGCGGTGTTTCCGCCGCCCTGTTCCTTGCCCTGTGCCGCAGCGGTAGACCGCTCGTGGGCCGGTCGCGCCGGCGGCCGGGCATTCGGAACCGGAGCAGGTACATCGCGGCCGGGCACCTGCACCACGCGCAGCTCATCGGTATCGAGCTGGATCGCGGTCAGCTTGCCGCCCCATACCGCGCCGGTATCGATCGCGTGCACGCCCTGGGTGATGGTCAGGCCCAGCGCCGACCAATGGCCGCATACGACCTTCAGGTCGCGCTCGACCCGGCCGGGCACTTCAAACCACGGATACAGTCCCTGTTCCTGCGTGCCCGGCGTGCCCTTGTCCTCGATGCCGATGCGTCCGCGCGGAGTGCAGTAGCGCATGCGGGTGAGCACGTTGATGATCGCCCGCGAACGGTCGTAGCCGGACAGGTTCGGTGCCCAGCTTGGCTTGTCGCCATACATGTTGCGGAACAGCTTGCGGTAGCTCGCGCCGTGCAGTTGCACTTCGACTTCGGCCGCATGCTTTTCGGCCATCTGCGTGGTCCATTTCGGCGCAAGGCCGGCGTGCACCATCATCCAGCCCATCTCGCGGTCCACATGCACCAGCTTCTGCAGGCGCAGCCAGTCCAGCAGTTCGTCGCGGTCCTCGGCCTGCACGATGCGCAGCAGGTCCGGATTGACCTTGCGCTGCTCTTCCTCGGTGCGTGCACCGACCGCCAGCAGCGAAAGATCGTGATTGCCCAGCACGACCACGCTGTGCTGGCGCAGCGAATGCACCAGCCGCAGCGTTTCCAGGGATTGACCACCGCGGTTGACCAGGTCGCCGCAGAACCACAGGGTGTCCTGCGCGGGGTCGAAGCGGAGTTTCTCCAGCAGTCGCTGGGTCACGTCATAGCAGCCCTGCAGGTCGCCGATCGCCCACACACTCATCGTCCGGCCTCCGTGTCAGTGCAGGGTACGTGGAATGGCCAGCACGAACGGTGCGACCGGGGCGGCGAATTCGGTGCCGTCATCGGCGACCATGTCGTAGTGGCCCTGCATGGTCCCGTGATCGGTCGCCAGCATGACACCGGACGTGTAGTGGAAGTCTTCACCGGGACGCAGCCGCGGCTGCTCACCGATCACGCCTTCGCCATCGACGTGCTCGACGCGGCCGTTGGCATCGGTGATGCGCCAGTGGCGCGCGACCAGCCGCGCGGCCACCCGGCCCTGGTTGTGGATGCGGATCGTATAGGCGAACGCATAGCGGCCGTCTTCCGGCACGGACTGGTCATCGAGGAATCGCGGTGCGACCTCGACGGAAATGGCGTAAACGTCAGCGTCTTCCATACCGGCAGTGTAATCAGGAGGCATTGGCCAAGGCGATGAATTCGGCCACGTCCAGCTGTTCGGCACGGGCATCGGGGCGCACGCCGGCAGCGGCGAACTGGTCGGCCGACACCACGTTGTTCAGTGCGTTGCGCAGGGTCTTGCGGCGCTGGCCGAAGGCGGCCTTGACCACTTCGGCGAAGCGGGCGTGGTCACGGATGCCGACCGTGGCCGGATCATGCGGCACCAGCCGCACCACGGCCGAATCGACCTTCGGCGGTGGCCGGAACGCACCCGGCGGCACCACGAACAGCGAGGTGACGGTGCAGTAGGCCTGCAGCATCACGCTGAGGCGGCCGTAGACCTTGCTGCCGGGGCCGGCTGCCATGCGGTCGACCACTTCCTTCTGCAGCATGAAGTGCATGTCGCGGACCACGGCGGCATGCTCGAGCGCATGGAACAGGATAGGCGAGGAGATGTTGTACGGCAGGTTGCCGACCAGACGGATCGGCTGTCCGGCCGCCAGTTCGGTGAAGTCCACGCGCAGCACGTCGCGGTGGACGATGGTCAGCTCGCCCAGCGGCTCGGCGGCGGCGGTCAGCGGCGCGATCAGGTCGCGGTCGAACTCGATCACCGTCAGTGTCGGATGCACGCGCAGCAGCGGCAGCGTGATCGCTCCCTGGCCGGGGCCGATTTCGACCAGGCGGTCACCGTCCTTGGGATTGACCGCCATCACGATCTTGTCGATGTAGTGGCGATCGGCCAGGAAATGCTGGCCAAGCTGCTTCTTGGCCGGGGCGGTGAACACCGGGCCGGAGGGGGAATGCGGGGAATTCATGCGCTCAGTGTACGTTGCCGCGCAAGCTGCGCACACAGCGTCGTTGCCGCCTGCAGGCTGGATGGATCGGCAATGCCGCGGCCGGCCAGGTCCAGCGCGGTACCGTGATCGACAGCGACGCGCGGGTAGGGCAGGCCCAGGGTCAGGTTCACGGCCTGCTCGAAGCCGGAGTACTTCAGCACCGGCAGGCCCTGGTCGTGGTACATGGCCAGGACCGTATCGAAACCTGCCAGCTTGCCTGGCAGGAACGCGGTGTCGGCCGGCAGCGGCCCGACCAGATCCATGCCTTCAGCGCGCAGGCGCTGCAGCAGCGGGATGACCAGATCCAGTTCCTCGCGGCCGAGGTGACCGTCTTCACCGGCGTGCGGGTTCAGGCCGAGCACGGCGATGCGCGGCGATGCCAGCCCGAACTCGCGGCGCAGCGCGGCGTGCACGGTGCGCAGGGTGTGCTCCAGGCCGGGTGCGGTGATCGCATCGGCGACCTCACGCAGCGGCAGGTGGGTGGTGGCCAGGGCCACGCGCACGATGTGATTGGCCAGCATCATCACCACCTTCACCCCGGCCTGGTCGGCCAGCAGTTCGGTGGTGCCGCTGTAGGCGATGCCGCCCTCGTTGATGACCGCCTTGTGCACCGGGCCGGTGACCACGCCGTGCAGTTCGCCCGACAGGCAGGCCTGGCCGGCGCCGAGCAGGGCGCCGATGACCGCGCCGGCATTGGCCGGATCGGCGTGGCCGAAGCGGCTCGGGACGGCATTGGCCACGACGCGCAGACGCAGGTCGCCCGGGAAGCGGGCTTCCGCTTCCTCGGGCAGCAGTTGCAGGGGCAGGTCCAGCGCGGCGGCGGCTGCGCGCAGGGTATCCGGGTCGGCGAAAGCCAGCAGCCGGCAATCATCGCGCGGCTGCTGGATCAGGCGGATGCACAGCTCCGGGCCGATCCCGGCGGGCTCGCCCGGTACCAGAGCGAGCTCGGGGCGCATCGGTCAGGACTGCGGCGGCGTCGCGGTGTTTTCCGCGCGGTCACCGCTGCGGAAGCTGACGTAGGCTTCGCCACGCAGCTCCTGCAGGAAACGGTTGTATTCGTCTTCCAGCTTGCGGCGGCCGATGGTTTCGCGGACCTGCGCACGCTGGTTGTCGTTGGTCACGTCGGTCTGGCGGGTCGCCACGCGCTGCACGATGTGCCAACCGGCGTCGGTGCGGAACGGCTGGCTGACACCGCCGTCCTGCACGCTCTGGACCTGCTGGCCGAAGGCCGGACCGAACGCATCGGCCGGGAACCAGCCCAGATCGCCGCCCTGGCCCTTGCTGTTGTTGTCCTCGGACGACTCCCTGGCCACCGTCTGGAAGTCGGCGCCGCCGGCAATGCGGGCACGCAGGGTGTCGATCTTGGCCTTGGCGGCCGCATCGGTCTGGTTGTCGTCCACGCGCACCAGGATGTGGCGGCCGTGGAACTCGGTGACGGTATGGGTGCCGGCGGCGGCGCTGGAATCGCGCACTTCCACCAGCTTCAGCAGCTGGAAGCCGCTCGGACCACGGATCGGGCCAACCACGTCACCGGCATTCATCTTTTCCATCAGCTGCGCGAACGCGGCCGGGATCTCGTCCATGCTGCGCCAGCCCAGGTCGCCGCCTTCCAGTGCATTGGGGCTGTCCGAGTAACGTACGGCGGCGGCATTGAAGTCCAGCTCACCCTTGTCCAGCAGGGCCTTCACGCCGTCGGCCTTCTTCTGGCCGGTGGCGATCTGCTCGGCATTGGCGCCGTCGGGCAGGGCGATCAGGATGTGCGCCAGGTGGTACTGGTTGCCGGCGGTGGCCTGCTGCTTCAACGCGGCATCGACTTCGCCCTCGCTGACGCTGATGCGGCTCTGCGCGAAGCTCTGGCGCAGGCGCTGCACGGTGATCTCGTCACGCACCGAGGCGCGGAAGTCGTTGAAATCGATGCCGTCACTTGCCAGGCGTTGGCGCAGCGCGTCCAGATTGGAACCATTCTGCTGGGCGATGGCATTCATCGCCTGGTTCAGCTCCTGGTCGCTGACGCGGATGCCGCTGCCCTGCGCACGGGCCACCTGCAGCTTGACCAGCACCAGGCGCTCGAGCACCTGCCGGCTGAGTACGTCATCCGGCGGCAGCTGGGCCTCGCGGCCGGCGTACTGCGCCTTGATGTTGGCGATGGCGCGCTGGAGTTCGCTCTGCAGGATCACGTCCTCATCGACGACAGCGGCGATGCGGTCCAGCGGCTGCGCCTCCTGGGCAAGTACCTGCAGGGGGGCGGACACGCTGGACACCGCCAGCAGCGAGGCGAGAAGAACGGGGAAGCGCTTGGTCATGGGATCAGATTCGGATCGTAGTCGTCCCGGGTCGTCCCGGTATTGCTGGGGGGCACGAGATAGAGGTCGTCGCGGTTGTAGCCGAGGATAGCACGGCGCAGGGTGCGGTCCGTGTCCTGGCCCAGGGAGCTGAGGCCCTTCAGCACGAACTCCAGCTGGATGGAATTGTTCAGCTCGCCCTCGCGGTTGCGCACGTAGCGGCGGGCCACCGCGCGCACGGCCAGACAGCAGCTGTCCCACTGGACGCCACCGATGATTTCCAGCGGCTTCTTGTCTTCCAGCGAGTAGTAGTAGCGGCCGACCAGGCTCCAGCGGGGGTTCAGCGGGTACAGGAACGACAGGTCGGCCTGCTTCAGCAGGTCGGTGCCGTCCGGGTTGATGCGGTGGCGGTAGGTCAGGTTGACCACGCCATCGTTGGGCATCAGGTAACGGGCGCGGAAGCTGGCCAGGTCCTCACGCTTGTATTTGGGGTCCCACTGGTAGGTCGCGCTGAGGGTCCAGCGGTCGTTGACCATGTAGTTGGCATCGGCGATCCAGGCCGACTTGCCCTTTTCCACCGGCGGGCCACCCGGCACGGCGGTCACCCGCGATTCGTCGAAGTACTGGATCTGGCCGATGGCCGCCGAGAACCGCTCGCGGCCGGTGGTCTGGTCGATGAAGCGGGTGCCCAGCGCCATGGTCAGCTGGTTGGCGTCGTTCTGGCGGTCGGCGCCGGTATAGCGCGAGTCGCGGAACAGCTGGCCCCAGCTGAAGGTGAAGTCGCGGGTATCGAAGATCGGCAGCTCGTCCTGGTTGCGGTAGGGCGTGCGCAGGTAGAACAGGCGCGGTTCCAGGGTGTGCAGGAACGAGCGGCCGCCGATGGTGGTCTCGCGGTCGAAGAACAGGCCGGCATCGATGCTGCCGATCGGCAGGCTGCGGCTGGGCGAGGTGTTGCCGCGCAGCTGCTCGGGGGTAGCGGTGGCCGGATCAACGCCCTGTGAAACCAGCACGTTGCGGCGGATGCTGTCGGCCAGCTGCCGGTCCAGGTCGTAGGCGGTGTAGCGGTAGGCCAGGGTCGGGGTCACGTACCAGGCCGCACCGCTGAACGGCAGCGACACATAGGGTTTCAGGTCCAGGCGTGCGCCGCCGTACATCCGCTGGGTCTGGCCGGTACGGGTGTACTCGAGGTCCGGTCCGGCCTCGGGGCCGTACTTGAAGTTGATGTCTTCATGGGTGAAGCGCACGGCTTCGGCGTACACGCCGGTTTCCAGCCACGACAGGACCGGCTTGTCCCAGTTGAAGTACAGGCGCGGCTGGCGGTTGTAGGCCAGCGCGCTCTCGTTGAGCGTGTAGTCGGTCAGCTGCCAGCGGTCGGCCATGATTCCGGCCGTCCAGTTCTGGCCGGTGCCGTACAGGCCAACGGTGCTCTGCAGGTTCGAGGCGGTCACGCCCACCAGGCGGTTGGCGAAGTCCTCGACGTAGCGCTCGTCGCTGACCCAGGCCAGGTTGGCACGTGCCTGCCAGTGGCTGTCCACGTTGTGGTAGCCGCTGAACATGACACGGCCGCGATCGCGGTCGCGCAGCTTGTCGTTGGGGATGTAGGCGGTCAGCAGTTCGCCGCGGCCGCCGTTGTAGAGGTAGCGGAACTCGTTGTCGAGCATCAGGCCGCGCCGGCTCATGTAGCGCGGCATCAGCGTGTCGTCGTAGTTCGGTGCCAGATTCAGGTAGATCGGCTGGGTGTAGTCGAACCCGTTGCGCCCGGACATGCCCAGCTGCGGGAACAGCAGGCCGGTCTTGCGCCGGTCGTCGATCGGGAACTTGAAGTACGGTGCCCACAGCACCGGCACCTTGCCAATGCGCAGCACGGCATTGCGCGCCGTGCCGAAGCCCTCGTCGTTGTCCACTTCGATCTGCGGCGCCGACAGCTTCCACACCGGCTGCGACGGGTCGCAGGTGGTGTAGGTGGAGCGGTGCATCTGCCCGACCGCGCCCTGCAGGTCGACCGATTCGGCGTCGCCGTTGCCACGGCGGGACACCAGCTGGTACTGGATGTCGGTGATCTTGTGGGTGTCGCTTTCCTGGTTGCCCTCGGCGCGCTTGGCGACCATGCGGATCGACGCGTCCTGGTAGCGGACATTGCCATCGGCGATGTAGTTGCCGGACTCGGTGTCGAAGCTGAGCTTGTCGGTGCCGACGAACTGGTCGCCGCGACGCAGGGCGACGTTGCCCTCGTACTGCGGCACCGTGGTGGTACCCAGCAGCTGATCGCCCTCGATATCGGTCGGCTGCTGCTCGCGCGCGGCGCTGGCGGCGGCCTTGTCCTGGCCCGGAACCGGGGTCGGGGCGTCGGTGAACGCGGGAATGACGTCGGTTGCCGGGCACAGGCCCCAGTTGAGCGGCTTATCATCGGCCATCGCCGGCAGGCAGACGGCGATGCTCAGAGGCAGGGGAAGCAGGCGGAGGGCTCGGCGCACGCGGTTCGGATTCGGGCGAAAACGGACGGTAGCTTGCCCCATCCCTTGCATAGGGGCAATGAAGGCGGCCCGGTCGCACCGGTTCGGGTTCATCCAGCCGGGGGGGACGCCGCCGGCGACATCAGGGCCTGCACGTGGGCCACGCTGCATTCGGCCAGGGCCTGCAGGTCGTAGCCGCCCTCCAGCATCGACACCACCCGGCCGGCCGCGTGGCGACGCGCCAGCGCATGCAGTTCGCGGGTGATCCAGGCGAAATCCTCGGTCTCCAGCATCAGATCCGCCTGGGGGTCGCGCAGATGGGCGTCGAAGCCTGCCGAGATCAGCATCAGCTGCGGGCGGAAGTCGTCGATGGCCGGCAGCATCTCGTCGGCCCAGACATTGCGGAAGCGGAATCCGCCACTGCCCGGCGGCAGCAGGATGTTCATCAGATTGCCCGCGCCACGGTCACGGCGCAGGCCGGAGTTGGGGAACAGGCCGGCCTGGTGGGTGCTGTAATACGACACCCGTGCGTCGTGCTGGAAGATGTCCTGGGTGCCGTTGCCATGGTGGACGTCGAAGTCGACCACCGCGATCCGCTCCAGCCCGTGGCGGTCGCGCGCGTAGGCTGCGGCGATGGCGATGTTGTTGAGCAGGCAGAAGCCCATGGCCGTGCTGCTGGTGGCATGGTGACCCGGCGGGCGCACCGCGCAGAACGCCAGCGGGTCCGCGCCCAGCATCACCGCATCCACCGCGGCCACACCGGCACCGGCAGCATGCACCGCCGCGCTGGCCGAGCCGGGCGAGGTCCAGGTGTCCATGTCCAGCTGGCGCAGGGGCACGGTCTGCGGTTGCAGCACGAAGTCGAGCAGGGCGCTGTCGTGGACCCGGCTCAACTCGCCGAACTTGGCGGGTGGGGCCTCGCGCCAGTCCAGCTGGCCGGGGAATGCGCCGCGCAGGGCGTCGAGCACGCCCTGCAGCCGTTGCGGGCATTCGGGATGGCCCGGACCGGGATCGTGCAGCAGGCAGGACGGATGGGTGAAGACCAGCATCGTACGGACTCAGCCCTGCCGGTGCTGGGGCTGCCAGAGCGCCTCGCCCTGCCCATCGGCGCGGGCCAGCACCCGGGCCAGCACGAACAGCAGGTCCGACAGCCGGTTGAGATACTGCAGCGCTTCGCTGCGCACGTTCTCATGGCGGGACAGCGTCACCGTCTCGCGCTCGGCGCGGCGGACAATCGTTCGTGCCAGGTGGCAGCGTGCGGCGGCTTCGCCACCGGCGGGCAGGATGAACTCCTTCAGCATCGGCAGCGTGGCGTTGTAGTGGTCCAGCTGCTGTTCCAGTGCCGAGACATCGGCGGCATGGATCGCGGCATGGCCGGGGATGCACAGCTCGGCGCCCAGGTCGAACAGCTGGTGCTGCAGATGGACCACCAGCGCGCGCACGTCGTCCGGAAGCGGTGCGGCCAGCAGCAGGCCCAGCGCCGCGTTGGCTTCGTCGACGGTGCCGTAGGAGGCGACGCGGGCATCGTCCTTGGCTACGCGCTGGCCATCGCCCAGTCCGGTGCTGCCGTCGTCACCGGTGCGGGTGTAGATGCGCGAGAGGCGATGGCCCATGGCGCAGCTCAGTGCCGGATGTCGCGACGGGCCTGCTGGAGCTTGAGCACCTGCTCCACGGCCAGTTGCAGGGCGGCGGCCAGCGCCACGTAGATCGCCGTGGTCCGCAGGTAGGGGCCGAACCACTGTGCGTAGTTCTGCGCCCAGCCCGCCAGCGTCGGCTCGGCTACGTTGCGGGTGGTCCAGTAGAAGCCCCCCTGCGCAAGCAGGTGGCACAGCGCCACCGAGGCCACCAGCAGGAGCGCACCCTTGGCCAGCACCGGCCAGCGCGCGCCGCGGTAGTTGTGGCCCAGCAGCATGCCGCCGGCCCACAGCGAGAAGTACGCCGGCAGCAGCAGCCAGTAGCCGGGCGACACGCAGTAGTGCTGCCAGAAATCCAGCCCCGCGCTGCGGATCACGATCCAGTCGACCAGCACCGCGAACAGCATCAGCAGCGGAAAGGCCCAGCGCGTCCAGCGCGCGAGGTAGAAACCGCCGATGAAGAACACCGCCCAGGAGGCATCGGGGATCGCCGCGAAGTGGTTGACCCGGGTCGCCGCCAGCAACAGCACGAGCACGGACAGGACGAAGGCGCGATTGGCGGTGTCGGACATGGCGGCGGGCCCGGAGCGGATTCAGCTTTCATTCTAGCCCGCCGCGCGGGTTGGCGCAGGCAGCGTCGCGTTCGGTGTACAGCCGGGGCGAGCGCGTATCATGAACGCCATGAGTGAACGACATGACGTGCTGATCGTCGGCGGCGGACTGGTGGGTGCCAGCCTCGCCATCGCCCTGGACCGCCTGGGCCGCGACGTGGGCCTGATCGAGGCCAGCCCTGCCGGTGGACTGCCGGCGGTGTTCGACCAGCGCAACCTCAGTTTCGCCGCCGCCACCGTCAACGCGCTGACCGCGCTGGGGGTGATGCAGAAGCTGGCGATGGCGCCGGGACCGATCCGTCGCATCCATGTCAGCCGCGCCGGTGACTTTGGCCGGGTGCAGCTCGATGCGGCCGATTACAACCGGCCGTGGTTCGGCCAGGTGGTGGTCGCACGTGACTTCGGTCATGCGCTTGAGGCACGCCTTCAGGAACTGCCGCGGCTGCGGCGTTACCGGCCGATGCGTTTCCTCGGCCTGGGCGGGGTGGTGGAGGGCTGTCGCCAGGTGCATGTGGCCGACGACGCCGGCGAGCGCACGCTGCTGGCACGGCTGGTGGTCGGTGCCGATGGCACGGCCAGTGCGGTGCGGGAGGCGCTGGGCATCGAGGTCGACCGCCACGATTTCCAGCAGACCCTGTTCGTGGCCCGCGTGCGCAGCCAGCGCGCGCCCGACGGCACGGCTTGGGAGCGCTTCACCGATACCGGCCCGACGGCCCTGCTGCCGCGTGGCGACCGCCATTTCGGCACGGTGCATGGGGTGGCGCGCGAAGACGCCGACGCGGTGATGGCGCTGGACGACGCAGCGTGGCTGCAGCGCCTGCAGCATGCCATCGGCTGGCGTGCCGGGCGTCTGCTGGAGTCGGGTCCGCGCAGTGCCTACCCGCTGATCCAGGTGCTGGCGCGCGCCCTGGCAGGCGAGCGCGCGGTGCTGCTCGGCAATGCCGCACAGACCATCCATCCGTTGGGCGCGCAAGGCTTCAACCTGGGCCTGCGCGATGCGCTGACCCTGGCCGAACTGCTGGAAGACGATGCAGGCGATGCCGGCAGTGATGCGCTGCTGCGTGCGTATGTGGCCCGTCGGGAAGAGGATCGCCAGCAGACGGTGGCGTTCTCCGGAGGACTGGCGCGCCTGACCAGCAATCCTGCGCCGTTGATGCGCCCGTTGCGCAGTCTCGGCCTGGTGGCCGCGCAGCGCGGTTCGGTGCAGTCGATGCTGGTCGGCGGGGCGATGGGTTTCCGTGGCGTCGTGCCGCGACTGTGCCGCGGAGAAGCCGCATGAACCGCCGCGCGCGCCTGGACGTGGTCATCGTGGGAGGCGGCGTGGTCGGTGCCGCGTGTGCACTGGCGCTGGCCGATGCGGGGCTGGCCGTCGCCCTGGTGGAGGGCCGTGAGCCCGCGCCCTGGCAGGCATCGCAGCCGGACCTGCGCGTGTTCGCCTTCGCGGCTGACAACGTGCAGCTGCTGGACCGTCTCGGCGTGTGGCCTGCGATCGTACAGGCGCGGGCCTGGCCGTATCGCCGCATGCAGGTATGGGATGCCGCGGGAGGCGAGGACCTGCTGTTCGACGCCGACCGCCTGGGGCGTCGCGAGCTGGGCTTCATCGTCGAGAACGGGCTGTTGCAGGATCGCCTGTGGGCGGCACTGCCGGCGGCCGGGGTGCAGCTGCATTGCCCGGCACGGGTGGAGGCGCTGGAGCAGGACGAGGAGGGGGTGCGACTGCGCCTGGATGACGGACGCAGGCTGGAAGCGGCCCTCGCCGTGGCCGCCGATGGTGCCGAGTCGACGCTGCGCGAGCTGGCGGGCATCGACGTGGTGCGCCACGACTATCACCAACGTGGCGTGGTGGCCTACGTCGACAGCGAGCTGCCCAACCAGGCTACGGCCTGGCAGCGTTTCCTGCCGACCGGTCCGCTGGCGCTGCTGCCGGTGGCCGAGCGCCGCAGCTCGATCGTGTGGACCTTGCCTGACGAAGAGGCGGTGCGCGTGCTGGCGCTGGAGGAGGAGGCATTCAATCGCGAACTGACCCGCGCCTTCGCCGCACGGCTGGGCGAACTGCGCCTGGTGTCGCCGCGCGCCGCGTTCCCGCTGCGCCGCCAGCTGGCCCGCCACTATGTGGCCGGCCGCGTGCTCGCACTCGGCGACGCCGCGCATGTGGTGCACCCCCTGGCCGGGCAGGGCGTGAACCTGGGGCTGCGGGATGTCGCTGCCCTGCGGCAATGGCTGGCGCCTTCAGCCGAGCGCCGTGGCCAGCCGCGCCTGTCGCCGCAGCGCCTGCAGCGCTGGGCCCGCGAGCGGCGCAGCGACAACCAGGTGGCCGCCTACAGTTTCGATGCGATCAACCGCCTCTTCTCCAACGACGAGATGCACCTGACCCTGGCCCGTGGCCGCGCGCTGGGCTGCGTCGGCAAGTGGCCGCCGCTGGTTCAGGCGTTCTGGAAGCGCGCCGCCGGCGTGTGACGACCCCGTTTGGCGGTTGATCCGCCGGTAGCGCCGGGCCATGCCCGGCGGGATCCGTGAACCGGATCAATCAATCAGCCAGCCGGCCAGGTCGGCACGATCCAGCTTGCCGCGGCGCTTGCTGTCCAGCGCGGTGAACTCATCGGCCAGTGCAGGATTGGCCTGGGCCTCCGCACGGCTGATGAAGCCATCACCGTCGGTATCCAGCGCGGCAAAGTGGATGCGGTACTGGCCGGTCACGCTGCTGGGTTCAACCGAGCGCACCGTGACCTGGGCCTCCCCTGCGGGCATCGGAATATCGACACTGCCGGTGACCCGTCCGGCATTCAAGGGCTGCTGGCGGATGGCTCCGCCGGTCGGACCCAGCGGTTGGCTCTGCGCGGGTGTGGGCGGCAGCTGCTGCGCCAGCACGGGGGACGTGGCCAGCAGGGCAGCCAGCAGCACGGGCAAACGCGGACGGTACATGACGGACTCCTGGCGGGCGTTGACGGAAGCGTACCCGGGGCATCCTGTGCGGGCGATGACCCTGCCGCGCATCACCGCATCGGCGACGCCAGCACGGTGATCTCTTCGCGGTCGTGATAGAGCTGCTTGGCACGCACTTCCAGAGACGTGCCAGCCTGCTCCTGGAACAGGTCCAGGCACAGCCGGGTCTCGTCCCAGCGCTTCTTCATCGGCAGTTTCAGATTGAAGATGGCATGCCTGCACCAGCCTTCGCGGAACCAGGTGGCCATGCGTTCGGCAACGCGGCGCGGTTGCTCGACCATGTCGCACACCATCCAGTCCAGCGGCTGCTCCGGGTGCCAATGGAAGCCATCCGCGCGCAGGTGCTCGACCAGGCCGGTATCCAGTACGTGCTGGCGCAGGGGGCCGTTGTCGATGCTCAGCACCTGCATGTGCTGGCGGGTCAACACCCAGGTCCAGCCGCCCGGTGCCGCCCCCAGATCGGCCGCGCGCATGCCGGGTTTCACCAGTGCCTCGCGTTCTTCCGGCGCCAGCAGCGTCAGCAGGGCTTCGTCCAGCTTCAGCGCCGAACGCGAGGGGGCCTCCGGCAGCAGTTTCAGGCGCGGAATGCCCAGTGCCCACGGTGCGCTGTCGGCGGGGTCGGCCACGCAGATGAAGGCGTGGGTGCCGTCCACGAACACCACGTGCAGGCGTGGCAGCCGTGCATTGGGCTTGTCGCTGAGCTTGCCGGCCTTGCGCAGCGCCGGGCGCAACGCGTTGCCGAACGCACGGGCGAGCCCGGACAGTGGCTTGCCGGCATCCGAATCCGGATGTTCGACCCACAGATCACCAAAGCGTGGCGCATCGGCCAGCACCTCCAGCATCGGCGTGATGCGATCGGCCGGATCCAGCTGCGGCAGTTCAGCCAGCACCACCAGCTTCTGCCGCGCGAAGATCAGGCCGCGCCACGGCAACCGCGGTGCCAACGCGGCCGCTTCGTCGCACATGAACAACACATAGCCGTCATTGCGCTGGGTACGTGCGTAGCCGGCGAAGCCTGCCTCACCGGCGCGGAACTGCAGTTCGCCGGCCAGCTCCGGCTCGAAGCCCTGCCGGCACAGGCACAGCAGGCCGATGCCGGTTTCAGTAACGGGCGCCATCGCTTTCCCCATAGGCGCGCAGCACGCTGCGTGCGGCGTCGCGGTTCAGGCCCTGCACCACCTCGATGCCACGCTTGTTGAGCTCGCCCACCCAGTCGGCCGGCAGCGGGCCTTCGTCGAACGGGGTCAGTTCCTCTACATCGGCGGCACTGGCGCCGATCAGCAGGCGGTCGATGCCGGCCCACACCGTAGCGCCGTAACACTGGCAGCACGGCTGCGAGCTGGTGGCCAGGGTGACCGGCGACAGCACGGCATTCAGGCGCGGCGTCTGCAGGCGCTGCTGGGCCAGCATGTAGGCCATGTTCTCGGCATGTGCCAACGAGGTGGCATGCGGCATCACCCGGTTCACGCCGGCGGCGATCACCTTGTCGTCCGGACCGAACACCACGGCGCCGAACGGGCCGCCGCTGGCGTGCTCGACGTTCTGGCGCGACAGCTCGATGGCCAGCGCGACCTTGGCCTCATCGCCCGGATATCGACGATCCAGGTCGATCTGGTCGTGGATCCAGGCGGGAAGGGTCAGGTGGACTTGCGCATACAGCATCGCGGGGGTGCCTCGTGTGGGATGGGAAAAGTGCGGTTGCTTGGGAAACCGGCGCGCAGTGTAGCCGCACCGGCCTGTACCGGGTGTGGGCGCGTCAGCCGGGTGAGCCGGTGCGGATCACCACGTACTGCTTGCGGAACTCCAGCCCGGCCTGCGGCCAACTGGCGGCATACGCGCGCAGCAATGGCAGGGCAGGGGCGAAGTCGTGGCCATTGACCCGGCAATCGGCCTCGCACAGGCCATCGGCATCGCGCGAGGCGAACAGGCGGATGGCAAGGAACTGGCGCGCTTTCAGCAGCTCGTCGAAGGCGTCCATGCTCCTGGTGAACAGGCAGCAGGGGCAGGAACCGTGGTCGTCCTCACTGCATGTGGCGACCTCCACCTCCTGCGCGCGGTAGTGGGCCAGCGGCCCCAGCACGACGGTGCGCCCGTGTTCCTTGCCGTCATCACCTGCTGGATAGGTCAGGCCCATCATCGGCAGGCCCTGCGCGTCGTCGGCGCCCACTGCGGTCTGCAGGGTGGCCAGGTCCACCCGCACCCAGGCCTGGAAGCCGGACAGCAGCGAGGCCTGCTCATCGGCGCCGTTGGCGTGCTGGTACTCAAACAGGCCATCGGCGAACAGGGTGGGGTGCTGCGCCTCGATGACCGTGGAGGTCTGCCAGCCACCGTTGTCGCGCGCGTGTGCCGCCATCGCATGCGGGGTCAGGCGCAGGCCGCTGTCCAGCACCAGCGCGCCGCCGTCGACGCGGCTGGCGATGCCAGCGTCCTGCAGGACCTGCTGCAGCAGCGGGAGGAGGGCGGTGGACGTCGTGGTCATGTCAGGCCTGTGGATGGATCGGGTGGAGCATCCAGGCCGGGCCGGGTGCTAGTGATCGAGTGCTTCGCGTTCTGCGCGATATCGCCGTGCGTCGGACTGCTGCTGCGGATCGTTGCCATGGTCACGCAGCCAGGTATCCAGTTCCCGGCGATAGTCCGCGCGGAAATCGGCGTTGCCCGGGCTGAAGTGCAGCTTGCGTGCGGCTACCTCCACCCGCTCGCGCGCGCTGGCACGGGCCTGGGCGATGCCGTGCGGTGATTCGGTGGTGAGGATGACGAAGTTGCGCGGAAAGCCCGGCGTGTACTTCACCACGAACGGCTGGTCCTGAGCCGGGATGCGGATCGCGTTCTCCAGCGGCCACAGCGACGCGGTGTTGGTGTGGAACACCACCTCCACGTCGCGACCTTCGGAAGTGCGCAACACCGCTTCGTAGCGCCAGATGTACTGTTCGTTGAGCGTGGAATTGGTTTCCTCGGCCTTCACGATCACCGCTTCACCGCGCTCGCCCACCGCGTTGAGGAAAGTGGCGTTGAGGAAGCTGCCGAGGAAGATGTTGAGCATCGCCAGCGGAAACACCACGATGGCGTAGACCGGTGAACGCCGCCACCACGAGACCAGCGCGGCCAGCCCCATTGCTGCAAAGAACGTCAGCAGCGGATGCTGCGAGATGAACCAGAGCAGGGCGGACAGGGCGGTGACCATCGTCGTGGGCGTGCGGGCGCCGTGCGGGCGCCCGCGCAGGTCTTCAGGCCGACCAGGTATCGCGCAGCGTCACGCTGCGGTTGAACACCGGCTTGGCTTCGGTGTGGTCGCGGCGGTCGGCAACGAAGTAGCCGGTGCGCTCGAACTGGAACGACTGCTCCGGCGCGGCGCTGGCCGCGGCCGGCTCGACATAGCCGGTGACGGTGCGGCGCGATTCCGGATTGAGGTAGTCGCGGTAGGTCCTGCCTTCCGACTCGTCGTCCGGGTTCGGCACCGAGAACAGCCGGTCGTACAGGCGGATCTCGGCCGGAACGCCGTGCACGGCGCTGACCCAGTGAATGGTGCCCTTGACCTTGCGGTTGGCCCCTTCCATGCCGGGGCGCGATTCCGGATCCAGCCAGCCGCGCAGCTCGGTGATGGTGCCGTCGGCATCCTTGATCACCTCATCGCAGCGGATGATGCCGGCACCACGCAGGCGCACTTCGCCGCCCGGCACCAGGCGCTTCCAGCCCTTCGGCGGTACTTCGGCGAAGTCCTCGCGGTCGATCCAGACCTCGCGCGCGAACGGCACCTGACGGCTGCCGAAGCTCTCGTCCTTCGGATGGTTGCTGAAGGTGAGCTGTTCTTCATGGCCTTCGGGCAGGTTGGTCAGTACCAGCTTGAGCGGGTCGACCACGGCCATGCGGCGCGGTGCGGCGCCATCGAGGTCTTCGCGCAGCGCGCCTTCCAGCACGCTGAAGTCGATCAGCGAGTTCTGCTTGCTGATGCCCACGCGTTCGGCGAACAGGCGCATTGCCGCCGGGGTGTAGCCGCGGCGACGCAGTCCCTGCAGGGTCGGCATGCGCGGGTCCTCCCAGCCGTCCACCAGCTGCTCGGTGACCAGCGCCATCAGCTTGCGCTTGCTCATCACCGTGTAGTTGATGTTCAGGCGCGAGAATTCGATCTGGCGCGGCTTGGCAGCTTCGCGCGGCAGGCCGGCATCGACCAGCGGCTGGGTCAGTGCGTCGTCATGGGCGAAATCGACGTTGTCCACGCACCAGTCGTAGAGCGGGCGATGGTCCTCGAATTCCAGGGTGCACAGCGAGTGGGTGATGCCCTCGATCGAATCGCCCAGCGCATGCGCGAAGTCGTACATCGGGTAGATCGGCCACGCATTGCCGGTGTTCTGGTGCTCGACATGCTTGATGCGGTACAGCGCCGGATCGCGCAGGTTGATGTTGCCGCTGGCCATGTCGATCTTCGCGCGCAGGGTGCGCGCACCGTCCGGGAATTCACCGGCACGCATGCGGCGGAACAGGTCGAGGTTCTCCTGGACACTGCGGTCGCGCCACGGCGAGGGACGGCCCGGCTCGGTCAGGGTGCCACGGTAGGCACGCACTTCCTCGGCCGACAGGTCACACACATAGGCCTTGCCCTGCTCGATCAGCTTCTCGGCGGCGAGATAGTAGGCCTGGAAGTAATCGGAGGCGTGGCGCAGCTCGTTCCACTCGAACCCCAGCCAACGGACATCATCCTGGATGGCGGCCACGTACTCCGGGTCTTCCTTGGCCGGATTGGTGTCGTCGAAGCGCAGGTTGCATACGCCGCTGAACTCGCCGGCAATGCCGAAGTTCAGGCAGATCGACTTGGCATGGCCGATGTGCAGGTAGCCGTTCGGCTCCGGCGGAAACCGGGTCTTGATCGCCTGGTGCTTTCCGCTGGCCAGGTCCTCGCGCACGATCTGGCGGATGAAATCGCGCTTTTCGTGGCTGTCGGCGGGGGTCTCGGGGCTGGCGGGGGTGTGCTCGGACATGAGGCTGGGCGAAAAAGGGCAGAAAGACCAACAGTCTAGCGCGTAAGGGGAAGGGCTGCCGGGGTTGCGCCCGCGCTACCGGGCGCAGGGGGGGCCAGGGGTAGCGCCGGGCCATGCCCGGCGAGCGCAGCGGCGGCATTCAGCGCCCGGGCGTATGCTGGAGGCCTCTCCCGTGGAGCCGCCCCATGCACATCGTGTACAAGGCCGACAATCTGTTCGACGCCCACCTGGTGAAGCACGCGCTGGAAGATGCCGGCATTCCTGCCTTCGTGTTCGGCGAGCAGCTGCTGGGGGGCATGGGCGAGCTGCCGCTGTTTGGTGTACTGAGGGTCGGCATCCCCGACGCCGCGCGGGCCGAGGCTGAAGGCATCGTTGCCGGCCTGGACTTGGGCCACGCCGCCGACGCCCCCATTTCCGATGCAGACGACATTGCCGGCCTTCCGGCGTAGGAGCGCATCATGTTGGGAATCGGACAGGGCATCCTGGGCATCGGCGCCTTCAAGCAGCGCCTGCCGCGCCCGGAAGAGGCGCTGCCAGGGCGTGATCAGCCACTGCCGCTGCACAGCAACCAGCACTTCGTGAACAGTCACCCGCTGAAGGACCGCTTTGCCGGCCTGCAGCAGATCCGTTTCGCGCTTGGCTGCTTCTGGGGAGCCGAGCGCAAATTCTGGTCGGAGCCGGGCGTGTACAGCACGTCGGTCGGCTATGCCGGCGGCGTCACGCCGAATCCCACCTATGAAGAAGTCTGCTCCGGCCTCACCGGCCACACCGAAGTGGTGCAGGTGGTGTTCGATCCGAAGGTGGTGAGCCTGGAACGGCTGCTGCAGCTGTTCTGGGAAAGCCACGACCCGACCCAGGGCATGCGCCAGGGCAACGACACCGGCACCCAGTACCGTTCGGCGATCCATGCCACCGACGAAACGCAGTACGCCGCTGCGCTGGCCAGCCGCGAGACGTACCAGGCGCAGCTGGACGCGGCCGGCTATGGCCCGATCACCACTGAGATCGTGTTCCCGGCGCCGGAGTACTACTACGCCGAGGACTATCACCAGCAGTACCTAGCGAAGAACCCGAACGGTTACTGCGGCATCGGCGGCACCGGGGTGAGCTGCCCGATCGGGCTGGATGTGGAGGCGCCGCGCTGACGCGCGGTGGTCCGCCTGCGGCGGGCAGAAGCGGAAAGCAACTGCCGAAGCAAAAGCCAGAGCCAAAGCCAAAGCGGCTCTGGGTTGCTGTGAGTAGGGCGGGGCGGTGTGGGTCGGCAGGACACGCCGTGAACCCATCCATGGGGGCTCGATGGCGCCATCCATGGCGCCAACGGTCCTGCCAACCCACACCACCCCACCTCCGACAGTTTCCCGGTGACGGTGGGCAAGAGCGTGGGTTACTGACGAACTGAAGGAAAACAAGAAGGACGCGGCCTTCGCCGCGTCCTTTTTGTTTGATCCTGCGGTGTCTTTTGTAGAGCGGAGCCATGCTCCGCTCCGAGCAAGCGAAGCGCGCGACCCGCTGTTGCTCTTCCTTCTTCCTTCCGTGGCGGGCAGCCACAGGAAACTGTCGAAGGCCGGGTGGGTAGGCTGTGCAGGGGCGTGAGCCGCATGGATGCGGCGACCGAGCTTACAGGGACGTACTTGCAGCGTCCCCTGCACGGCCTACCCACCCTGCCAAACGCATGACCCGCCTTTCGCGACCGAGCCCCCGCCACGAGGGGCTCAGCCGTTGGCTGGAACCCTTACAGCGCCGCGCGGATCCGCTCGCGCAGCGCTTCCAGATCCTTGGCGAACGCCTCGATACCGGTCGCCAGCTTCTCGGTCGCCATCGGATCGGCAGCCAGATCCGCCGCAAACGTCGCCGCATCGATCGGGGTCACCGCCACGCCGTTACCCTCACCGGGCACCAGCTTGCGCGGCAGCTCGCCGTGATCGGCGTCCAGCTTCTCCAGCAGATCCGGCGAAATGGTCAGGCGGTCGCAGCCGGCCAGCGCCTCGATCTGTGCGGTGGAACGGAACGAGGCGCCCATCACCACGGTCGGCGAACCACGGCGCTTGAACTCCGCATACACGCTGCGCACGAACTTCACGCCCGGGTCCTCATCGATGTTGGCCGGGGTCTGGCCGTTGGCCACGTACCAGTCAAGGATGCGGCCGACGAACGGCGAGATCAGGAACGCGCCCGCTTCGCTGCAGGCCAGCGCCTGGGTCGGGTTGAAGATCAGCGTCAGGTTGCAGTCGATGCCCTCGGCCTGCAGGATCCGCGCCGCTTCCACGCCTTCCCAGGTCGCCGCGATCTTGATCAGGATCTTCTCGCGCGGTACGCCGGCATCGGCGTACATCTGGATGAACTGGCGGGCCTTGGCCACGGTGGCGGCGGTGTCGTACGCCTGGTCAGCATCCACCTCGGTGGACACGCGGCCCGGCACCAGCGTGCTGAGCAGCGCGCCGACGCCGATGGTCAGCCGATCGGCCACCGCATGCACCACGGCCTCGCGGTCGCCGCTCTGCTGACGGCCCCAGGCCAGTTCGCGCTCGATCAGATCGGCATAGACCGGCAGGTCCAGTGCCTTCTTCACCAGGGTCGGGTTGGTGGTGCAGTCCACCGGCTGCAGGCGCTTGATCGCCTCGTAGTCACCGGTATCGGCAACGACCACGGACAGTTCGCGCAGCTGGGACAGTTTGGACGAGGTACTCATTACGGCTCCTGGTACGGGGAATCGGATCGCGCGCAGTGCGCAGCGGAGATCAGGGACGGTCGTTGTGCACTGCGGTCACGCGCAGGCGCAGCTTGCGACCACCGGGTGCAGTCCAGTCGATGCTCTGGCCGACCGACAGGCCGAGCAGGGCACTGCCGACCGGGGCCAGCACGGAAACCTTGCCTTCATCGACGTTGGCTTCGCGGGGGAAGACCAGGGTCAGGACGTGCTTCTCGCCTGAGACCCCATCTTCGCACTCCACGCGGGAATGCATCATGACGATGCCTTCGGGAATCTGGTCCGGCGCCAGCACGGTGGCCCGGTTGAGTTCTTCGGCAAGCGCGAGCGCGGCAGGCGTCTGGCTCAGCGCAGGGGCTTCGAGCATGGCCTCCAGGCGGTCCATGTCGAAGGTTGAGACAGTGATCGACGGCGGCAGGCCGCTGGCGGTGTTCATGTAAAACTCCTTGGTTGAAAACCATGCAAAAGGCGGCGCCTGCTGGCGCCGCCTGTCTGTATTGTGGGGACAAATGCGACCGGAATCGACTCCCGCCGCTCGGGGGCGGGGACGCGGGGCCGTCAGCCGTTCAGCGCGGGGCCGGAAAGGCTGGCCGGATCGGCGGCCGTGCCATTGGCGGCTTCCAGCGTGAACAGCGCATGCGGCAGGCGCTTGAACTGGCTGGCCAGCTCCATCAGGAAGTCGTTCATCGCCGAGCTGCGGCGCCAGACCATCGCAATACGGCGGCTGGGCCGGCCCTCACCGATGAAATCGAGCAGGCGGATGTTGTTCGAGCGCGGGACGGGGGGCTGCACCGACAGGCTTGGCAGCAATGTGATGCCGACATCGGCGGCGACCATCTGCCGCAATGTTTCCAGGCTGGTGGCGCGGAACTCGGATTTCTCGTTGGCGCCGAACAGCCGGCACACTTCCAGCGCCTGGTCGCGCAGGCAATGGCCGTCTTCCAGCAGCAACAGCTTCTGCGTGGCCAGTTCCTGCACATCCAGATGGGCGCGCTGGGCGAGCGGATGGCGACCGGAGACGGCCAACAGGAACGGCTCCTCGAACAGGAACTCGGCGTGCAGCTGGTCGTCGATCACCGGCAGTGCCAGCAGCGCGGCATCGAGCTTGCCTTCGCGCAGGCGCTCCAGCAGCACATCGCTCTTCTCTTCGACCAGCAGCAGTTCCAGTTCCGGGAAACGTTCGCGGATGCGCGGGATCACATGCGGCAACAGGTACGGGCCCAGGGTCGGGAAGATTCCCAGGCGCACCGTGCCGGCTTCCGGATCGCGGCTGCGCCGTGCCGCTTCCTTCAGCTGCTCCACCTCGGACACGATCACCCGCGCCCGTGCAGCGGCTTCCTGGCCGGCCGGGGTCAGCATCACCTTGCGGGGGGCCCGCTCGACCAGCGGCAGGCCCAGCTCTTCTTCCAGCTTGCGGATCTGGGTGGACAACGTGGGCTGGCTGACGAAGCACGACGCGGCAGCCCGACCGAAATGCTTGTGGTCGGCCAGGGCTACCAGGTACTTCAGATCGCGTAGATTCATCCTCACATCCCAGGGATAACGGACCGGCTGGCGGCGTGGTCACCCCGCAGCTGACAATGCTCCCGGCAACCCGGGAGCAGTGGATCAGGCAGCTTCGGCAACGGCTCCGCTGCTCTTGCTCACCGACGAGCGGATCAGATGATCGAACGCGCTCAGTGCGGCGGTCGAGCCGGCGCCCATGGCGATGATGATCTGCTTGTAGGGTACCGTCGTGCAATCACCTGCGGCGAACACGCCGGGCACACTGGTCTGGCCACGGTCGTCGATGACGATCTCGCCGCGCGGCGACAGCGCCACGGTGTCCTTCAGCCACTCGGTGTTGGGCAGCAGGCCGATCTGCACGAAGATGCCTTCCAGCTCTACGCGGTGGGCGTCGCCACCGATGCGGTCCTTGTAGACCAGCCCGGTGACCCGGCTGCCATCGCCCAGCACTTCGGTGGTCTGGGCGCTGGTCAGCACGGTGACATTGCCGAGGCTGCGAAGCTTCTTCTGCAGCACCTCATCGGCGCGCAGGCTGGAATCGAATTCCAGCAGGGTTACATGCGACACGATGCCGGCCAGATCGATGGCAGCTTCAACGCCGGAGTTGCCACCACCGATCACCGCCACGCGCTTGCCCTTGAACAGCGGGCCATCGCAGTGCGGGCAGTAGGCCACACCCTTGTTGCGGTACTGCTCTTCGCCCGGCACATTCATCTGCCGCCAGCGCGCACCGGTGGACAGGATCACCGAACGCGACTTCAGCACCGCGCCGTTTTCCAGCTGCACCTGTACCAGCCCATCGTCGCCGGCCGGCACCAGCGCGGTGGCGCGCTGCAGATCCATGATGTCCACGTCGTACTCGCGCACATGCTGCTCCAGCGCGGTGGCGAGCTTCGGGCCTTCGGTCTCCTTGATCGAGATGAAGTTCTCGATGGCCATGGTGTCCAGTACCTGGCCGCCGAAGCGCTCGGCGGCGATGCCGGTGCGGATGCCCTTGCGCGCGGCGTAGATCGCTGCGGCCGCGCCAGCCGGGCCGCCGCCCACCACCAGCACGTCGAAGGCCTGCTTGGCGGCGATCTTCTCTGCGTCGCGCTTGCTGGCGTTGGTATCCAGCTTGGCGACGATCTGTTCGAGCGTCATCCGGCCCTGGTCGAAGACTTCACCGTTGAGATACACGGTCGGCACCGACATGATCTCGCGCTTCTCCACTTCCTCCTGGAACAGCGCGCCGTCGATGGCCACGTGCTGGATGCGCGGGTTGAGCACCGCGGCCAGGTTCAGCGCCTGCACCACGTCCGGGCAGTTCTGGCAGGACAGGGAGAAATAGGTCTCGAACCGGTACTCGCCTTCCAGGCTCTGCACCTGCTCGATCAGCTCGGCGGTGGCCTTGGACGGATGACCACCGACCTGCAGCAGCGCCAGCACCAGCGAGGTGAATTCATGGCCCATCGGCAGGCCGGCGAAGGTCAGGTGGATGTCCTGGCCGGGCGTGCCCAGGTCGAACGAAGGCACGCGGCCCTGGCCATCACGCAGCACCTGCAGCGAGATGCTGTCGGACAGGCTTTCCAGGGTCTGCAGCAGTTCCAGCATTTCCCGCGACTTGTCGCCGTCGTCGGCATGCGCGGTGATCTGGATGGGGCGGGTCACGCGCTCCAGATAGGTCTTCAGCTGCGACTGCAGGTTGGCGTCCAACATCGGGTCTTCTCCTGGATTCAGGCAAACAGGGGGCGTGGCACCGCTGTAGAAGGTAGCGGACCAGCAGGGGGTAGGGGTGAACCCAAGACAGCGACCGTGGAAGGGGCTGGCTGGCCGCGACGGGCCGGCGATGGCTGTCTTGGGTTCACCCCCACGCCGGCGATGCCGCCGGCATGGAGATGGGCCTGCCGTGGCGTGGGGCCACGGCGTGCCGGTGCTGCGTTAGATCTTGCCGACCAGGTCCAGCGACGGGGTCAGGGTCTTCTCGCCTTCCTTCCACTTCGCCGGGCACACCTGGTTCGGGTTGGCGGCGGTGAACTGGGCGGCCTTCAGCTTGCGCAGGGTCTCGGAGACGTCGCGGGCGATCTCGTTGGAGTGGATCTCCAGGGTCTTGATCACGCCTTCCGGATTGATGATGAAGGTGCCGCGCAGGGCCAGGCCCTCTTCCGGAATGTGCACGCCGAAGGCGTTGGTCAGCTGGTGGGTCGGGTCGCCGACCAGCGGGAACTGGGCCTTGCCGACGGCCGGCGAGGTTTCGTGCCACACCTTGTGCGAGAAGTGCGTGTCGGTGGTGACGATGTAGACCTCAGCGCCAGCCTTCTTGAACTCGGCGTAGTGGTCGGCGGCGTCTTCGATCTCGGTCGGGCAGTTGAAGGTGAATGCAGCCGGCATGAAGATCAGGACGGACCACTGGCCCTTCAGGCTGGCATCGGAAACCTTGATGAACTCGCCGTTGTGGTAGGCGTTGGCTTCAAACGGCTGGATCTGGGTATTGATGAGGGACATCATTTTTCCTCTGGGTGAAGGGAGTGGGTGAATCGACAGGAGCTAGGTTACCGGCTCAGTTGCGATAAGAACAATCCATTGATTGCATCTATTTGATAGATGCAGCCTATCAAATTGCCATGAGCCCGCACTGAACCTTGCGTCCCTCATCCTGCAACTGCCTGTGTGACAAGGAAAATCGCCAGGGACGCGTGAAGAGGGCTGATAGCCCCTCCTTATGCCCTCGGGCGAAACCTGAACGGATTCCAGCTTTTGTAGAGCCGAGCCCACGCTCGACCGCGGATCTGTAGAGCCGAGCCCTTGCTCGGCTGTTCCAGACGCAGCCGAGCATGGGCTCGGCTCTACAATTGCGGAATGTCTTCCCCAACCCAACCCTCCCTGCGCCAGGTGGTGGCCGACGCCAGCGCCCGCCTGGGCGGCATCGACGCCCGCCACGAAGCCGAGCTGCTGCTGCTGCATGTGCTGGAGCGTCCACGCAGCTGGCTGTTCGCCCATGCGACCGATCCGCTGCCGGCAACGGCGCAGGCTGCCTTCGAGGCGCTGCTGGCGCGTCGCGCCGCCGGTGAGCCGGTGGCCTACCTGACCGGCCGGCGCGGGTTCTGGACGCTTGATCTGCGGGTCGATGCGGCGACCCTCATCCCGCGTCCGGAAACCGAACTGCTGGTGGAGCTGGCGCTGGAACGCCTGCCATCGGACCGCCCGCTGTCCGTGGCCGACCTCGGCACCGGCAGTGGTGCGATCGCCCTGGCCCTGGCCAGCGAGCGGCCGCTGGCACAGGTGCTGGCCACCGATGCCAGCCCCGGTGCACTGGCCATGGCTGCGCGCAATGCCGCCCACCATGAACTGCGCAACGTGCGTTTCGCTGAAGGTGGACAGGACTGGTACGCACCGCTGCAGGGCGCGCGCTTTGCACTGATTGCCAGCAATCCGCCCTACATCGCCAGCGAAGATCCGCATCTGCAGCAGGGCGACCTGAGGTTCGAGCCGGCCAGCGCGCTGGCGTCCGGCATCGACGGACTGGACGATATCCGCCGCATCGTCGCAGGCGCGCCCGAACACCTGCAGCCGGCGGGCTGGCTGCTGATCGAGCACGGCTGGGACCAGGGCGCGGCGATCCGCACGCTGTTCGATGCGGCCGGTTTCGCCGACGTGCAGACCCAGCAGGACCTTGAGCAGCGTGATCGGGTCACCCTCGGCCGGCGACCGGCCTAGAATGGGGGTTCTCCTGCCCCGGCAGGGCATCACCCTGGAGCTGCAAGCATGCGTACGCTGTACCCCGCCATCACCCCCTATGACGTCGGCACCCTGAAGGTCGACGACCGCCACACGCTGTACTTCGAGCAGTGCGGCAATCCGGATGGCAAGCCGGTGGTGATGCTGCACGGCGGTCCGGGCGGCGGTTGCAGCGACAAGATGCGCCAGTTCCATGACCCGGCGAAGTACCGCATCATCCTGTTCGACCAGCGCGGTGCCGGCCGTTCCACGCCGCATGCGGATCTGGTGGACAACACCACCTGGGACCTCGTCGCCGATATCGAGCGGCTGCGCGAGCATCTGAACGTCGACCGCTGGCAGGTGTTCGGTGGTAGCTGGGGGTCAACCCTGGCGCTGGCCTACGCCGAAACCCATCCGCAGCGCGTCACCGAACTGGTTCTGCGCGGCATCTTCATGCTCCGCCGCTGGGAGCTGGAGTGGTTCTACCAGGAAGGCGCCAACCGCCTGTTCCCCGATGCATGGGAGCACTATCTGAAGCCCATTCCGGTGGTGGAACGCCATGACCTGATCTCGGCGTTCCACCGTCGCCTGACCAGTGAAGACGAGGCGACCCGCCTGGAAGCAGCCAAGGCCTGGGCCGTGTGGGAGGGTGCGACCAGCTTCCTGCATGTGGATGACGACTTCATCAACAGCCACGAAGACCCGCATTTCGCGCTGGCCTTTGCCCGTATCGAGAACCACTACTTCGTCAATGGTGGCTTCTTCGAGGTGGAAGACCAGCTGCTGCGCGACGCGCACCGCATCGCCGACATCCCGGGCGTGATCGTGCATGGCCGCTACGACGTGGTGTGCCCGCTCGCCAATGCCTGGGACCTGACCAAGGTGTGGCCGAAGGCGAAGCTGGAAATCACCCCGGCATCGGGCCACTCCGCGTTCGAAGCGGAGAATGTCGACGCGCTGGTGCGCGCCACGGACAGCTTCGCGTAACACGCCGGTAGCGCCGGGCCACGCCCGGCGGCATTGCGATCTGTTGCCGCGGTCTGACTCGCCGGGCATGGCCCGGTGCTACCAGTCCCCTGCAAGCAGCGCGTCGGCCAGCACCTGCAGCTTCGGCGAGTGCTGGCGCGAAGGTGGGTAGATCAAAGAGAGTTCGCGGCTGCGGCCTTCATACGGTTGCAGCACGCGCAGCAGACGGCCGTCGGCCAAGGCGTCGGCCACGGCGAAGTCCATTACCTGCACGATGCCGATGCCGGCGATGGCGGCTTCCACCAATGGGTCGCCGCTGTCGAACACCATCCGCGTCGGTGGCGTGAACTCGCGCAGCTGGCCGTCCTGAAGGAACTGCCAGTCCACCAGGCGGCCACTGCGCAGGTTGCGCACGGCCAGGCAGGCATGCCCCGCCAGTGCGGCCACATCACCCGGTGCACCGCGCCGGGCAAGGTAGTCCGGGCTGGCGACGGTCACCCAGCGCAGCGGTCGCAGGGGCCGGGCGACGATGCGCTGATCGGCGATGGTGCCGGTACGCAGCGCGGCGTCGAACCCCTCATCGACCAGGTCGACCAGGCGATCGCTGAGCACGGCTTCGACCTGCAGTTGTGAATGGCGCTCCAGCAGCGGCGCCAGCAGGGGCACCAGCACCTTGCGGCCGAACATCGACGGCGCACTGATCTTCAGCGTGCCCGACGGCGTGCAGGGGCGATCGGCAAGCTGCCGTTCCGCGTCCTCCAGTCCGCACAGCAGTGGCGCGACCTGTTCCACAAACTGGCGCCCATCCGGGGTCAATGCCACGTTGCGCGTGTTCCGCTGCAGCAGCTTCACGCCCAGGTCCACCTCGAGCCGGCTGATCGCGCGCGACAGCCCGGATTGGCTCAGGCCGAGCTGGCCGGCAGCGACGGTGAAGCTGCGTGCTTCGGCCACGTGCACCAGCATGCGCACCGCGTTGAGGTCCATCGATGATCCACTCATGCAGAAAATCATGACAGATATGGCGGGTGAGGGGTTTATTGATTTCGCTGCATCAATGAGACTGCGCTCCCCCCTTCAGTCCAGACCACCGATGCCTCCCCTCAAATACCCGCGCTGGGCACTGACCCTGCTGGCCACCGCCCAGCTGATCATCGCCCTGGATGCCACCATCATCTTTGTCGCGCTGCATGACATGGGCCGCGCGCTGCAGATCAACGCGCAGCAGCTGCAATGGGTGGTCAGTGCCTACACCGTGGCTTTCGGCGGCAGCCTGCTGCTGGGCGGGCGTGCCGCCGACCTGATCGGCCGCCGCCGCTTCTACCGCCTGGGCATGCTGTTGTTCGCGGTGGCATCGCTGCTCGGCGCGCTGGCGCCGAATGCGGGCCTGTTGATCATCGCGCGCGCAGCGCAGGGCATCGGTGCCGCGCTGCTGTTCCCGGCAACGCTGGCCCTGATCAACACGCTGTATGAAGAAGGCCCGGCCCGCAACCGCGCGCTGGCGATCTGGAGCATGGCCAGTGCAGTGGGTCTTGCCTTGGGTACGCTGCTCGGTGGCGTACTCACCCAGGCCTTCGGCTGGCCGGCGGTGCTGGCGGTGATCGTGCCGCTGGCCACCGCGTGCGCGCTTGCCGCCGGTGCGTGGCTGCCGCCCGATGCTTCGCGCCCGCAGGGCCGTTCGTTCGATCTGGCCGGCTGCATCACCGTGACCCTGGGTGGCAGCCTGCTGGTGACCACGCTGGTACAGGGCCCCGAATGGGGGTGGGCGGCGCCCGTCACGCTGGGCTGCCTGGTGCTGTCGATACTGATCCTGTTCGCGTTCGTGCAGATCGAGCTGCGCAGCCGCGATCCACTGATGCAGTTCGCGCTGCTGCGCCTGCCGGGCCTTCGTGCCGCCCTCGGCCTGACCTTCGCGTTCATGAGCAGCTACGGTGTGCAGTACTACTTCATGGCGCTGTACTTCCAGGACGGCTACGGCTGGAGTCCGCTGCAGGCCGGCCTGGCATTCCTGCCGGCCACGGCGGTGTGCACCGTGGGCATCCAGCTTGCCGAGTGGACGCTGCAGCGCTGGAGCGCGCGCAGAGTGCTTGTGATCGGCAACCTGGCCGGTGCCGTCGGCATCGCCTGGGTGGCGGCGGCACTGCCGCATGCCTCGAATTTCTGGCCATTGCTGCCGGGCGTGGTGGTGTTGAGCATCGGCCAGGGAATGACCTGGACCGCGATGTGGATCGTGGCGGGTCAGGGCGTGCCGGCGGCGCAGCAGGGCGTGGCGTCGGGCATGGCGGCCACCGCACAGCAGATCGGCGGTGCGCTGGGCCTGGCGGTACTGGTGATGGTGGCCAACGCCGACGTGGCAGCTGCCGGCTCTCCGGATGCGCTGACCGGGCTGGTGCGTGCGGAGTACGGCGCCGCAGTGTTTGCACTGCTCGGCGTGGTCATCGCGCTGGCCCTGCGCCCGGCGCCGGTCGCCCCGGCGGTCCCCGCCTGCCTGGCCAACGACGCATGATCGACCTGCAGGATGACCCGGTAGCGCCGGGCCATCCCCGGCGAGGCGCAACGCGACGGTGAATCCTCCAGTGCCGCCGGGCATGGCCCGGCGCTACCGGGCCCGGATGGCGTTACACCGATGCCAGCAGCCGTGGCTGCAACGCGCTGAAGATCCGCGCCAGCCGCTCGGCCCACGCCTGCTGCCCGGCCGCGTCGGCGATCAGGTCCTGACGGATCTCCAGTTCCACGTGCACCAGGCCGCGCCCTTCGCCGTGCACCGGTACCGCGTAGTCGCTGGTACTGCTTACCGAATACGGTTCGTTGTCACCGACCACCAGATCGCCTTCCTCGCGCAGTGCCTGCAGCAGGGCGTGGGCAAAGCGCGTGTCCTGGTGGTAGAGCACGCCGGCATGCCATGGCCGCAGCGTGCCGTTCATGGAGGGAGTGAAGCTGTGCATCATCACCAGCAGGGTCGGGCGGCCGGCTTCGCGGCGCGCATCCAGTTCCGCTTCGATGCGGGCGTGATAGGGCGCGTGGATCGCGTCGATGCGCTGCTGCCGTTGTGCGGCCGACAGGCCGGCGTTGCCCGGTACCACGGTGTGATCGCTTGCTTCCGGAATCAGGGTCGGCGATGCCAGCGGACGGTTGCAGTCGATCAGCAGGCGCGAATAGGTCTGCTCGATGGCCCAGGCATCCAGCCGTTCGGCCAATGCACGCGTGGTGCCGGCGATGCCGATGTCCCAGCCGATATGGCGGTCAAGTTCGCGCTGCGGCAGGCCGAGGCCGGCCAGTGCGCGCGGTACCTGCTGCCCGGCGTGATCGGCCAGCAGCAGGTACGGCGAAGCGCCCTGCGGCCGGTGGATGGTGTAGATCGCCGGGTCGTCAGCGCCCAGCAATGCCGGCAAGGTGTGCAGGTCGGCGTCAGCCACGCGGGCGCCCGTCCAGGTGATGTTCGATCATCCACAGCCCGGCCCAGAGCTTGGCATCGAGCTCGTAGCCTTCGCCCATCTTCTGCACCAGCCACGCGGCAGCCTGCTTGAGCGGGACCTCGTGCACCGTGATGTCCTCGCTGTCATCGCCGCCGCCTTCGCCGATCCGGCGCAGGCCGGTGGCGCGCACGAAGGCGATCTTCTCGCTGCTGGCGCCTGAGGAGGTCGGGCCGATCATCAGCACTTCGGCGTGCTCGGCGGTCCAGCCGGTCTCTTCTTCCAGTTCGCGTACCGCCGAGACTTCGATCGACTCGCCGGCATGGATGTCACCGACCAGCCCGGCCGGCATCTCGATGGTCGATGCCTGCAGGGGCACGCGGAACTGCTCGACGAACAGCACCTTGTCCTCGGGGGTGACGGCGATGATGATCGCCGCCAGGCCACCGGCGTGGGTGCGTTCGCTGTATTCCCAGGTGCCGCGTACCAGCATGCGCTGGTACTTGCCTTCATAGACGACACGCGGGGCTTCGGTATTGCGCTGGCTCATGCGGGCTCGCCGGAATTGGAAAAGGAGGGAGTGGGAAGCGGGTCGGCCATGCCGGCGGCGTTGAACAGCCGGCGGCGGGTCATCGGGCCGAAGCGCAGGGTCTGGCACAGGCCGCCGAGCAGCTCCGGGTCGGCCGTCTGCCGCAGCAGGCCGGGCTGGCAGCCTTCCAGCGGCGCGTCCAGCGCGATGGTGGTCAGCTGTCGCCAGAGCAGGGCATGCTCGCGCTGCTCGCGCAGGCGCACTGCCATCTGCGCTGCGCCGCGCAGGCGCAGGAAGGGCACTTCGTCCAGGCGCTCGTACAGCACATCCAGGCTGCCGAAGTGGGCCAGCAGGACCGCCGCGGACTTGCTGCCGACGCCGCTGATGCCGGGGATGTTGTCCACCGCATCGCCGCACAGTGCCAGGTAGTCGGCGATCTGGTGCGCATGCACGCCATGCCGCGCTTTCACCCCGGCCACGCTCCAGCGCTGGTTGCGCGCATAGTCCCACTGCTCGTCGTGGTCCAGCAGCAGCTGCGACAGGTCCTTGTCGGCGGAAATGATGACACCGCGGTGGCTGCCGCGGTGCACATGCAGGGCGCTGCCGATCAGGTCGTCGGCCTCGTAGTCGTGATGGGCAAGCACGGCCAGACCGAGCGCCGCGCACAGTGCCTTGCAATGCACGAACTGGCGCTTCAGCGCCTCCGGAGCCGGATCGCGGTTGGCCTTGTACGCCGGATACAGGCGATGGCGGAAGCCGCTGTCCAGCGCCTCGTCAAAGGCGATGGCGATGTGCTGCGGACGCTCGCGTTCGAGCAGGTCCAGCAGGAAGCGCGCGAAGCCGTGCACGGCATTGGTCGGCCAGCCCTGCGCATCCTGGAACTGGTCGGGCAGCGAGTGCCAGGCACGGAACACGTAGATGCTGGCGTCGACCAGGTACAGCGCCGGCGCCGGTGCCGGCAAGGTCATGCCGGTGGCGTCCAGTCGCGCAGCAGGGCGGCTGGATCCGGACGCTCGCGCTCGGGCACGTCGGCGCGGGCGGTGCCGATATGGATGAAACCGGCGATGCGCTCGCCGTCGGCCAGCCCCAGATGGGCGTGTACGGCCGGGTCGAACGCCATCCACGCCGTCAGCCACTGGGCGCCGAAGCCCAGCGCCTGTGCGGCCTGCAGCAGGGCAAAGCAGACGCATCCAGCGGTCATCAGCTGCTCCTGCTCGGGCACCTTCGGGTCGGGGCGGGGGCTGGCCACCACCACGATCACCAGCGGCGCATGGCTGAAACGCTGGCGATCCTTCTCGAACACGGCCTCGCCGGCAGTGGGATCGCGCTGGCGGCTGCGCTCGGCCAGGAACGCGCCCAGAGTGTGACGCGCATCGCCGGCAATCTTCAGGAACCGGAACGGCACCCGCTTGCCGTGGTCGGGCACCCGCACCGCCGAGGAGAGCATGCGCAGCAGGGTCTGCGGGTCCGGCCCGGGCTCGCCCAGCTGCCGCGAGGGCACCGAGCGGCGGGCATCGAGGGCAAGCAGGGCGGCGGGGTCGGGCATGGCGTCTGAACCGGTCATCACGGGCATTTGATTATAGTCGCGGTGGTCGATGACGCCGTGGCTGCGGCGTCTGTCCCCTCACTATCAAACTGTGATGAACATCATGCCACTGGCGGCAATCGGACGCCGGCTTCCTCTCGCCTCGCGGGCCTTGCACGGCTTACGATATCCCTCTTGCCGGGCCGTGGGTCACGAGGTTTGAAGTGAGGACTGTTTCACTGTCCGTGAGGGGCGGGCCGGCCTACCATCGACGTATCGGTACATGGGGTGTGCCGGTCGTCGCGATGTCCATGTTGTCTGTCGCACCAGAGAAGGTGGGGAGCCTTCCCGAATGATGAGCGCGCCCACACCGTTGGGAACGTCGGGTCGTGACCCGGCCCAGTTCCAGCTTGCCCGTGACGCCGTCCTGCCCGCGCTGTGCCAGGCCTTCGGGGCAGCACTGGCGCGCTTCGACGACGCCCTGTTCGACCGTGCCGGCAATGCCGGCGCCTCGCAGCTGCTGTTCCTTGATGCGATGCGCGAGCTGCGCCGGCGGCGCGAGGAGATCGCGGCGGCCTTTGCCGGCCATCTGCAACGTGCCTGGGCGGCTCTGGTTGCCGGAGAGCCACTGTCGGCGGATGCGACCCTGTCCGGCCCGGCCGAGGATGGCCTGAGCCTGCTGGCCGAGCACGTGCTCGAATCGAGGCTGGCGGTGCGCAATTTCGCCACGGTGCTGCTGCGTGATTTCAAGCCGGTTCTGGCGCGGCTGGACCGCCGCCTGGGCTGGCTGGCCGGCGATGTGCCGCTGGATGCCGACCTGAACCCGATCAGCCCGGAACATCTGGGCGTGGCCATCCACGAGGCCTTCGCCGGCTGCGAACTGGCGCCGGAAGTCCACCTGGTGCTGATCAAGCTGTGCGAGCGCGACCTGCGCGCGCCGGTCGGCCGCATCTACGACAAGCTGGACGAGCAGCTCGCGGCGGCCGGCGTGATGTCGCAGATGGGCGCGGTGCGTCGCACCCCGGCGGCCCCGGGCCCGCGTCCACCGCAGGGGCTGGACGATCTGGTCGAACAGCGCCCGGTGCCGGGGTTCGACAGCGATTTCAGCGATGACGAGCAGGCCGCACCGGCGTGGGCGCAGCGCTTCGCCGCGCGCTGGTCCGAGCGCCGAGGCCACCTTCAGCAGGCCGGTGGGGACGGTCCCGGCGCCGCCGGCAGCGAGGCCTATGGCCAGCAGGGGATGTTGCTGGAAGCGCTGCAGGAACTGCTGCAGCAGACGCGCCACGTGCGTGAGGACGCAACATCGGCCGCGCAGGTGGCCGTGGGCCAGCAGCGCCCGTTGAGCCAGCGCGAGATGATGTCGGTGCTGTCGCTGCTGCAGGCGACCCCCAGCGCCACGCTGCGTGCGGCGATCGGTGAGGATGGTGAGTCGCTCGCGCAGCGCCTGAAGAGCGAGGTGTTGTCCAGCGCCACCCGGCTGGGCGTCGACCCGGGCCAGACCCGCCTGGATCCGCAGGACGAGGACGCGATCGACCTGGTCGGCATGCTGTTCGACGTCATGCTGGATGAACGCGAACTGGAGGGTCGCTCGCGCGAACTGATCGGCCGCCTGGTGGTGCCCTTCGTCAAGGTCGCCATGCTCGACCGCCGGATGTTCGTGCAGAAGACCCATCCGGCGCGCAAGCTGCTCAATTCGTTGGCCGAGGCCTGCGAAGGCAACACCGGCGAGAGCCAGGCCGAGCGCATGCTGATGGCCAAGGTGGAGGAGATCATCGAGCGCCTGGTCGCCGAGTTCAACGAGAACCTGGCCATCTTCCTCACCCTGGAAGAGGAGTTCCGCGACTTCCTGGTGCAGCACCGTCGCCGCGTCGAGATTGCCGAGCGGCGCGCAGCGGAAACGCAGCGCGGCCAGGAAAAGCTGGAAATGGCCCGCACGCGCGCGGCCACCGAGCTGGATCGCCGCATAGGCGATGCCACCCTGCCACCGGCCATCGCCGAGTTCCTGCGCCAGCCGTGGCAGCACCACCTGACCCTGGCGCTGCTGCGCGAGGGCGAAGACGGTGCATCGGTCGCCGAAGCCCTGGCCCTGGGCGATGGCCTGCTGGAGGAAGTGGCCGAAGCGCGCCGGCAGATCATCGGCAAGCCCTGGCTGCAAGCCTGGCAGCCGGTGCTGGCCAAGGTGTTCGCCAGTGTCGGCGTACACGGCGATGCGGCAACCTCGGCCATCGATGCACTGCATGACACCCTGCAGGGCATCGCCGAGTCACGGCCGGAGCTGGAACGTGCGCTGCCGGAGCTGCCGCAGGTTGTCCTGCCCATGCCGCCGGTTGCGGACTCGCCGACGGTCGAACTGGGCAGCCAGGTGGATACCGACGATTTCGACAATGCCGATGCCGATCGCTTCCGCCGGATGGAGATCGGCAGTTGGCTGGACTTCGTCGACAAGGACGGCAAGGTGCAGGCCGGCAAGCTGTCCTGGGTGAGCCCGATTTCTTCCCGGCTGCTGTTCGTCAACCGGCGTGGCGTGCGCTTCTGCGTGGCTTCGCCGGAGGAACTGGCGGTGATGGTGCGGCTGGGCCGCCTGCGTGCGCATGTCGACGATGGCGCCTTCGACAGCGCCATGCAGGGCGTGATCGACCGCCTCGACCCGGGCAACGCCACCCTGCACTGAGCGGGAGCCGCCTGCTAGGATCGGGAAAACTCACCGATCAGCGGGGACCTGCATGGCCGTGGCGTTGCTGGGGATCAAGGAGACCGCGCCGGGCGAACGGCGCGTAGCGTTGACGCCGGAGACCGCGCGCAAGCTCGCCGCACTGGGCGTCACCGTCTGGTACGAAACCGGTGCGGGCGAGGCCGCCGGTTTTCCCGATGCCGCCTATCAGGACGCGGGCGCACGTGCATTCGATGACGGTCGCTGGGGCGAGATCGACATCCTTCTGTGCGTGCAGGCGCCGCCGGCGCAGGTGCTGGCCCGGCTCAAGCCGGGCGCAGCCGTGGTCGGCCTGCTGACGCCGGCCAGCGATCCGACACTGGCGGCGCTGGCCAGCGAGGACCGCCTGCTGCTGTTCCCGCTGCAGCTGTTGCCGCGCACCACCCGTGCGCAGGCGATGGATGTGCTCAGTTCGCAGGCCGGCATGGCGGGCTACAAGGCTGCGCTCATCGCAGCCGAGCGTGCACCGCGCTTCTTCCCGATGCTGACCACCGCGGCCGGTACCGTGCGTCCGGCCAAGGTGCTGGTGATCGGCGCCGGCGTTGCAGGATTGCAGGCGATCGCTACTGCGCGCCGCCTCGGCGCCCAGGTGGAAGGATTCGATGTGCGGCCGGAAACGCGCGAGCAGATCCAGTCGCTGGGCGCACGCTTCCTCGACCTGGGCGTCAGCGCGGCCGGCGAGGGCGGCTACGCGCGGGCGCTGACCGAGGAAGAACGGGCCGAGCAGCAGCGGCGGCTGGCCGACCATCTGCGCATCGTCGATGTAGTGATCTGTACCGCAGCCGTGCCGGGCCGTCCGGCACCGACCATCGTCACTGCGGCGATGGTGGAAGGCATGGCGGCGGGCAGTGTGATCGTCGATCTGGCGGCCGAGAGCGGCGGCAACTGCGCGCTGACCCAGCCGGGGCAGTGCATCGAACACCAGGGCGTGACCATCGATGGACCACTGGGCCTGGCCAGCCGGGGTGCGACCCAGGCCAGCGAGATGTATGCGCGCAACCTGCTCAACTTCGTTGCCCTGTTCGTACGCGAAGGTCAGCTGAGCTTCGACTGGGAAGACGAACTGCTGGCAAAGACGCGCTGGCAGGCGTGAATGGCATGGGGTCAGATCCCTTTGCCTCTGGCAAAGGGATCTGACCCTGCATCCCGAAGGCCTACCGCGGCTTTGCCGGTGGCGGGTTGTCCCGCACCCAGTCGCGACGCTCCTCCGGCGTCATCCGGGACCAGCGATCGCGCAGGGCGTCGCGCTGGGCAGGGGGCAGCTGGCGCATCTGCCCGAACAATGCGCGTGCCTGTTCACGCTGTTCCGGGCTCATGTGCTCGAACCGGCGCAGGCCACGGCGGGCCTTGTCGCGCTCTTCCGGGCTCATGGACTGCCAGCGCTGGCCATGGGCCAGCATGCGCTGGCGCTGACCGGCATCGGCGCCGTTCCAGCGGTCGCGCAGCGGGGCCAGCACCGCCTCGCGCTGGGCGGGGCTGAGCTGATCCCAGGCAGGCAGTGGAGCACCGGGAGCGGGCGGCGCGGGCGCATGGGTCTGCGCCAGCACCGGTGCTGCAGGCAGCAGCGCCAGGGCGATCAGCAGGGGCAGGGAGAGATGTCGCAGCATGATTCACTCCATCGCCAGGTCGGTGTCGCCCAGCCACAGGTACAGATCGGGATTCTCGTCGTACAGCGCGCTGTTGTCTTCCACTGCGGCAACGGTCGGTACCGGCGCTGGCCGCGTCGGCACGTCCGGACCGGTGAACTGCACGCCGATGCCCAGCGCCACCACCAGCGAGCAGGCGCTGGCCAGCCACCAACGCCAGCGCCCACGATGGGCTGCATGGGCGCCCTGGCGGGCCTGGCGCAGGCGCGACAGCGTTGCCGGCGACAGCGCCTGCAGAGAATGCGCATGCAGGCGCCGCAAGGCGTCATCGGAGGGCAGGGAGCGGTTCACGGGGGGTTCTCCAGATAATCCTGCAGCGCCTGCCGGGCGCGTGCGAGATGGGTCTTTACCGCGCCTTCGCTGCAGCCCATGGCGCGGGCGGTGGTGGCGCCGTCCAGATCCTGCAGCACGCGCAGGGTGAACGCTTCGCGCTGGCGGGCGGGCAGCGTACGCAGCGCCTGCACCAGCTGCTGGTACTGCTGGTGCTGCTCGTGCGCCTGCGCCGGGGTAGGGCCGGGGTCGGCCCAGTCGATGTCGGCACCGTCGGCATCCTGGTTGTCGCGCCAGAACGGGAGGCGGAAGCGGCGTCGGCGCTGCAGGTCGATCACCCGCCGGCGCAGGATGCTCCAGAACAGGGGCGCCCATTCGCTGGCGGGCTTGTCGGCATAGTCCAGCATGCGCAGCAGGGCATCCTGCACGGCGTCCAGGGCATCCTCGCGCTGGCGCAGGCCGGCCTCGGCGAAGCGGAACGCGCGCGGGCCGATGCTCGCCAGGAACGCTTCCAGCGACGCCGGCAGGGCATCGGTGTCGGCGGTCGGGGGGACGGGGCTGCTCACCAGCACAGGGTACGGTTCCTTGCTCGGGGTCACCATCGACAACGCGTGAGCGCGGCCCCGGTTGACGAGGATGCGCGCCGGGTTCAGCCCATGGTTATGATGGGCCGACGAAGACAGAGCGGGAGCGTTGCTGATGAGTGACGGGTTCGTGGCGCTGTACATCTTCATGCTGGCCGCCATCGCCGGCCACGTGATCATTTCGCGGGTGCCGGTGATCCTGCACACCCCGCTGATGTCGGGTTCCAATTTCATCCACGGCATCGTGCTGATCGGCGCGATGGTGGTGCTCGGCCACGCACAGACGCCGCTGGAAAAGGCCTTGGGCTTCATCGCCGTGGCGCTCGGTGCCGGTAACGCCGCCGGCGGCTACGTGGTCACCGCGCGCATGCTGGAGATGTTCAGGCCGAGCACGCCGCGGGCAGGCAAGGACGAACCGAAGGAGCCGCAGGCTTGAACATCAGCACCGTCGAACTGCTCGATTGGCTGGTCAAGGCCAGCTACCTGGTGGCCGCCACGCTCTTCCTGCTCGGCCTGCAGCGGATGGCCTCGCCGCTGACCGCGCGCAGCGGCATCCGCTGGGCCGGGCTGGGCATGCTGCTGGCCACCGCGGCCACGTTCTTCCTGCCCGAGCTGCACAACGTGCCGCTTATCCTGGTCGCGCTGCTGCTGGGTGCCGGCCTGGCCTGGTGGTCGGCCGGCAAGGTCGCGGTCACCGACATGCCGCAGATGGTGGCGCTGTACAACGGCATGGGCGGTGGTTCGGCGGCGGCGATCGGTGCGGTCGAACTGCTGCGCTACGCCTTCCTGGCCCATCGCGATACCACCCATTGGAGCGAACAGGCGCTGGCCGACCTTGCCGCACGCCAGCCTTCCACCACCGTGCTGCTGCTGGCGGTGGTCGGCGCCGCGATCGGCGCGGTGTCGCTGTCCGGCTCCGTGATCGCCTGGGCCAAGCTGGATGGCCGCCTCGACAAGCGGGTCACCTGGCCAGGGCAGCAGGCGTTGAACCTGGGGGTGGCGCTGGCGGTGGTGGTGCTGGCCATCGTCGCGGCCAGCACGCTCAGCACCTGGGCGATCATCGCCTTCTTCGTGCTGGCACTGGCGCTGGGCGTGCTGATGACGCTGCCGATCGGTGGCGCCGACATGCCGGTGGTGATCTCGCTGTACAACGCATTCACCGGTCTGGCGGTGTCCTTCGAGGGCTACGTGCTGGGCAACGAGGCCTTGATCATCGCCGGCATGATGGTCGGCGCGGCGGGCATCCTGCTGACCCGCCTGATGGCCAAGGCGATGAACCGGCCTATCCGCAACGTGCTGTTCTCCAATTTCGGGGGGGGTGCAGGCGGAGAGGCACAGGCGATCACCGGCGCGCAGAAGCCGATCGAGGCGGCCGATGTGGCGGCAATGATGGCCTTCGCCGAGCGCGTGGTGATCGTGCCCGGTTACGGCATGGCCGTGGCCCAGGCCCAGCACAAGATCTGGGAACTGGCACAGCGGTTGGGGCAGCGCGGGGTCAAGGTGAAGTTCGCCATCCATCCGGTCGCCGGGCGCATGCCCGGGCACATGAACGTGCTGCTGGCCGAGGCCGGTGTGCCGTACGACCTGATCGCCGACATGGACGACATCAATCCCGAGTTCACCAGCACCGATGTGGCGCTGGTGATCGGCGCCAACGACGTGGTCAATCCGGTCGCACGTACCGATCCGGCCAGTCCGATCTACGGCATGCCGGTGCTGGACGTGATCAACGCACGCAACGTGGTGGTGATCAAGCGCGGTCGCGGGACCGGCTTTGCCGGGATCGAGAATGCGCTGTTCTACGCCGACAACACGCGCATGCTGTACGGCGACGGCGCTGAGGCGGCAGCGTCGCTGGTCAGCGAGCTGAAGGCGCTCGACGGCGGGCATTGAGCCGTAGCGGCAGCGCCGGGCATGGCCCGGCGCTACCCGAATCAGGTGCGATCAGCGCGCCAGCCAGGCGCCGACGGCCACGCCGATCGCCAGCCACAGCCATTCCATCGCGCCATTGGCCAGGTTGATCAGCGTCCAGGCCAGATGCGGGCCCATGCGCAGCGAGGCGTCCCAGGGGTTGAGCCCCATCGAGCCGCCCATCCAGGCGCTGGCGATCGCCCAGTTCGCCACCGCCGCCACCAGCAGCGTGCCGGCCACCACCAGGGCCACGCGAAGACGGCCGGGACCGAGTGTGCCCAGACGCAGCATGAACACCAGTTCCAGAGCGGTCAGCACTGCCATCCAGCCGACCTGGCGGCCGGTCATCAGGGCCAGCAGCATCCAGGCGAGGGGAGCAACAACCAGGCCCAGCAGCAGCATGAAGGGCCAGAGCCAGGTCACGGTCCTGGCACGCGCGGCATTGGAGGACATCGAAGCTTCCTGAAAGTCACCCACAGGATACTGTGGTTTGCCGCGGTGCACCGGCGGGCGCAGGACGGCTGGGCTAGAATGCCGTCTTGCGTGGCCATGGCCACGGCCCCATATCGGTCCCCATGTATTCCCGTAGCAGCGAACCTGTCCACTTCGAACGCGATTGCGAGGCCGTGATGGTCCCGCAGGGCGACACCGTGACCCTGCCCGCCGGCAGCTATGGGTACATCACCCAGGCGCTGGGCGGCAGCTATTCGGTATTCGTCGAAGGCAACCTGTTCCGCATCGCCGGCAAGGATGGCGACGCCATCGGCAAGGAAGCACCCGCTCCGCTGGAACTGCCGGCCGACGCCACCGACGAACAGGTGGAGCAACTGGTATGGCAGCAGCTTCGCACCTGCTTCGATCCGGAAATTCCGGTGAACATCGTCGAACTGGGCCTCGTCTACGAGGTCGAGATCAAGCATCTGGACGAGGGCCAGCGCGAGATCGACGTGAAGATGACCCTGACCGCGCCCGCATGCGGCATGGGTGACATCCTGGTCGACGACGTGCGCAGCAAGCTGGAAATGATCCCGACCGTGGCCGAGGCCGACGTCGAGCTGGTGTTCGATCCGCCATGGAACCAGCACATGATGTCCGAGGCGGCCCGTCTCGAGACCGGCATGCTTTGACCCAGGGCCCGCAGTGACGCGGGCCCGGCACTACCCGCAACCAGAACAGGAATCCTCCGGTGTCCCAGTCCATCCCCAGCTTCGCCGTCACCCGTTCGGACCACCCGCGCAGCGCTGAAGAGCGCGCCACGATCCTGGAGAAGCCGGGTTTCGGCCTGCACTTCACCGACCACATGGTGGAAGTGCGGTGGGACAAGGACACCGGCTGGCACAACGCCAACGTGCGTGCCTATGGCCCGTTGCAGCTGGACCCGGCAGCGGCCGTGCTGCATTACGGCCAGGAGATCTTTGAGGGCATCAAGGCCTACCGCCACGCAGACGGCTCGATCTGGACCTTCCGCCCGGATGCCAACGGCCGTCGCCTGCAGCGCTCGGCACAGCGCCTGGCGCTGCCGGAACTGCCGGTGGAGATCTTCGTCGAGTCGCTGAAACAGCTGATCGCCGTGGACAGCGCCTGGGTGCCGTCGGCGGATGAGTCCAGCCTGTACTTCCGCCCGTTCATGATTGGCGACGAGGCCTTCCTCGGCGTGCGTGGCGCGCACAAGGCCGGCTATTACGTCATCGCCAGCCCGGCCGGTCCGTACTTCGCCAAGGGCGTGGCACCGGTGTCGATCTGGCTGTCCACCGAATATGCGCGTGCGGCCAAGGGCGGCACCGGCGCGGCCAAGTGCGGTGGCAATTACGCCGCCTCGCTGCTGCCGCAGCAGAAGGCCCAGGCGCAGGGCTGCTCGCAGGTGCTGTTCCTCGACCCGGTCGAGGGCAAGTACCTGGAGGAACTGGGCGGCATGAACGTCTTCCTGGTCTACAAGGACGGCACCCTGGTCACGCCGCAGCTGTCGGGCAGCATCCTGGAAGGCATCACCCGCGAGAGCATCCTGCAGCTGGCCCGCGACCGCGGCATGAAGGTCGAGGAGCGCAAGGTCAGCATCGACGAGTGGAAGGACGGCGTTGCATCCGGTGCGATCAGCGAGGTGTTCGCCTGCGGCACCGCTGCGGTGGTGACTCCGATCGGCCAGCTCAAGGGCGAAGGCTTCTCGGTGGGCGACCTCAACGCGCCGGCCGGCGAAGTGACCATGTCGCTGCGCAAGGAACTGACCGACATCCAGTACGGCCGCCTCCCGGACCGTCACAACTGGCTGGTCAGGCTGGGCTGATCCTCCCGCCAGGCTGTAGCGCCGGGCCCATGCCCGGCGGCGCTGTTCCCCGAAGGCCCGTCCCCGCGACGGGCCTTCGTCGTTTACAGGGAAGGCCGGCCGCCGATGTCGGCAAAGTCATCGGTGGACAGGACATCTGCCCAGTCAGGTTCGTGCGCGTGGCGCGAAAGTTCCTTCATCTTCACAAACCCTCGACCCGGAAAGTCTCAGATCGAACATTTCATGTTCCTGAAAAGACACTGAAAATATTGTGGTGTCCGGTTTAGGCCATTAGCGTCATCGGCACGGCGGATCGTAAGGGGGATCCGCTGGCTCGCCGGACTCCGGACCTCGCCAACGCAAGCCAGCCCATGGTCCGGGCCGGTGTTTCTGCCGATTCCGGCATTCACACCACTAGAAAGGGAAATACGATGTCCCAGGTAACGCAACCGCGTGTGCGTCGAGTGTGGGTGGTCCTTGGTGCTTCCGTTCTTT
The DNA here is from genome assembly GCF_039674705.1 of Stenotrophomonas sp. TWI169. Classification (NCBI taxonomy): domain Bacteria; kingdom Pseudomonadati; phylum Pseudomonadota; class Gammaproteobacteria; order Lysobacterales; family Lysobacteraceae; genus Stenotrophomonas; species Stenotrophomonas sp. TWI169. The sequence continues at coordinate 70,637 of NZ_JBDJOB010000009.1, read as the reverse complement.
CATCGCTGCTGCTGGCCACGCCTGCGCTGGCCGGTGATGTCCAGCTCAGCGGGCTGCAGTCCGCGCCGACGCACCAGCGTTTCATCGTCAAGTATCGCGACGGCAGTGCGCCGGTGGCCAACACCACCGCCCTGGCATCGTCGCTGAAGACAGCGGCTGCGGGCCTTGCCAGCAGCCAGGGCCGCGCGCTGGGCCTGCAGCAGGTCCGCAAGCTGGCCGTCGGCCCGACCCTGGTCAGGACCGATCGTCCGCTGGACCAGGCCGAATCCGAGCTGCTGATGCGCAAGCTCGCCGCCGACCCCAACGTCGAATACGTGGAAGTCGACCAGATCATGCGCGCGACGCTGACGCCGAACGACACCCGCTTCAGCGAACAGTGGGGGTTCGGTACGTCCAACGCCTCGATCAACGTGCGCCCGGCCTGGGACAAGGCCACCGGCACCGGCGTGGTCGTCGCGGTGATCGACACCGGCATCACCAACCACCCCGATCTGAACGCCAACATCCTGCCCGGCTATGACTTCATCAGCGACGCGGCAATGGCACGCGACGGCGGTGGCCGCGACAGCAATCCCAACGACGAGGGTGACTGGTACGCCGCCAACGAATGTGGCGCAGGCTACCCGGCCTCCAACTCCAGCTGGCACGGCACCCACGTTGCCGGCACCGTCGCAGCGGTGACCAACAACAGCACCGGCGTGGCGGGCACGGCTTTCAATGCCAAGGTCGTGCCGGTGCGCGTGCTCGGCAAGTGCGGTGGCTACACCTCCGACATCGCCGACGCCATCGTGTGGGCCTCCGGCGGCAGTGTCAGCGGCGTGCCGGCCAATGCCAATCCGGCCGAGGTCATCAACCTCTCGCTGGGTGGTGGCGGCAGCTGCTCGACCACCTACCAGAACGCGATCAACGGCGCCGTCGGCCGTGGCACCACGGTGGTGGTGGCCGCAGGCAACAGCAACACCAACGTGTCTTCATCGGTACCGGCCAACTGCCCGAACGTGATCGCGGTGGCGGCCACCACGTCGGCGGGCGCACGTGCCAGCTTCTCCAACTACGGCACGGGCATCGACATCTCCGCGCCGGGCCAGGGCATCCTGTCCACGCTCAACACCGGCACCACCACGCCGGGCAGCGCCAGCTATGCCTCGTACAACGGCACCTCGATGGCGGCACCGCACGTGGCCGGCGTGGTCGCGCTGATGCAGTCGGTCGCACCGAGCCCGCTGAGCCCGGCCCAGGTGGAAAGCATCATCAAGAGCACCGCTCGGCCGCTGCCGGGTGCCTGTTCGGGTGGCTGTGGCGCCGGCATCATCGACGCCGATGCGGCAGTGGCGGCAGCGATCAATGGCGGTGGCAACCCGAACCCGGGCGGCACCGTGCTGCAGAACAACGTACCGGTGAGCGGACTGGGTGCCGCATCGGGCGCTTCGCTGAACTACACCGTCAATGTCCCGTCCGGCAGCAGCCAGCTGCGGGTGACGATCAGCGGCGGCAGCGGTGATGCCGACCTGTACCTGCGGCAGGGCAGCGCGCCGACCGATACCGCCTACACCTGCCGTCCGTACCTGAGCGGCAACAGCGAAACCTGCACGGTCAACAGCCCCGCTGCCGGTACCTGGTACGTACGGGTGAAGGCCTACAGCACCTTCTCGGGCGTGACCCTCAACGCGCAGTACTGAGCCCAAGACCCTCTCCTAGGGCACGCCCTGGCTTCGGCCGGGGCGTTTTCGCATGGGGCCGCGCGGTGGTGCGTGCCGCCGCGTCGTGGTGGGTGCCGACCTTGGTCGGCACTCCGTTCCTCAAACCGATTCGAAGCGGTTTGCGGCAACGTTCTTGCGCACGTGCTGCGGGTCGAAAATCCGCCCGTTCATCGCGATGTAGACGCCGGCCGGCAGCGACTGTACCGCGCCGATCGCGCAGCCGATGTTGAACTCCGCGTCCGAACCGCGGAAACGTGCCGGACTGAGCGCGCCGGTCATCACGATGGTCTTGTCCGCGATCGTCGCCAGCACCTTGCCGGTCTGCACCATCGAATCGGTGCCATGGGTCACCAGCACATGCCGGGTCGGCTGCGCCGCGATGGTGGCCCGGATCAGCTCGCGGTCCTCATCGTTGATGTGCAGCGAGTCCTTGCGCAGGATCGGAATCACGTTGAAGCGGAACGTCACCCCCAGCTCGCGCAGGATCATGCCGATCTGCGGATCGCCGATCTGGTAGTCCGACTTGTCGTCGAAGTAGATCTTGTCGATCGTGCCACCGGTGGTGACGACCAGGAGCTCTTCCATCATGTGCATGCGCGAAACCAGGACAGGTGCAGCGGCGCGGGGCCGGGAACGCAGATGATACGGCCCGGGAGGCGCAGCGTCAGCGTCGCCTGCCGAAGCGCGCACGCAGGCCCGGCAGGCTGGCGGCGAAGATCACGGTCAGTGCCAGGGCAATCTCGAGCAAGGCCAGCCAGCGCGTTTCCGGGTGGCTCCAGGCGCTCATCACGCCATGGCTGAACCAGCCCAGCGCCAGCACGGAGGCCCAGAACCCTGCCTTGCGCCAGCCCAGGCGCAGGGCGATGGCCAGTGCAAGCGGTGGGGCGGTGAACACCAGCTGGGTGGCCAGCCAGTGCTTGTCGTTGATGAACCAGCCTGCAAACAGCGCGGCCAGACCCATCAGGGCCAGCAGCAGAACCGTACGCGGCGCGGCGTTCATCGGGCCAGCCGCTGCGCGATATCGGCGACGCGACGGCCCAGCGCCCGCGCCAGCACCGCCTCATCATCGGTCGGCTGCGGGTCGTCGGCCGCTCCCGCCACATGGCTGGCGCCGTAGGGCGTGCCGCCGCTGGTGGTGTGGCTCAAACCCGGTTCGGTGAATGGAATGCCGACGATCAGGCAGCCGTGATGCAGCAACGGCACCTGCATGGTCAGCAGGGTCGATTCCTGCCCGCCGTGCATTGATGCGGTCGAGGTGAACACGCCGGCGGGCTTGCCCGCAAGCGTGCCATTGACCCATTCAGCACCGAGCCCATCGAGGAAGTGCTTGACCGGCGCGGCCATGTTGCCGAACCGCGTCGGACTGCCCAGCAGCAGCCCCTGGCAGTCGGCCAGATCCTGCACGCTCACGTAGGGGGCGCCATCGTCGGGCACCGGCGGCTGTGCGGTCTGGGTCACGGCCGCCACCGGCGGCACCGTGCGCAGCCGCGCCACCATTCCCGGCACCTCGCCGATTCCCCGCGCGATCTGGCGCGCCAGCCGTGCCACCGAGCCACCGCGGCTGTAGTAAAGCACCAGGATCTCGCCCATCGTGCCCAGGTCTCCTCATCGTGTGGACGCCAGTATGGCTATCCTGCGTGCATTCCGCATCGGGTACCCTTGCGCCGATGGAACCTCTGGATACGCTCAACCTATGGATGGAACGCGCGCGCGATCGTGCGCGTGCCGCCAGCTTCGGCCGCTTCCTGTGGCACCGCTTTCTCGATGACCGCCTGTTCCAGGCGGCCGCCGCACTGGCCTACACCACGGTATTCGCCCTGGTTCCGCTGGCGATCGTGGTGTTCGGCGTGCTTTCGGCCTTCCCGGTCTTCGACCGCTGGAGCGATCAGCTCAGCGACTATGTCTTCTCCAACTTCGTGCCCAATGCCGCACGCGCCGCCGAAGGCTACCTGCGGCAGTTCTCGGCCAGCGCTGGCCAGCTCACCGCGGCCGGCTTCATCGCCCTGGTCGTCTCGCTGCTGATCACCCTCAACAGCGTGGAAGAGACGTTCAACAAGATCTGGCGGGTCGGATCGACCCGGCCCAAGCTGACCCGCTTCCTGGTCTACTGGACCGTGCTGACCCTGGGCGCGATGCTTGCCGCCGCCTCGCTGGCAGTGTCGGCACGGGTACTGGCAATGCCGCTGTTCGGGACCCAGGAGGGGCGCTGGCTGGCCGACCTGTCGCTGCGGCTGGCACCGGTGCTGATCGAATTCGTCTGCATCAGCCTGATGTTCCGGGTCGTGCCGCACCATACGGTGAAATGGCGGCACGCCGTCCCCGGCGCGATCCTGGCGGCGGTGATCCTGGAGCTGGTGAAGTGGGGCATCGGTGCCTATCTGGGCAGTTTCCAGTCCTACCAGAAGCTCTATGGCACGGTCGCGTTCGTGCCGATCCTGCTGCTGTGGATCTATCTGTGCTGGGTGGCGGTGCTGCTTGGCGCATCGCTGGCATCGTCGATGGCGGCGTTCCGCTACCAGCCGGTCGAGCTGCGCCTGCCGCAGGGCTATGAATTCTATGGGCTGCTGCGCCTGCTCGGCCGCTTCCACCAGGCGCGTGCCCGGGGCAGGGGGCTGGCCGATGACGAGATCCTGCGGCTGGAGCCGATGCTGACCGACTCGCTGCTGCAGGACCTGGCCTGCAAACTGGAGGCCATCGGCCTGCTGCGCCGCGACGAGCGGGGTGAATGGCTGCTCGCGCGCGACCTGGACCAGGTCAGCCTGGCCGATCTGTACGAATGCACCCAACTGCGCATCCCGGTGGCGGAGCAGCATCTGCCCTACCGCGAAGACAGCCTGGGCCAGGCCGCGCTGGCGGCGCTGGATGAACTGCGCCTGCCTCTGCGTGAGCGCCTCAAGCGTCGCGTCAGCGATATCTATCCCGATTCCGGAGACACCCCATGACCCGCACGACTCCGCTGCTGCTGGCAGTTCCATTGGCCGTGGCGCTTGCCCTGGCGGCCTGCAAGCCTGCGCAGGACACGACCCCGGCCAGCAGCCAGCCACCGGCGCAGGCTCCCGCACCGGCGGCACCGCCTGCGGCCGAGGACACGCCTGCCGAGCGTGTCACGGCCGAGTTCCCCACGTTGAAGATGAAGGCCGTCGATGGCAGCGAGTACGACCTGGCGGCCCATCGGGGCAAGTGGGTGGTGGTGAATTTCTGGGCCACGTGGTGCGCACCATGCCGCAAGGAGATGCCGGAGTTGTCCGCGCTGCACGCCATGCGCAGCAACATCGAAGTGGTCGGCCTGGCCTATGAGGACATCGAGGTGCCGGAGATGCAGTCGTTCCTGACCAAGCATCCGGTGACCTATCCGATCGTGATCGTGGATCCGTTCGATCCGCCGGCGGACTTCGCCACGCCGCGGGGTCTGCCGCTGACGCATCTGATCGATCCGCAAGGGCGGTTGGCGCACAGCTTCCTAGGCCCGGTTACGGCGGCCGACATCGAGAAGCAGATCGCGGCTGCGAAGTAGTGGGTGTGCCGGCAGGGCCTGCGGCCCTGCACCCGCTACGCGCAACAGCAACAGCAACAGCAGACATACCGTGGGGTGGCGGGGCGGTGTCGGAGTGCGGGGACGCCGCAAGTACGTCCCTGTAGGCTTGGCAGCCGCATCCATGCGGCTGACACCCCGCACTCCGACACCGCCCCACCTCTGACAGATATCTGCAATCTGATAGATCGACGCCATGCGTGGATCTACTGAAGCTCGCAGGAAACTGTCGAAGGCGGGGTGGGTCCGGTTGCGGGGGTGTCCGCGGCATGGATGCCGCGGCCAAGCCCCCATGGATGGGTTTACGGCGTCCCCCGCAACCGGGCCCACCCCGCCATCCCTCAGGAAACCTGCTTCTGCTTCTGCCGTTGCTCGTAGCGGGTGCAGGGCCGCAGGCCCTGCAGACAACCCCTACTCCTCGACCGGGAAGTCCTCGATCGGCTTCAGCACATCGTAGTGCTCGCGATGCAGCTTGCCCTTCAGCTTCGGCAGCTCCGGCAGAGGCGCGTCCACGCGGGTGTCGGGCAACCGGTCAAGCAGGTTGCGTACCAGGGTCAGCCTGCCCAGCCGCTGATCGTTGAAGTCCACCAGGGTCCACGGCGCACCTTCGCGATGGGTGGCACGCAGCATGGCCTCCCGTGCTTCGGTATAGGCGCTGTACTTGCTGCGCGATTTCAGGTCGACCGGTGACAGCTTCCAGCCCTTCAGCGGATCGATATGGCGCTCGGCGAAGCGCTTCTCCTGCTGCTCCTGGTCCACGCACAGCCAGTACTTGAACAACAGGATGCCGTCATCCACCAGCAGCTGCTCGAACACCGGGGCCTGGCGCAGGAACTGCTGGTACTCGCTCTCGCTGCAGTAGCCCATGACCCGCTCGACACCTGCGCGGTTGTACCAGCTTCGATCCATCAGCACGATCTCACCCGCCGCCGGAAGGTGCCCGACGTAGCGCTGGAAGTACCACTGTGTCGCCTCGCGGTCGGTCGGCTTGGGCAGCGCCACCACCCGGCACTGGCGCGGATTGAGGTGCTGGCTGATGGCCTGGATCGCGCCGCCCTTGCCGGCGGTGTCGCGGCCTTCGAACAGCACCAGCAACCGCTGCCCGCTGTGCTGCACCCAGCGGGCCATCGCGGTCAGTTCCAGCTGCAACGGCAGCAGCAGTTCGTCGTAGTCCTTGCGTTTGAGCTTGCCCATCGTCATGCCGCGCGGAAAGGAGGGCCCAGCCTAGCGCAGTGGTTGCTCAGGCGCCGTCGACGCCCTGCCAGCCCTGCTCGTGCGCCAGCCGCTGCAGCAGTGCCGAAAGGTCGCGGGCGAAACCGGCCATGTCGAACACGCCTCTACGCGCGCGGGCCTGTGCCAGTTCGGCGCGCAGTGCGGCCAGCGCTGCCGGATCGTTGCCGAGCGCACGGGCGGTGGCGATGAACGCCGCATCGTCGGCAACGTTCATCCGTGCCAGGCCCAGGTGATGGTTGAGGCTGCCGGCCACGCGCGCGGCGAAGGTCTCGCCCGGGCAGGTGAGTACCGGGCAGCCCGCCCACAGTGCGTCGGAGGCCGTGGTGTGCGCGTTGTACGGGTGTGTATCCAGGAACAGATCGGCCAGTTGATAGCGGGCCAGATACTGCGGATGCGGCAGCTTGGGCATGAACACCAGCCGCGCCGGGTCCAGACCCGCTGCCTGCGCCGCTGCCCGCAGGCGCGCATCGGCCTGGCCGGGGCCGGACAACAGCCATAGAACGCTGCCAGGCACCGCCGCCAGGACGGCGAACGCCCGCCCCATGCTGCGCGGGTTGAGCTTGTAGCTGTTGTTGAAGCAGCAGAACACCACGCCGTGTCCAGGCAGGCCGCACGCGGCGCGATCCGGTGCCGGCTCGAGCGCGCGGGTGTTGTCCGAGGGCTGGAACGCGCGCGGCAGGTACACCACGCGCTCGCTGTGGTGGGGCGCCAACGCCGCTGGCAGGACGAACGCATCGGCGATCACCGCATCCAGCCACGGTGCGCCGGATGTGCCGGGATAGGCCAGCCAGTTGAGTTGCAGCGGGGCAGGGCGCAGCGCCAGCACTTCCGGCGCGCCGCCACCGCCCCAGCCACGCAGGTCGAACAGCAGGTCGATGCCCTGTGCACGGATGGCGGCAGCGATGTCGGCATGGCGGCGCCCCGCCAGATCGTGCAGCCGGGTTGCCGCCTGCAGCCGCTGGCGGATGCGGCTGCCATCGTCCCGGTTCAGTGCGAACAGATGCAACTGCAGTTCCGGGTGGCGGCCCAGCTGCTCGAACAGGGCAACGGTCAACAACCCGGTCGGATGTGCGCCGAAGCCGTTGGAGAGGAAGCCGATCCGCAGGGCTCCCTGTGTCCGTACCTTCACAGCGGGCATCGGCCGCACCGATGCGGCCACCGCTGCGGCGCGCGTGCGGGCGCAGGCCAGCTGCTCGGCGGCGCTGGCGTCTTCGCTGAGGAAGGCAAAGGGCTCGACCGCGCCCTGCCCGGTCGCGACCGCGCCGCGCACCTGCGCAGCCAGGGCCTCCACGTCCTGCCAGTCGCACAGGCGGCGTTGCCATGCCAGTCGCTGGGCGGCGATATAGGGTTCGTCGGGCATCAGCCCATGTGCACGCCGGTACGCGGCCGCCGCGCCCTCGGGGTCGCCGGCATCTTCCAGGGCATGGCCCAGCCACAGCGCGATGCCGGGATGCTCCGGAGCGCGCGCTGAAGCCTGTCCCAGCAGCGTCGCAGCGTCGGCGTGCGCACCGGCCATCCATGCCACGCGACCCAGCCGGGCCAGTGCCTCGGGATGGTCCGGCCGCAGCTGCAGCGCACGCCGTGCGGCCTGCTCGCCTGCGCCGATGTCGCCGGCTTCCAGTTCCAGATCGGCCAGCATCACCCAGGCGACGAAGTCACCGGGCTGGCGCGCGATCGCCTGCTGCAGTTGTTGCCGCTGCTGCCAGGCCGACATCGACGTCAGCCCGCCGACAGCTGGGCCAGGGCATCCACCTGGTGCTCGTGGCTGAGGCGCTGCAGCAGCGGGTCCAGATCGCCGGCGAGGATGTTGGGCAGGTCATACAGGGTCAGGCCTTCCACACGATGATCGGTGATCCGCCCCTGCGGGAAATTGTAGGTGCGGATGCGCTGGCTGCGATCGCCACTGCCGACCTGCAGGCGGCGCGATTCGGCCTGCGCGGCGTCCTGGCGCTGGCGCTCGGCGTCGAGCAGCTGCGCCTTCAGGCGTTTCATCGCCTTGTCGCGGTTCGCGTGCTGGCTGCGTTCGGTCTGGCATTCCACCACCACGCCGGTCGGCACGTGGGTGATGCGGATCGCCGACTCGGTCTTGTTGACGTGCTGGCCACCGGCACCGGATGAGCGGAAGGTGTCGACCTTCAGGTCGGCGGGGTTGATGACGATGTCATCGACTTCGTCCGCTTCCGGAATGATCGCCACGGTAGCCGCCGAGGTGTGGATGCGGCCCTGCGATTCGGTGGCGGGCACGCGCTGCACGCGGTGCGTGCCGGATTCGAATTTCAGCCGCGAGAAGGCGCCACGGCCGACCACGCGCGCCACCACTTCCTTGTAGCCGCCGTGCTCGCCGGGGTTGTCGGACTCGATCTCGACTTTCCAGCCCTGGCGCTCGGCATAGCGCGCGTACATGCGGAACAGGTCGCCGGCGAAGATCGCTGCTTCGTCGCCACCGGTACCGGCGCGGACTTCCAGGAACAGATTGCCCTCGTCACGTGGGTCGCGGGGCACCAGCAGCAAGGCCAGCTCCTGCTCCAGTTCCTGCAGGCGCGCCTGGGCCGAGGCGATTTCCTCATCGGCCAGCTCGCGCAGGTCCGGATCGGCGCGCATGCCCTCGGCGGCGGCCAGGTCGGCCTTGGCGCGCGCCTCGTCGGCCAGTGCGGTGGCGACCGGTTCAAGTTGGGCGAATTCGCGCGAAAGGTCGCGGAAACGGGTGTTGTCGGCGACCACGTCGGGTTCGGCGAGCAGGCGTTCCAGTTCTTCGCGGCGCTCGGCCAGCGCTTCCAGCTTACGGCGCAGGGTCGGCGTCATCGGTTCTCACGGGTGGGTGGCGGTAACCCGGCGTGGCCGGGAACAGGCGCTCGGCGGCGCGGGTCAGGTCGGCATCGCCGCTCAGCGCGGCCGCGCGCAAGGCAGCGGTCGGGGGGTGCAGGAGCCGGTTGGTCAGGCCGTGGGCCAGCAGTTCCATGACCTCTTCGGCCGGCTTGCCGTTGGCCAGCTGCTGACGGGCACGTTCGAGCAGCTCGGCGCGGGTGGCGTCGCCGAAGGCACGCAGTTGCCGCAGCGGCGCGTGGTGGGCGCCGGCCTGCAGGGTCTCGACGAAGCGCGATACCTGCAGGTCGATGATGGCTTCGGCTTCGGCGGCGGCCTCGCGGCGGCCGCGTCGATTGTCCTCCACCGCGCGTTCCAGATCGTCCACGGTGTACAGGAAGGCATCGTTGAGCGTGCCGACCTCAGCCTCGATGTCGCGTGGCACGGCCAGATCGAACAGCAGCATCGGCTTGTGCCGGCGTGCACGCAGTGCATTGGCCACGGTCTCGCGGTGGATCACCGGTTCGCGTGCGGCGGTGGCCGAGAACACGATGTCGGCCTCGGCCAGATGGCGTTCAAGCTCGGTCAGCGGCAGGGCCACGCCGCCATGACGGCTGGCCAATTCCTGCGCATGGGCGAGCGTGCGGTTGGCGATCAGCAGCCGCCGCACCTTGCCTTCGCTGAGGTGGCGGGCGGCCAGCTCGATGGTTTCCCCCGCACCGACCAGCAGCACGGTGGAATCATCCAGGCGGGCAAAGGCATTCTGCGCCAGGCGCACCGCAGCCGAGGCGACCGACACCGGGTTGGCGCCGACCTGGGTATCGGTGCGCGCACGCTTGGCCACGGAGAACGTCTGCTGGAACAGCCGGTCCAGGCGCTGGCCAAGCAGCCCGTGGTCGCGCGCGGTCGACCAGGCATCCTTCACCTGGCCCAGGATCTGCGGTTCACCCAGCACCATCGAGTCCAGGCCCGTCGCGACCCGGAACAGGTGGCGCACGGCATCGGCGTCAGCATGCTGGTACAGGTAGCCCTGCAGGTCGCCGGCCTGGCTGCGCAGCCAATGGTCCAGCGCCTGCGCCGAATCGGCCACCGCGTACAGTTCCGTGCGGTTGCAGGTGGACAGCAGCACCGCCTCGGCAATCTGCGGGGTGTCGCGCAGCGAACCGAGCGCGCGCGGCAAGGCATCGCCGGCGAAGGCCGCGCGCTCGCGCAGTTCCACCGGCGCGGTCTGGTGATTCAGTCCGAGCACCCACAGGGTCATTGTTCAGTTGCTTGCGATAAGCTGCTGGCCATTGGACGACATTTTAAGGCCCCGATGCCGACGATGCCCGCATTGATTCGCATCCCCAGTGTTCTGCTGCTGTCCCTGGCGTGCAGCCAGGCCCTGTCGGCGGCGCCCGCCAAGCCCCCGGCGCGGGGCGCCGCCACCGAGGAACTGGCACTGGAGCCGGTGATGGCCGGCGAGTTCGCCCTGCAGGCCGGCAAGCTGGCCGAGGCGGCGCGCTGGTACCTGCAGGCCGCCCAGCGCAGCGACGGCGATGCCGGCCTGGCCGAGCGCGCGACCCGTATTTCCATGCTGGCCAACGACGATGCCAGCGCCGCCCAGGGCCTGGCCCTGTGGCAGCAGCGCGCGCCACGGTCGCTGGCCATGCGCAGCGCGGCCGGTGCGCTGGCGATGCGCCAGGGCGACGTGAAGGCGGCCCGCAGCGAGCTGCAGAGCCTGCTGCAGGACAGCGATGACCGTGGCTGGAAGTTTGCCCTGGCCGCGCTGGTCGGCGGTGGACGCGATCCGGCCGTGCCGGCGCAGGTGCTGGGCGAGCTGGTCGATGCCAACGCCATCCCGCCGAAGATCGAGGCCTGGCAGGAATTCGGTCGCCTGGCGCTGCGGATGGAAAAGCCGGAGCTGGCACGGCGCATGATCGATGAGGTGGTCAAGCGCTTCCCGGAAGAGCCGCGCGTGGCGTTGCTGCGCGCCAGCCAGCTGCAGCAGGCGGGGCAGACCGATCGCGCGCTGGCGCTGCTGCGCGAGGTCGAACCGAAGACCCGCCAGGATCCGGAACTGCGCAACGCGGTGGCCATTGCCTACGACAGCCTGAACCAGCCGGCCGCCGCCGAGCGGGTGCTGGCGGTAGGGCCGCAGGACGTGCAGACCTGGGGAATGCGGGCGTCGCTGCTGGCCAAGCAGGGAGACAAGGCGGCCCTTTCCAACCTGTACAGCGAGCTGTCGCGGCAGGCCGCCAAACCGGACCCGGCGCAGCGCCTGCTGCTGGGCAAGATTGCGGAGTATCTGAAGCGTTATCCGGAAGCGGTGCAGTGGTATCACAGCGTGCCGGGCGGCGATGAACTGAGCGAGGCCCGCCTGCGGGCGGCGAGCGCACAGGCGCTTGCCGGGCGCCAGAGCCTGGCGCTGGACGAGGTACACGCGATCCAGTCCGATGCCGGCGTGGACGACGAGGTGCGCCGCGACGCCTATCTGCTGGAAGCGGAGCTGCGGCAGCGCGCCAGCGACGATGCAGGTGAACTGGATGCGCTGGCCCGCGGTCTGGCCGCTTACCCGGACGAGAATGCACTGCTGTACGCGCGTGCGTTGGCCTGGGAACGCCGTGATGATATTGCCCGTGCCGAGGCCGACCTGCGCAAGATCCTGATCACCGAGCCGGAGAACGTGCCGGCGCTGAATGCGCTGGGCTACACCCTGGCCGATCGCACCGGTCGCTACCAGGAGGCGCTGGAACTGATCGACCGTGCCCGAGTGGCCGAGCCGGACAATGCCGCCATCGTCGACAGCTATGGCTGGGTGCTGTATCGCCTGGGCCGCAACGAAGAGGCGCTGGTGCAGCTGCGTCGTGCGTGGACCCTGGCCAAGGATCCGGAGATCGCCGCACACGTCGGCGAAGTGCTGTGGGTGCTCGGCCGGCATGACGAGGCCCGCCACTTCTTCGAGGAAGCGGCCAGGCTCGACCCCGACAACCGCGCGCTGCAGCGTGCCCGCGAGAAATTCAATCCATGAGTGCTTCCCTGTTCCGGCCGCTGCTGTTGGCAGTGGCGACCGTCGCCATGACCGCCTGTACGTCGCTGGGCACCCAGAAGACACCAGCGCCGGCCGTGGTCGAGACCGTGTCGGCCGAAGCGGCACAGGCCGAAGCCGCGCGGGTGGCGGCGCTGCAGGCGCAGCCGGAGTGGTCCTTCCAGGGCCGGGTAGCGGTCAGCAAGGGCAAGGACGGTGGCAGTGGACGCATCGACTGGCAGCAGGCCGGGCGGCGCTACGTGATCGAGCTCAGTGCACCCGTGACCCGGCAGAGCTGGAAGCTGACCGGCGACAGCCAGCATGGAGGCGGTCGCCTGGAGGGACTGGCCGGCGGCCCGCGTGAAGGCGAGGACGCGCAGCAGCTGCTGCTGGAGGCCACGGGCTGGGAAATCCCGGTCAACTCCCTGCCCGAGTGGGTGCGTGGGCTGGCGGTTGCCGATCCCGCCGGCGCGGGCAAGGTCGAGCGTGATGGCGAAGGCCGCCCGCGCCGCATGCAGCAGATGGGCTGGCAGATCCAGTACCTGGACTGGTACCCCGCCGAGGCCGGGCGCCCGTCCCTGCCGCGCCGGATCGAAGCCAGCAGCGGAGACGCCAAGGTTCGCCTGCTGGTGGACCAGTGGGGGCAGGGCGCGCCATGAGCGCGGGTGCGGAGGATGCGGGCTGGTCTTGGTGGCCGGCCCCGGCCAAGCTGAACCTGTTCCTTCATATCACCGGCCGCCGCGCCGACGGCTATCACGAGCTGCAGACCGTGTTCCGCCTGCTGGATTGGGGGGACCGCATCGGCCTGCGCCTGCGTGAAGACGGCCAGGTACGTCGGCAGGGTGAGGGGTTGCCGGGTGTGGACGAGGCCGACGATTTGGCCGTTCGTGCCGCCCGCACGCTGAAAGAGGCCGCCAACATCGACCAAGGTGTCGACATCATCGTCGAAAAGCATATTTCGGCCGGTGGTGGGTTCGGCGGTGGGTCATCCGACGCTGCCACCGTGCTGGTGGCGCTGAACCGGCTCTGGAACGCCGCTCTGGACGAGGACGCGTTGGCCGCGCTGGGCCTGCGCCTGGGCGCGGATGTGCCGGTGTTCGTGCGTGGCCGTAACGCCTGGGCCGAAGGTGTGGGAGAGCGGCTGCAGCCGATCACCCTGGCACCGGCCTGGTATGTGGTGGTCGAGCCCGGCGTTCATGTTCCGACCCCGGTCCTGTTCGCAGCCCCGGATTTGACGCGCGACAGCCCAGTGGCGAAAATAGACGACTTCGCTTCCGGGGCCTTGGTCGGGAACGCGTTCGAACCGGTGCTGCGCCGCCGCGAGCCTGCCGTCGAGGCAGCACTTGCCGCGTTGAGCGACATCGGTACCGCGCGACTGACCGGTTCTGGAAGTGGTTGTTTCGTCGAATTCGCATCGCAGACTGCCGCACAGCAGGGGCGGGCGAAGTTGCCGAAGGAGTTGCGGGCCAGGGTGGCTGCGGGCGTTGCGCGTTCGCCGCTGCTGGATGCACTCGAGCAACACTGATTTCAAATGCAGGGGCGTCGCCAAGAGGCCCAAGGCACCAGGTTTTGATCCTGGCATTCGTAGGTTCGAATCCTACCGCCCCTGCCAATGCGGCTGTGTCCGCGCCTTCAGCGCATCATCCGCGCGGGACGTGGAAACAACCGCGGTGTTGTCAGCAGCAAGGGTCCGGCGTGGTCCTTGCCGCCACCGGATCCCCGCCACTCGTCCCCGCCCGAGACAATCATGATGCAAGAGTCCCCGAACCTGCTGGTCTTTTCCGGCAACGCCAACAAACGTCTGGCGCAGAACATCTGCAAGGAACTGGGGGTTCGCCCGGGCAAGGCGCTGGTCTCGCATTTCTCCGATGGAGAAGTGCAGGTGGAGATCGAAGAGAACGTCCGCAAGCAGGACGTGTTCGTGATCCAGCCGACCTGCGCGCCGAGTGCGGAAAACCTGATGGAACTGCTGGTGCTGATCGACGCGCTCAAGCGCGCATCGGTGAACAGCGTGACCGCCGTGGTGCCGTACTTCGGTTACTCGCGCCAGGATCGCCGCATGCGTTCCTCGCGTGTGCCGATCACCGCCAAGCTGGCGGCGAAGATGTTCAGCACCGCTGGCGCTGATCGCGTGCTGACGGTCGACCTGCACGCCGACCAGATCCAGGGCTTCTTTGATATTCCGGTCGACAACGTTTATGCCTCCCCGCTGCTGCTGGCCGACATCTGGCGCGCCTACGGCACGGAAAACCTGATCGTGGTGTCGCCGGACGTGGGCGGCGTGGTCCGCGCCCGTGCCGTGGCCAAGCGCCTGGATGATGCCGACCTGGCGATCATCGACAAGCGCCGTCCACGCGCCAACGTCTCCACCGTGATGAACATCATCGGTGACGTCGAAGGCAAGACCTGCGTGATGGTCGATGACATCGTCGACACCGCCGGCACCCTGTGCGCCGCCGCCGCTGCCCTGAAGGCGCGCGGTGCGCTCAAGGTCGCCGCCTACTGCACCCACGCGGTGCTGTCGGGCCCGGCGGTGGACAACATCACCAATTCCCAGCTCGACGAGCTGGTGGTGACCGATACCATCCCGCTGAAGGACGCAGCGCGGGTGTGCAGCAAGATCCGCCAGCTGAGCGTGGCGGAGATGCTGGCCGAAACGATGCGCCGCATCGCCTTCGGCGAGTCGGTCAGCTCGCTGTACGTGGACTGAGTTTTTCGTCCCTGCCGGCAACGGCAAGGACTTCCCCGGATGCTTCTGGTCGCGGAAGCATCTTCAATCGCCAAGCCGCAGGGCAAGGCAACAACCTGAGTAGTCGAAAATGTCGAAGACCCATGAAATCAAGGTCACCAAGCGTGAACTGCAGCGTAAGGGTGCGAGCCGCCGCCTGCGTCACGCCGGTGTGATCCCGGCCATCGTGTACGGCGGCAACGCCGAGCCGGTCGCCATCAGCCTGGACCACAACGAAATCTGGCTGGCACAGCAGAACGAGTGGTTCTATGCCTCGATCCTGGACCTGAACCTGGACGGCCAGGTGCAGAAGGTCCTGCTGCGTGACATGCAGCGCCATCCGTACAAGCAGCTGATCATGCACCTGGACTTCCAGCGCGTGAACGAGAACGAAGCCCTGACCGCTTCGGTCCCGCTGCACTTCATCAACGAAGACACCTCGCCGGCTGGCAAGGCTGCCGACGTCGTGGTCACCCACGAACTGAAGGAAGTGACCATCAGCTGCCTGCCGAAGGACCTGCCGGAGTCGATCGAAGTCGACCTGGCCGACCTGGCTGCTGGCGACGTGGTGTACCTGTCCAACATCAAGCTGCCGAAGGGCGTGGAAATCCCGGCCCTGGCGCTGGGCAAGGACCACGACGACGCGATCGTCACCGCCAAGCACGGCAAGGAAGACGCTGCCGACGCTGAAGAAGCACCGGCCGCCGAGTAATGCCCCCGCGGAGCCTGCTCCGGCAGGCGCCGCCCCGGCATCTACAGGAAGATCCAATGGCAGGACTGCGACTGATCGTCGGTCTGGGCAATCCCGGATCGGAGCACGCCCGGACCCGGCACAATGCCGGGTTTCATTTCGTTGAGGCCCTGGCGGAAAAGGCAGGGGCGCGATGGAACGTGGACAGCAAGCTGTTCGGCGAGACCGCCAAGGTCGAGATCGCCGGGCAGACGGTATGGCTGCTCAAGCCTGCCACTTTCATGAACCTCAGTGGCAAATCGGTCACCGCCGCGCAGCGGTTCTGGAAGATCGAGCCCGAGGAAACCCTGTTGGCGCATGATGAACTGGACCTCCCGCCCGGTGTGGCGCGGCTCAAGTTCGACGGCGGTCATGGCGGCCAGAATGGCCTGCGTGACACCATCCGCCTGCTGGGTCACGGCAAGTTCCATCGCCTGCGCGTGGGCATCGGCCATCCCGGCCACAAGGATCGCGTGGTGGGCTGGGTGCTGGGCCGCCCGTCCAAGGACGACGACCTGCTGATCGCGCGCGCCATCGACGATTCGATCGACGTGATGCCGCTGGCCGTGCAGGGCGATTTCAATGAAGCGATGAAGCGCCTGAACACCCCGAAGTAGCTGCCAACCCCGGTTGGCACCCGCAATGATCGATTGAAACAGCTTGGGAAAGCGGCGCGCGCGCTGTTTTCCCAATCAATTTCACCCCAGAGGTTGTCAAAGATGGGTATCAAATGCGGCATCGTCGGCCTGCCCAACGTCGGCAAGTCGACCCTGTTCAACGCGCTGACCAAGGCGGGCATCGCCGCGGCGAACTTCCCGTTCTGCACCATCGAACCGAACGTCGGCATCGTGCCGGTGCCGGACCCGCGCCTGAACGAGCTGGCAGCGATCATCAACCCGCAGAAGGTCATTCCGACCGCCGTGGAATTCGTCGACATCGCCGGCCTGGTCGCCGGTGCTGCCAGCGGCGAAGGACTGGGCAACAAGTTCCTCGCGCACATCCGCGAAGTCGATGCGATCACCCACGTGGTGCGCTGCTTCGAGAACGCCGACGTCATCCATGTCAACAACAAGGTCGATCCCATTTCGGATATCGAAACCATCGATACCGAACTGGCCCTGGCTGATCTGGACAGCGTCGAGAAGGCGCTGAACCGCGCCGAGCGCGCTGCCAAGGGTGGCGACAAGGAGGCCGCCGCGCGCAAGCCGGTGCTGGCCAAGCTGCAGGCTGCGCTTTCTGACGGCAAGTCCGGCCGTTCGGTGGGTCTGGACGAGGAAGAGAAGGCGCTGGTGCGCGACCTGTTCCTGCTGACCCTGAAGCCGGTGATGTACATCGCCAACGTGCTGGAGGACGGGTTCGAGAACAACCCGCACCTGGAAGCCGTGCGCGCGCACGCTGCCGCCGAGGGCGCGCAGGTGGTACCGGTGTCCGCCGCGATCGAGGAAGAACTGTCGCAGCTTGACGACGAGGATCGCGACACGTTCCTGGCCGACCTGGGCCTGAGCGAGCCGGGCCTGAACCGCGTGATCAACGCGGCTTACAGCCTGCTGGGCCTGCAGACCTACTTCACCGCCGGCGTGAAGGAAGTCCGCGCCTGGACCGTGCGCAAGGGTGCCACTGCCCCGCAGGCCGCCGCGGTCATCCACACCGACTTCGAGAAGGGCTTCATCCGCGCCGAAACCATCGCGTATGACGACTTCATCAAGTACAAGGGCGAAGCCGGTGCCAAGGAAGCCGGTCGCCTGCGCCTGGAAGGCAAGGAGTACCGCGTGCAGGAAGGCGACGTGCTGCACTTCCGCTTCAACGTCTGATCCAGCGGCATCGGATCGACCCCGGACGCCCCGCCCCGAGCGGGGCGTCCGCGTTTCCGACATCCGTCTCTGCGCTGGACAAAAATTGACCATGCTCTGAAACGCCTGCGGCGCAACGTTCGCACACACTTGTCCACATCAAACCCCCACCGCTTTCCACGCGCGGTGTGGAAAACCCAGCGTGCCGCTGTAGCGCCGAGCCCATGCCCGGCTGATGCGAGCCGGAGCCGAGCATGGTCTCGGCTCTACAGAAGCTTGTCCGCACGCCGTGGACAAAATTTCACCGCGCTTGGAAACGCCTGCGCGACAACGCTCTCACCCACTTGTCCACATCAAGTTCCCATTGCCTTCCACGCGCCGTGTGGAAAACAATCGCGGCCGTGGACAAAAAATAACCACGCATGGAAACGCCTGCGGTACAAGGCTCGCACCTACTTGTCCACACCAAGCCCCCATCGCTTTCCACGCGTGGTGTGGAAAACCACGGCCAACAGCAGATTCCGATTTCGGACTTGTTGCATGGTGCGCGGCGCGGTGCTGCTTCAGGCTGGCCTCCGGCCCTTCCACTGACACGGGCGGCGCCATGCCTGTTCGCTATCCGGAGAGTTGCGATGACGACGCGAACGTATGGGTGGGTAGTGGCGATCGCGGCCCTCGGATTGCTTCTGGCCTACGGCTGCCAATACATGGTCGTGCGGCCTGCACGAGGGAGTGCATCAGCCCCGGAGTGCAGTGCCGTCAGCCTGTTGAGTGCCATGCGCGAGCGGCTGCGACCCGAAGCGGACTTCAGCGAAAGCGGAGGTATCTACCTGGACTCTGTTGACCCGGAGGATCCAGAGGCACTGATCGCCTATGCAGCACTGGGCCGTTTCTGCCAGGAGCCAGCAGGACGACGCACCGATGAGGGGCAGGCCCTTGCCAGACGGCTTGCCCGGATCGCATCCAGCTTCATCGTCGGGGGAAGGCTTGAGCCCGGTCGCTACGTCCTGACCGCGGCCACGGATGGCTCCCGGGGCGATGAAGTGGTGGCAGTGTCACCGGAACACCTTGCACTGCTGCGGAGCATGAACACCCGCACGCTGGGGAGAGCAGTGATGCTGATGGACAGCAAGCGTCCCTACGGTGATATGCATTATTTCTACATCGACATGGCCCGCGCGCTGGGGGAGCCGGTTCCGCTGGACGCGAATGGTAATGCGACGTTCGCGCCGGGGGTGATTGCCCGGTACGACGAACTGCATGGACAGATGCTTGATGTGGTCCGTGTTTTCTGGCGCTTTGCGGAGCCGGTGCAGTCTGCGTCCTGAGCGGAACTGCACGCGGAAGGGGACGGAGGCCTGCGCCCCCGTCTTCCCGCCTGAGTTCAATGCAGCGGCACGCCTTACAGCGCGCTGCCGCCGAACTTGTGCGTGTACTGCAGATTGATCGTGCGGCCCACGCTGTCGAACCAGGAGACGTCGTAGTACGGGTACGCCGTGTATGTGGCGTCCTTCGGCGGCATCTTGTTGAACACGTTGACCACAGACAGAGACAGGCGCGAGTGGTCGTCGAAGCGATACTGCACCGACGCGTTGTAGCGGTACGTGGCCCTGATGTACGGGCTGTCGCCGCTGTCCCAGTCGAACACCTGGTCGTAGCTGTCCGAGGTGGGCAGCTTGCCCAGTCGCGAACCGTACACGGTGGCCGACCACGCATCCTTTTCCCACGTCACACTGACGCTGCTCTTGGTGCGTGGGATGTCGAAGCCGCTGTTCACCGCGAACTGGTCCTCGATCGTATCGCCGGTGTAGCGCTGGAAATCGTGCTTCTTCACCCAGGTGTGGCTGCCGTTGAAGATGAAGTCACCGATACCGGTCTGCAGGCGGTAGCGCAGGCCCGCATCGATGCCTGAGGTCGACTCGCGTGCCACGTTGATCGGATTCACGTGCACCCCGTACAGGCGGCCGTCGGCGGTCCGGGTCACCCGCGCCAGTGCGTCCACGCAGGTCGGTGACGTGATCTCGGCGTCGCCCAGGCGGCAGTTCGCTTCACTGGCCAGGATCGTGCGCACGTCCATGTCCTGCACCTGCCTGCGCATGTCGATGTCGAACCAATCCACCGAAAGATCCAGCCCTGCGGCTGGCGACCAGACGAAGCCTGCGCTCCACGAGTTGCTGGTCTCCGGGTCCAGCTCGCGGTTGCCGCTGCGGCTGCGGATGACGTTGCGCTCGTAGTCCGAGCAGTCGTCGGCCTGTTCGGCGCGGCAGCTGTACAGGTCCTCGGCGCTGGTCTCGTCGTTGCCGGGGCCGGCAAACACGTAGTGCAGGTCCGGGGCGCGGAAGGCCGTGCCGTACGAGCCGCGCACCAGCAGGCTCTCGACCGGGCGCCACTCAAGGCCGCCGCTCCAGGTCGCCTTGCCGATCGTGTGGCCGGAGTAGCGGTACTGGTCATAGCGACCGGCCACGCTCAGGTTGATCGTCTCGTGCAGCGGCATGCGCAGCTCGGCGGCCGTTGCCCAGCGGTTGCGCGAACCCTTGCCGTCGGAATCCTTCCAGCTGTAGTAGTAGTACTGGGTCGCCAGCGGATCGGGATTCAGCGCGTAGGCCTGCTGGCCCACTTCCACGGTCGCGGCAAAACCGGCATCGCCGCCGGGCAGGGCGAACAGCGAGCCGTTGGTCAGGGTGAGGGCGGCCGTCTCGGTGCGGGACTTCGGGGTATAGGTGGTGCGTGCGGCGATCGCGTCGTACTCGGCGCGGGTCAGCGGGCGGTACAGCCGCGACGGGTCAGCGTTGTAGATCGGGAAGCCGTCATCGTCCTCGCCCAGCTGCGGGCCCAGGAACAGGTCGTTGGCCCTGCCGGCGATGATCTGCGGCCAGCTGATCCGCGACTGGTACTGCGAATGGCTCAACGCCGCTTCGTAATCCCAGTTGCCGGCCAGGTTGCCCTTGAAGCCGGTGGTCACGCTGAAGGTCTTCTGCGTGCTGCGCACCATCGCGTTGCGCAGGCCACCCATTTCCTCGGGCGAGAACTGACGCTGCCAGAACTCGATTTCGCCGGTGGCTTCGTTGCTGAAGTAGCCCGACTCGTCGCCGTCGGCGGCCATGCGGCCCCACGACGTCACGTCGCGCATCAGCGCCAGCGTGTGGTAACCCATCTGCACGTCGGCGAACCACTGCTGGCCGTTGTCGAAGTCATAGCTCAGCGAGGCATAGCCGTTGGCGCCGCGGCGCTTGCTGAGGATGGTGCCGTAGCCGATCGACGCGTCGCTGCCGCAGTAGTAGCCATAGCGGGGGCGGAAGGCATGGTAGGTGCTGCCCTGGTTCTGTCCGCTCAGGGCATCGCAGGTGGCCGCGCCCGGATCCAGGTAGTCATCGTTGTAGTCGGTGCGCAGGTAGGCACGGCGGGCGATGCGCGAGCCCTCGGTCGGCCCGTCCTGGGTCGAATCCTGGATGTCGCGCTCATAGGCCCACAGCGGCGTCTGCGACTGCAGCTCCACGCTGTACACCGCATTGAAACGGCCCGTGCTGAACCCGCTGGACAGGCTCATGTCGAAGGAATCGCCACCGCCTTCACTGGTGGTACCCATGCGCACGTCGACCGTGGTGCCGTCGGCCTTCTTCTTGAGGATGAAGTTGACCACGCCGGCGATCGCGTCCGAACCATAGATGGCCGAGGCGCTGCCGGTCAGCACTTCGATGCGGTCGATCATGCCCAGCGGAATGTTGGACACGTCGGTGAAGTTGCTGCGGCCCTGGAACGGCATCGGGAAATCGGCGATGCGGCGGCCGTTGACCAGCACCAGGGTGTGGTTGGGCCCCAGCCCGCGCAGGTCGACCTGCTGCGCACCCGGCGAGAAGTCGGCGCCGCTGGAGGATTGCTGGCTCTGCGTCTCGCCGCCGTTCTGGGTCATTGCCCGCAGCACGTCGGGCACGGTGGTGAAGCCGCTGGAACGGATCTGTTCGGCGTCGATCACCGTGATCGGGGCGGGGCCCTCGACCTGGGCGCGCGGAATGCGTGAGCCGGTGACCTGTACCGCATCGAGCTGCCGTACCGGAGAGGAGGCCGGAGCCTGGGCCGCCGCAGAAGCGGCAAGGCCCATCAACGCCAGCTGGATCGACCACGCCATCGCCTGTCTACGCATGAGAAGTTCCCGGAAGTAATGCCGGCCCGCAGAGGAGGGGCCCATCCCCCATTCAGATTTCCGCAATGGGCGCCGGCATTTAACGCCTTTTTCATGCCCTTGACTACTGATGACCCATCTGGCAAAGAGTGAAAACGCTTGCAGGTCGTTTCTGTTCAGGGAGATCAAGATGCGACGGTTCCATCGAAGGCTGCGTCACGTGCTTGCCGGCCTGGCAGTGCTGGTTCTCCTGGGCTCGCCGCTGGCCGCGTCCGCGCAGGACCTGCAGGGGCCGGGATTCGCCTATTACGAGACCGGCGATCTCGATGCCCCGCGACCGGGGCCGAGGGCGCCGGCGATGATGCTGATGGGCGGCGGAGAGTGGGTGCCGGAGGCGTTCCAGTGGTGGTTGAAGCAGGCCGGCAATGGCCGCGTGCTGATCCTGCGCGCCTCCGGCAGCGACGAGCTGCAGGAGCGTCTGCACCATGACATCGGCGGCACCACCGCCGTGCAGACCCTGGTGTTCGACAGCCGTCGTGGCGCCGACGACCCGGCCGTACTGCGGGTGGTGGCCGCGGCCGACGCCATCTTCATCGCCGGCGGCGACCAGTCGCGCTACATCCGCTTCTGGAAGGGGACCGCACTCAACCGCGCGCTCAATGCCCACGTCCGTGCCGGCAAACCGATCGCCGGCACCAGTGCCGGATTGGCGATCCTCGGTGGCTATGCCTACGGCGCGCTTGACGGTGGCAGCGTCACCTCCGCCGCCGCGCTGGCCGACCCGATGGGCAGCGCGGTGACGATGGACAGTGGCTTCCTGCAGATGCCCTATCTGCAGCGGGTGGTCACCGACACCCACTTCGACCGGCGTGATCGTCTCGGTCGCCTGATCGTGTTCGTTGCCCGTGCCGCGCAGGACAGTGGCGACCCGGACATGATCGGCATCGGCGTGGACGAAGACACCGCGCTGTGCGTGGAGCCTGACGGACGCGCGCAGGTCTACAGCGCCGATGGTCATGGCAGGGTCTGGGTGGTCCGCCCGGGCCGTGGCGCGGACCGGCTGACGCAGGGCGAACCGCTGCGTTTCCATGCTGTGCCGGTTACCGTGGTGGCAAGCGGTGGCCGCATGCGGCTGGACGACTTCCAGGCCGACGCCGACTATCACGCAGCGGTCGATGTTGACGGTGGCCGGATTGAACTGATCCGTCGCTGACCGCTGCTGCCGGCCGCGCGCCGGCGCTTCCCTTCGGGCATCTCGTCGAGCCTGCTCGATGCCATCGCTTCCATTTCCGGAGATATCGATGAAGCTTCATCTGGCGCTGTCTGCGCTGCTGTCCCTGCCGTTGCTCGCCCATGCTGCGCCGGATGCGTCGCCCCTGCTGGTCATCCATGGCGGTGCCGGCGTCGAGCGCAAGGATCTGTCCGCCGCCGAGGAGAAGGCGGCACGTGCGGCACTCCGTGCGGCGCTGCTGAAGGGGCATGCCGAGCTGGCAGCCGGTCGCCCTGCACTGGCGGCGGTCACCGCAGCGATCACCGTTCTCGAGGACGATCCCACGTTCAATGCCGGCAAAGGCGCGGTGTTCACCCACGACGGGCGCAACGAGCTGGACGCGGCCGTGATGGATGGCGCCACCCAGGCTGCCGGCGCGGTGGCCGGCGTGCAGCGCGTACGCAACCCGATCCTGCTGGCAACGGCCGTGATGCAGGAATCGAAACACGTGATGATGGTCGGGCAGGGCGCTGAGGCGTTCGCCGTCGAGCAGGGCATGACCCTGGTCGATCCTTCGTACTTCCGCACCGACAAGCGCTGGCAGCAGCTGCAGCGCGCACTGAAGGAGGAGGCCGGCGGCCAGGCCCACGCCGACCTGGAAACGGCCCGGCACTTCGGCACGGTCGGTGCGGTTGCGCTGGATGCGCAGGGGCGCCTGGCAGCGGGGACCTCCACCGGAGGAATGACCAACAAGCGCTACGGGCGTGTCGGCGATTCGCCGATCATCGGCGCCGGCACCTGGGCCGATGCACGCTGTGCGGTGTCGGGGACCGGGTGGGGCGAGTACTACATCCGCACCGCTGCCGCGCACGAGATCTGCGCGCGTATCCGCTACCAGGGCCAGTCGCCGGCGGAGGCGGGCAGGGGCGTGATCAACGAGGCGATTCCGCAGATGGGTGGGGATGGCGGTGCGATCGTGCTCTCCGCCGATGGAAAAGCGGCCACGCCGTTCAACACGCAGGGCATGTACCGCGGCTGGATCGGTGCCGACGGCGTTCCGCATGTGGCGATCTTCGCCGACGAGGCCTTGGCACTGCCCGGGCAATAGGCTTGCGTATCAAAGGGTTTGCGACGCATGTGAAAAAAAGTGAAAAAAAGCGTTGACAGGCCCCCGCTTCATCTCCAGAATTGCGGGCTCACCACCACACACCGCAACGCTTCGGCGGCACGGGATGGGGTTGAAACGGAGGGATACCCAAGCGGCCAACGGGGGCAGACTGTAAATCTGCTGGCTTACGCCTTCGGTGGTTCGAATCCACCTCCCTCCACCAGCTTCACGTTGTGGCACTTCCCGGTGCGGGAGTAGTTCAATGGTAGAACCTCAGCCTTCCAAGCTGATGGTGCGGGTTCGATTCCCGTCTCCCGCTCCATTGAATGAACTTTGAATATTATCGAGTTCATGCCATAATGCAAAACTCGCTCACGTAGCTCAGTCGGTAGAGCACTTCCTTGGTAAGGAAGAGGTCGAAGGTTCGATTCCTTTCGTGAGCACCATCTTCAGCACCACACCAGACGAATTCGAGATAAGCAGCCATGGCCAAGGGTAAGTTCGAGCGCACCAAGCCGCACGTCAACGTCGGCACCATCGGTCACGTCGACCACGGCAAGACCACGCTGACCGCCGCGCTGACCAAGATCGGCGCCGAGCGCTTCGGTGGCGAGTTCAAGGCGTATGACGCCATCGACGCCGCACCGGAAGAAAAGGCTCGTGGCATCACGATCTCGACCGCGCACGTCGAATACGAATCCCCGACCCGTCACTACGCCCACGTTGACTGCCCGGGCCACGCTGACTACGTCAAGAACATGATCACCGGTGCCGCCCAGATGGACGGCGCGATCCTGGTGTGCTCGGCCGCTGACGGCCCGATGCCGCAGACCCGCGAGCACATCCTGCTGTCGCGTCAGGTCGGCGTGCCGTACATCGTGGTGTTCCTGAACAAGGCTGACATGGTCGACGACGCCGAGCTGCTCGAGCTGGTCGAAATGGAAGTGCGCGAACTGCTGAGCAAGTACGAGTTCCCGGGCGACGACACCCCGATCATCTCGGGTTCGGCCCGCCTGGCGCTGGAAGGCGACCAGAGCGAGATCGGCGTGCCGGCGATCCTGAAGCTGGTCGACGCGCTGGACACCTGGATTCCGGAGCCGGAGCGTGCGATCGACAAGCCGTTCCTGATGCCGGTGGAAGACGTGTTCTCGATCTCGGGCCGCGGCACCGTGGTGACCGGTCGTATCGAGCGCGGCGTGATCAAGGTCGGTGACGAAATCGAAATCGTCGGTATCCGTCCGACCCAGAAGACCACCGTGACCGGCGTGGAAATGTTCCGCAAGCTGCTGGACCAGGGCCAGGCAGGTGACAACGCCGGTCTGCTGCTGCGCGGCACCAAGCGTGACGACGTCGAGCGCGGCCAGGTTCTGGCCAAGCCGGGTTCGATCACCCCGCACACCGAGTTCGAAGGCGAAGTGTACGTGCTGTCGAAGGACGAGGGCGGCCGTCACACCCCGTTCTTCAACGGCTACCGCCCGCAGTTCTACTTCCGCACCACCGATATCACCGGCGCTGCCAAGCTGCCGGAAGGCGTGGAAATGGTGATGCCGGGTGACAACGTCAAGATGACCGTGACCCTGATCAACCCGGTCGCGATGGACGAAGGCCTGCGCTTCGCCATCCGCGAAGGTGGCCGCACCGTCGGCGCCGGCGTGGTCTCGAAGATCATCAAGTAAGCCTGCAGTACCGGCGGTTGCATAGCGCTGCCGGTCGCGCGAGTGGCGGGCCGGGAACCTCGGTCCGCCTTCGCCGTCTAAGGGAAGGCAAGTTTCAAAACGTACGCCAGTAGCTCAATTGGCAGAGCAGCGGTCTCCAAAACCGCAGGTTGGGGGTTCGAGTCCCTCCTGGCGTGCCATCTGCCCACCTTATCCAGCGGCTCTTGCCGCTAAAGCAGACACACCGGATGAATAGCAAGATCGAACATTCCAAGGACACCTCCGCCAGCGGTGGAGATATCGTCAAGTACGTTGCCGCATCCCTGCTGGTGCTGGCGGGTCTGTTCGTCTGGTTCTGGTTCTCCGCCGACTCCGGTCGCGCCGCCCAGCTGGGCGCGTGGGCGGGTCAGCTGCGTGCGTTGGCGGTCGTGGTCGGTCTGGTTGGCGGTATCGGCGTGTTCATGCTGACCGGCAAGGGGCGCGACACCCGCGAATTCCTCTCCGAGTCGCGCTTCGAACTGCGCAAGGTGGTCTGGCCGACGCGCCAGGAAGCCGTTCGCATGACCTGGGTCGTGATTGTCGTGGTGCTCATCCTCAGCCTGCTGCTGGGTGGCTTCGACTTCCTGATCCAGAAACTGACTCAGTGGTTCCTGAGCCGCTAAGGAGAATTGCATGAAGCGTTGGTACGTCGTTCACGCCTATTCGGGCTTCGAGAAGTCGGTGGCGCAGGCTCTGCGTGATCGCATCGTCCGTGATGGCATGGAAGAGCGCTTCGGCGACGTCCTGGTTCCGACCGAGGAAGTGATCGAGATGCGCGCCGGCCAGAAGCGCCGGTCCGAGCGCAAGTTCTTCCCGGGTTACGTGCTGGTCCAGATCGAGACCCACGAAGAGGCCGGTATTCCGCGCATCGACAACGAAAGCTGGCACCTGGTCAAGGAAACCCCGCGCGTGATGGGCTTCATCGGCGGTACCGCCGATCGTCCGCTGCCGATCGCCGATTCCGAAGCCGAGTCCATCCTGAACCGCGTTCAGGAAGGTGTCGAGAAGCCGCGTCCGAAGGTGCTGTTCGAGCCGGGCCAGATGGTCCGCGTCACCGATGGCCCGTTCAACGATTTCAATGGTGTGGTCGAAGAAGTCAACTACGAGAAGAGCCGTCTGCGCGTCTCGGTGCTGATCTTCGGTCGTGCCACCCCGGTCGAGCTCGAGTTCGGCCAGGTCGAGAAGCAGACCGGCTGATGCCCGGTGATGCTGCCGGCCACGGGCTGGCAGCCTTCAGGTCGCCCTCCCTGTTCAGACAGGGCGCCCAAAATCTGATATAGTGCGCGGCTCCCCGCTGGGAAGCCAGCAGGACGAGGCCGCCGAAAGGTGGCCTTCGGCATGATTTCAAAACGCGATGCCGGGACGCGTGATTCCCGGTCCGATGGGGAGCCTGTTGTCGAAAGGCGCTAGCACCCGGAGAGTACTCACATGGCAAAGAAAGTTGTCGGTTACATCAAGCTGCAGGTGAAGGCCGGTCAGGCCAACCCCTCGCCGCCGGTCGGTCCTGCGCTGGGTCAGCGCGGCCTGAACATCATGGAATTCTGCAAGGCGTTCAACGCTGCCACGCAGAAGCTCGAGCCGGGTCTGCCGGTTCCGGTGATCATCACGGCCTACTCGGACCGTACGTTCACCTTCATCACCAAGAGCACCCCGGCCACCACCCTGCTGAAGAAGGCCGCTGGCATCTCGTCGGGCTCCAAGCGCCCGAACACCGAGAAGGTCGGCAAGGTCACCCGTAAGCAGCTGGAAGAGATCGCCAAGGCGAAGGAACCGGATCTGACTGCCGCCGACCTGGACGCCGCCGTGCGTACCATCGCTGGCTCTGCCCGTTCCATGGGCCTCGTGGTGGAGGGTTAAGAAGATGGCACAGACCAAGCGTGAGAAGGCCATCAAGGCCGCCGTCGTTCCGGGCAAGGCTTACGCCTTCGAGGACGCGATCAACATCCTGAAGAGCGCCACCAAGGCCAAGTTCGTCGAGTCGATCGACGTTGCTGTGCGCCTGGGCGTCGACGCGAAGAAGTCCGACCAGCAGGTCCGTGGCTCCACCGTCCTGCCGGCCGGTACCGGCAAGTCGGTCCGCGTTGCCGTGTTCGCTCCGGCCGGTGCCAAGGCTGATGAAGCCCTGGCCGCTGGCGCCGAAGCCGTCGGCATGGATGACCTGGCCGAGAAGATGCAGGCCGGCGATCTGAACTACGACGTCGTCATCGCGACCCCGGACGCCATGCGCGTTGTCGGTAAGCTGGGCACCGTGCTGGGCCCGCGCGGCCTGATGCCGAACCCGAAGGTCGGCACCGTTTCCCCGAACCCGGGTGAAGCCGTGAAGAACGCCAAGTCGGGCCAGGTCCGTTACCGCACCGACAAGGCTGGCATCATCCACTGCACCATCGGCAAGGCCGACTTCGCCGAAGACGCGCTGAAGTCGAACCTGACCGCGCTGCTGCTGGACCTGATCAAGGCCAAGCCGGCCACCTCGAAGGGCACCTACCTGCAGAAGGTTTCGGTCAGCTCGACGATGGGCCCGGGCGTCACCGTCGACCAGTCGTCGCTGACCCTGAAGTAATTGTTTCAAGCGGTCACGGTACTTTCGGGTGCCGTGACCGTGACATTTGAAGGCATCGCAGGCAGCCCACCGCCTGCGGTAGCCGTCAAAGACCGCAGGCGCGGTCGTGGCAGGGCCGGCGACGGGCACGGAAGCTCGATATGGCAGGGAGTCGCCGCCGGAACAGTCATGAACGCTTAATCGATTCCCCGGAATCACCCTGCGTAGATGGTGCCCTTCTGGAGTTTTTCTGGTTCACGCACGTCTGGGTTTCCCAGGTTGGCCCACTCCAGGTCTAGAACGGCCCACCCCCCCGGAACATCATCCTGGTGTTCCCGGCGTCCAGGACGGATGCCGCACAGGACCGCACACGGCAGGAGCCGTAAGCGGAGTTCAATTGGAGGAGTGCAATGGCTCTCAATCTGTCCCAGAAGCAAGAAGTAGTCGCCGAGCTGGCAGACGTCGCCGCCAAGGCCCACTCCTTGATCGCAGCCGAATACGCTGGCACCACGGTCGCCCAGATGACCGCGATGCGCAAGCAGGCTCGTGAAACCGGTGTTTTCTTGAAGGTTGTCAAGAACACCCTGGCTTCGCGCGCCGTTGAAGGCACCGAGTTCGCCGTGGCCCAGGACCAGATGGTTGGTCCGCTGCTGTACGCGTTCTCGCTCGAGGAGCCCGGCGCTGCCGGTCGCCTGATCAAGGAAGCCGCCAAGGGCAACGACAAGCTGAAGGCTAAGGTCGTCGCCATCGGTGGCGAAGTGTTCCCGGCAAGCCACGTCGACGTGCTGGCCTCGCTGCCGACCCGCGATCAGGCCCTGGCCATGCTGGCCCGCGTCCTGACCGAGCCGGTCACGATGTTCGCCCGCGCCATCAAGGCTGTTGGCGAGAAGCAGGGTGGTGGCGAAACCGCCGCTGCCGAGCCGGCCGCCGAGACCGCCTGAGTTTCGACTTACCGTGGTTCCTGACGGAACCTCAACCCAGAAAATCATCCAAAGGTATTAATCATGTCCCTTACCAACGAACAGATCGTCGACGCCATCGCCGAGAAGTCCCTGATGGAAGTGATGGAGCTGGTCAAGGCCATCGAAGAGAAGTTCGGCGTCTCCGCCGCTGCTCCGGTTGCCGTGGCTGCTGCCGCTGGCCCGGCCGCTGCTGTTGAAGAGCAGACCGAGTTCACCGTCACCCTGAAGTCGGCCGGCGAGAAGAAGGTCGAAGTCATCAAGGCCGTCCGCGCCATCACCGGCCTGGGCCTGAAGGAAGCGAAGGACCTGGCCGAAGCCGGTGGCGTCCTGAAGGAAGGCGCTTCGAAGGACGACGCCGAGAAGATGAAGAAGGACCTGGAAGCTGCTGGCGCGACTGTCGAAGTCAAGTAAGCACTTCCTTTGCATCGTCATCGATTCTCGGCGATGCAGCCAAGGCTGGGGGCGTAAGCCCCCGGCCTTTGGTCGTTGTTGCAGGCCCGCGTACTGCGCGGGTGGAATCAGGCGGTAGAAAGCCCAACACGGGCTGCGGTCAAATCCCGGCACGCCCGCGCATCGCGCGGCAGCAGGGAAGTAGATGCAGACGAGTTGGCAGTTGGAAGTAGCGGGAGAAGGCGTGCTGGTGCCGGCAATACCAGCGACTTCCAACTGACAATTTCAAAGTTCCCTTCAGGGTCGTGGACGCACGGCCCGCACAACAAGGTGGAAGACCTCATGACGTCCTATTCGTTCACCGAAAAGAAGCGTATCCGCAAGGATTTCGGCAAGCAGCGCTCGATTCTCGAAGTGCCGTTCCTGCTCGCGATCCAGGTGGATTCCTACCGTGATTTCCTGCAGGAGAACATCGATCCGGCCAAGCGTGCCGATCATGGCCTGCACGCCGCGCTGAAGTCGGTCTTCCCGATCGCCAGCTACAGCGGCAATGCCGCCCTGGAGTACGTCGGCTACAAGCTGGGCGAGCCGGTCTTCGACGAACGTGAATGCCGCCAGCGCGGCATGAGCTACGGCGCTCCGCTGCGCGTGACCGTGCGCCTGGTGATCTACGACCGCGAGTCGTCGACCAAGGCCATCAAGTACGTGAAGGAGCAGGAGGTCTATCTGGGCGAAATCCCGCTGATGACCGAGAACGGCACCTTCATCGTCAACGGCACCGAGCGCGTCATCGTCTCGCAGCTGCACCGCTCGCCGGGCGTGTTCTTCGACCACGACCGCGGCAAGACCCACAGCTCGGGCAAGCTGTTGTACAGCGCCCGCATCATCCCCTACCGCGGTTCCTGGCTGGACTTCGAGTTCGACCCGAAGGACGCGCTGTTCACCCGTATCGACCGCCGCCGCAAGCTGCCGGTGTCGATCCTGCTGCGCGCGCTTGGCTACAGCAACGAAGAGATGCTGGCCGAGTTCTTCGAGATCAACACCTTCCACATCAACCCGGATGAAGGCGTCCAGCTGGAGCTGGTGCCGGAGCGCCTGCGTGGCGAAACCCTGGGCTTCGACCTCGCCGACGGCGACAAGGTCATCGTGGAAGCCGGCAAGCGCATCACCGCGCGCCACATCAAGCAGCTGGAAGCCTCGGGCATTGCGGCCCTGGCCGTGCCGGACGACTACCTGGTCGGCCGCATCCTGTCGCACGACGTGGTTGATGCCTCGACCGGCGAACTGCTGGCCCAGGCCAATGACGAGATCAGCGAAGAGCAGCTGCAGAACTTCCGCAAGGCAGGCGTCGATGCGGTCGGTACCCTGTGGGTGAACGACCTGGATCGTGGTCCGTACCTGTCCAACACCCTGCGCATCGATCCGACCAAGACCCAGCTGGAAGCACTGGTCGAGATCTACCGCATGATGCGTCCGGGCGAGCCGCCGACCAAGGACGCCGCGCAGAACCTGTTCCACAACCTGTTCTTCACCTTCGAGCGCTACGACCTGTCCGCGGTCGGCCGCATGAAGTTCAACCGTCGCGTGGGCCGCAAGGAAACCACCGGCGAAGCCGTGCTGTACGACAGCAAGTACTTCGGTGAGCGCAACGACGAAGAGTCCAAGCGCCTGGTCGCTGCCCATGGCGACAGCTCCGACATCCTGGACGTGATCAAGGTCCTGACCGAGATCCGCAATGGTCGCGGCGTGGTCGACGACATCGATCACCTGGGCAACCGTCGCGTGCGTTCGGTCGGTGAAATGGCCGAGAACGTGTTCCGCGTCGGCCTGGTCCGCGTCGAGCGCGCGGTCAAGGAACGCCTGTCGATGGCCGAGTCCGAAGGCCTGACGCCGCAGGAACTGATCAACGCCAAGCCGGTCGCTGCCGCCATCAAGGAGTTCTTCGGCTCCTCGCAGCTGTCGCAGTTCATGGATCAGAACAACCCGCTGTCGGAAGTGACCCACAAGCGTCGCGTCTCGGCCCTGGGCCCGGGCGGCCTGACCCGTGAGCGCGCCGGCTTCGAAGTGCGCGACGTGCACCCGACCCACTACGGCCGCGTCTGCACCATCGAAACGCCGGAAGGCCCGAACATCGGTCTGATCAACTCGCTGGCCGTGTACGCCCGCACCAACCAGTACGGTTTCCTCGAGACCCCGTACCGCAAGGTCGTGGACGGCAAGGTCTCCGACGAGATCGAGTTCCTGTCGGCGATCGAGGAAAACGAGTACGTCATCGCCCAGGCCAACGCCCTGACCGATGCCAAGAGCATGCTGACCGAGCAGTTCGTGCCGTGCCGCTACCAGGGCGAGTCGCTGCTGAAGCCGCCGGCGGAGGTCCACTTCATGGACGTCTCGCCGATGCAGACCGTGTCGATCGCGGCCGCGCTGGTGCCGTTCCTGGAGCACGATGACGCCAACCGCGCACTGATGGGCGCGAACATGCAGCGTCAGGCCGTGCCGACCCTGCGTTCGCAGAAGCCGCTGGTCGGCACCGGCATCGAGCGCGCCGTGGCGCGTGACTCCGGTGTGACCGTGAACGCCCGTCGTGGCGGTGAGATCGTGCAGATCGACGCTGCCCGCATCGTGGTCAAGGTGGTCGAGGAAGAGATCGTCGGTGCCACCGACGCCGGCGTCGACATCTACAACCTGGTCAAGTACACCCGTTCCAACCAGAACACCTGCATCAACCAGCGTCCGCTGGTCCAGGTGGGTGACGTCATCGCCCGCGGCGACGTGCTGGCCGACGGTCCGTCCACCGACATCGGCGAACTGGCCCTGGGCCAGAACATGCTGATCGCGTTCATGCCGTGGAACGGCTACAACTTCGAAGACTCCATCCTGCTCTCCGAGCGCGTGGTGGAAGAGGATCGCTACACCACGATCCACATCGAAGAGCTGACCTGCGTCGCGCGCGACACCAAGCTGGGGCCGGAGGAAATCTCCGCTGACATCCCGAACGTTTCCGAGCAGGCGCTGAACCGCCTGGACGAGAGCGGCGTGGTGTACATCGGTGCGGAAGTCCGCGCCGGCGACATCCTGGTCGGCAAGGTCACGCCGAAGGGCGAGAGCCAGCTGACCCCGGAAGAGAAGCTGCTGCGCGCGATCTTCGGCGAGAAGGCTTCGGACGTTAAGGACAGCTCGCTGCGCGTTCCGCCGGGCATGGACGGCACCGTCATCGACGTGCAGGTCTTCACCCGCGACGGCATCGAGAAGGACAAGCGTGCGCGCCAGATCGAAGAGTCGGAGATCAAGCGCGTCAAGAAGGACTTCGACGACCAGTTCCGCATCCTGGAAGCCGCCATCTACATGCGTCTGCGTTCGCAGATCGTCGGCAAGGTGGTCAACGGCGGTGCCGGCCTGAAGAAGGGTGACGTCATCACCGACGCGTACCTGGACGGCCTGAAGAAGGCTGACTGGTTCGTGCTGCGCATGAAGGACGAGGACGCTTCGGAAGCCATCGAGCGCGCCCAGAAGCAGATCCAGGCGCACGAGAAGGAATTCGAGCGTCGCTTCGCCGACAAGCGCGGCAAGATCACCGCAGGCGACGACCTGGCTCCGGGCGTGCTGAAGATGGTCAAGGTGTTCCTGGCCGTGAAGCGCCGCATCCAGCCGGGCGACAAGATGGCGGGTCGCCACGGCAACAAGGGCGTGGTGTCCAACGTGGTGCCGGTCGAGGACATGCCGTACATGGCCTCGGGCGAAACCGTGGACATCGTGCTGAACCCGCTGGGCGTGCCGTCGCGTATGAACATCGGCCAGATCCTGGAAGTGCACCTGGGCTGGGCCGCCAAGGGCCTGGGCCGCAAGATTCAGGCAATGCTGGAAGCCCAGGCGGCCGTTGCCGACCTGCGCCGGTTCCTGGACGACATCTACAACCACGATGACACCAACGTGGCCAACCGTGTCGACCTGTCGCAGTTCAGCGACGAGGAGCTGCTGCGCCTGGCCCGTAACCTCACCGACGGCGTGCCGATGGCCACCCCGGTGTTCGACGGTGCCACCGAAGCGGAAATCAAGCGCATGCTGGAACTGGCCGATCTGCCGAGCAGTGGCCAGACCCAGCTGTACGACGGCCGCACCGGTGAAGCGTTCGATCGCCACACCACCGTGGGTTACATGCACTACCTGAAGCTGAACCACCTGGTCGACGACAAGATGCACGCGCGTTCGACCGGTCCGTACTCGCTCGTCACCCAGCAGCCGCTGGGCGGCAAGGCGCAGTTCGGTGGCCAGCGCTTCGGTGAAATGGAAGTCTGGGCGCTGGAAGCCTACGGCGCGGCCTACACCCTGCAGGAAATGCTGACGGTGAAGTCCGATGACGTGCAGGGCCGCAACCAGATGTACAAGAACATCGTCGACGGTGAGCACGAGATGGTCGCGGGCATGCCGGAATCCTTCAACGTGCTCGTGAAGGAAATCCGCTCGCTGGCCATCAACATGGAACTGGAAGACAACTGATCCATGCCGGCGCGGCGGCTCTCTCCGCCGCGCCGCTGGCAGTGACCTGAAAGCCCATCGACACAGCATTCCTCCTTCTGGAGAACACCATGAAAGACCTGCTCAATCTCTTCAACCAGCAGCGCCAGACGCTGGACTTCGACGCGATCAAGATCGCGCTGGCTTCGCCGGACCTGATCCGCTCGTGGTCCTTCGGCGAAGTGAAGAAGCCGGAAACCATCAACTACCGTACCTTCAAGCCGGAACGCGACGGCCTGTTCTGCGCCGCCATCTTCGGCCCGGTCAAGGACTACGAGTGCCTGTGCGGCAAGTACAAGCGCATGAAGCACCGCGGCGTGGTCTGCGAGAAGTGCGGCACTGAAGTGACCCTGGCCAAGGTGCGCCGCGAGCGCATGGGCCACATCGACCTGGCCTCGCCGGTCGCGCACATCTGGTTCCTCAAGTCGCTGCCGTCGCGCATCGGCCTGATGCTGGACATGACCCTGCGCGACATCGAGCGCGTGCTGTACTTCGAAGCCTACGTGGTGACCGAGCCGGGCCTGACCGCCCTGGAGCGCCGCCAGCTGCTGACCGAAGAACAGTACCTGCAGGCCCGCCAGGAGCACGGTGACGACTTCGACGCCGCCATGGGCGCCGAGGCCGTGTACGAACTGCTGCGCACGATCGACCTGCAGTCGGAGATGACCCGTCTGCGCGAGGAGATCGCCGCGACCGGTTCGGAAACCAAGCTGAAGCGACTGACCAAGCGCATCAAGCTGATCGAGGCCTTCCTGGAGTCGGGCAACCGTCCGGAATGGATGGTGATGACCGTGCTGCCGGTGCTGCCGCCGGACCTGCGTCCGCTGGTGCCGCTGGACGGTGGCCGCTTCGCGACCTCCGACCTGAACGACCTGTACCGCCGCGTCATCAACCGCAACAACCGCCTGCGCCGCCTGCTCGAACTGAGCGCGCCGGACATCATCGTGCGCAATGAAAAGCGCATGCTGCAGGAATCGGTCGATGCGCTGCTGGACAACGGTCGCCGTGGCCGTGCCATCACCGGCACCAACAAGCGCCCGCTGAAGTCGCTGGCCGACATGATCAAGGGCAAGCAGGGTCGCTTCCGTCAGAACCTGCTGGGCAAGCGCGTGGACTACTCGGGCCGTTCGGTCATCGTGGTCGGTCCGTACCTGCGCCTGCACCAGTGCGGCCTGCCGAAGAAGATGGCGCTGGAGCTGTTCAAGCCGTTCGTGTTCGCCAAGCTGCAGCGTCGTGGCCTGGCCACCACCATCAAGGCCGCCAAGAAGCTGGTCGAGCGCGAAGAAGCCGAAGTCTGGGACATCCTGGAAGAGGTCATCCGCGAGCATCCGGTGATGCTGAACCGCGCGCCGACCCTGCACCGTCTGGGCATCCAGGCGTTCGAGCCGGTGCTGATCGAAGGCAAGGCCATCCAGCTGCATCCGCTGGTCTGCACCGCGTTCAACGCCGACTTCGACGGTGACCAGATGGCCGTCCACGTGCCGCTCTCGCTGGAAGCCCAGCTGGAAGCGCGTGCGCTGATGATGTCGACCAACAACATCCTGTCGCCGGCCAACGGCGAGCCGATCATCGTGCCGTCGCAGGACGTCGTGCTGGGTCTGTACTACATGACCCGCTCGCTGGAGAACAAGAAGGGCGAGGGCATGGCCTTCGCCAACATCGCCGAAGTCAAGCGCGCCTACGACAACCGCGTGGTGGAACTGCACGCCAAGGTCAAGGTCCGCATCACCGAAGTGGTGACCGACGAGGAAGGCAACAAGCAGAACAAGACCTCGATCGTGGATACCACGATCGGTCGCGCCCTGCTGGCTGAAATCCTGCCGGAAGGCCTGCCGTTCGCGCTGGCCAACACCGAGCTGACCAAGAAGAACATCTCGCGCCTGATCAACTCCAGCTACCGTCAGCTGGGTCTGAAGGACACGGTCGTGTTCGCCGACAAGCTGATGTACACCGGCTTCGCCTACGCAACCCGCGCCGGCGTGTCGATCGGTATCGACGACATGCTGATCCCGGACGAGAAGCGCGGCATCCTCACCGAGGCCGAAGCCGAAGTGCTGGAAATCCAGGAGCAGTACCAGTCGGGTCTGGTCACCGCTGGCGAGCGCTACAACAAGGTGGTCGACATCTGGTCGCGCACCAACGAGCGCATCGCCAAGGCGATGATGGACACCATCGGTACCGAGAAGGTCGTCAATGCCAAGGGTGAGACCATCGATCAGAAGTCGATGAACTCGCTGTACATCATGGCCGACTCCGGTGCACGAGGCAGCCAGGCGCAGATCCGTCAGCTGGCCGGCATGCGCGGCCTGATGGCCCGCCCGGACGGCTCGATCATCGAGACGCCCATCAAGGCGAACTTCCGCGAAGGCCTGAACGTGCAGGAGTACTTCAACTCCACCCACGGTGCCCGTAAGGGTCTGGCCGATACCGCGCTGAAGACCGCGAACTCGGGTTACCTGACCCGTCGACTGGTCGACGTGGCGCAGGACGTGGTGATCACCGAGGTGGATTGCGGTACCACCGAAGGCCTGATCATGACCCCGATCGTGGAAGGCGGTGACGTGGTCGAGCCGCTGAAGGACCGCGTGCTGGGTCGCGTGGTTGCCGAGGACGTGTTCCTGCCGGGCAACGACGAAGATCCGATCGTCACCCGCAACACCCTGCTGGACGAGCAGTGGGTCGCCAAGCTGGAAGATGCCGGCGTGCAGAGCATCAAGGTGCGTTCGACGATTTCGTGCGAATCGGCCTTCGGTGTCTGCGCTCGCTGCTACGGCCGCGATCTGGCCCGTGGCCATCTGGTCAACATCGGTGAAGCGGTCGGCGTCATCGCCGCCCAGTCCATCGGTGAGCCGGGTACCCAGCTGACCATGCGTACCTTCCACATCGGTGGTGCGGCGTCGCGAGCTGCTGCGGTCGACAACATCACCGTCAAGACCACCGGCTCGGTCAAGTTCAGCAACCTCAAGTCGGTCGAGCATGCCAACGGCTCGCTGGTGGCAGTGTCGCGCTCGGGCGAAATCTCGGTGCTCGATGCCCACGGCCGTGAGCGTGAGCGTTACAAGCTGCCGTACGGTGCGACCATCACGTCCAAGGACGGCGATGCGATCAAGGCTGGCCAGACCGTGGCCAACTGGGATCCGCATAACCACCCGATCGTGTCGGAAGTGGCCGGCTTCATCCGCTTCATCGATTTCGTCGACGGCATCACCGTCATCGAGAAGACCGACGAGCTGACCGGCCTGGCCTCGCGCGAAATCACCGATCCGAAGCGTCGTGGTACCCAGGCCAAGGACCTGCGCCCGATCGTGCGCATCGTCGACGCCAAGGGCAACGACCTGTCGATCCCGGGCACCGATCTGCCGGCGCAGTACCTGCTGCCGCCGCGCTCGATCGTCAACCTGCAGGATGGCGCCCCGGTGGGCGTGGGCGACGTCGTCGCCAAGATCCCGCAGGAAGCCTCGAAGACCCGCGACATCACCGGTGGTCTGCCGCGCGTGGCCGACCTCTTCGAAGCGCGCAAGCCGAAGGATCCGGCGGTGCTGGCCGAGCGTTCGGGCATCATCAGCTTCGGCAAGGACACCAAGGGCAAGCAGCGCCTGATCATCAAGGACACCGATGGTTCGGAGCACGAAGAGCTGATTCCGAAGTACCGCCAGGTCATCGTGTTCGAAGGCGAGCATGTCACCAAGGGTGAAACCATCGTGGACGGCGAGCCGAGCCCGCAGGACATCCTGCGCCTGCTGGGTGTCGAACCGCTGGCGGCCTACCTGGTCAAGGAAATCCAGGACGTGTACCGCCTGCAGGGCGTGAAGATCAACGACAAGCACATCGAGGTGATCACCCGCCAGATGCTGCGCAAGGTCGAGATCACCGATCAGGGCAGCAGCAAGTTCCTGAACGGCGAGCAGGTCGAACGCCAGCGCGTTATCGAGGAGAATGCCCGCCTGTCGACCCGCAACGAGCTGCCGGCGCGGTTCGATCCGGTCCTGCTGGGCATCACCAAGGCCTCGCTGGCCACCGAGTCGTTCATCTCGGCGGCGTCGTTCCAGGAGACCACCCGTGTGCTGACCGAAGCGGCCGTGCGCGGCACCTCGGACAACCTGCGTGGCCTGAAGGAAAACGTCATCGTCGGCCGTCTGATTCCGGCCGGTACCGGTCTGGCGTACCACAGCCAGCGCCGTCGTGGCGCGTCCGGCCTCACCGAGTCGGAGATGCAGACCCTGGCCGGCACCCCGGCGGCGGTCGAGGCTCCGGCAGTGGAAGCCGAGACCGAACAGGCTGCGGGCGAGGAATGAGGTGACCGGTCCGGCCGCAAGGCCGGACCCACCTTTGCGGTAACGCCCGGGGACATGCCCGGGCGGGCTTGAAGGGCAGGGCGGCGCAGGCCGTCCGACCTGGCTGTAGCGGCAGGCGGCTCCATCCGTGGAGGGCCGGTCGAACCTGAACGGGGTACATGGAGGCCCCCCAGTAACGTTCCGGGATCAGGGACGGGCTTGACAGGGCGCGTTTGACGTCGTTCCTGGCAGGTTGCTACAATCGTCTGTCTCAGCAGGCCAGAATTTTGGCCTGCTTTAACATTTCCGCATCTCTGGCCGGATTTTCCGGCCACCAATCAGAAGAACCTACTGATGGCGACGATCAACCAGCTGGTCCGCAAGCCGCGGCAAGCGACCACCTACAAGAGTGCCTCGCCGGCGCTCGACAAGTGCCCGCAGCGCCGTGGCGTCTGCACCCGTGTCTACACCACCACTCCGAAGAAGCCGAACTCGGCCCTTCGCAAGGTTGCCAAGGTCCGCCTGACCAACCAGGAAGAAGTGATTTCCTACATCGGTGGTGAAGGCCACAACCTGCAGGAGCACTCCGTGGTCCTGATCCGCGGCGGTCGCGTCAAGGACCTGCCGGGTGTGCGTTACCACACCGTTCGTGGCTCGCTCGACGCCGCCGGCGTTGCCAAGCGTCGCCAGGCCCGTTCCAAGTACGGCGCCAAGCGTCCGAAGGCCTAAGGAGAGAGCACTATGTCGCGTAAGGGTAATACTCCGCAGCGTTCCGTCCTGCCCGATCCGAAGCACGGAAGCGAAACCATCGCCCGCTTCATCAACATGGTCATGCAGAGCGGCAAGAAGTCCGTCGCCGAAAAGATCGTGTACGGCGCCATGGACGTGATCACCGAGAAGAACAGCAGCGCCAACGCCATCGAGCTGGTGCAGAAGGCGCTGGACAACGTCGCTCCGGCGGTCGAAGTCAAGTCGCGTCGCGTCGGCGGTGCCACCTACCAGGTGCCGGTCGAAGTGCGTGCCTCGCGCAAGATGGCTCTGGCCATGCGCTGGCTGATCGACTCCGCGCGCAAGCGTGGTGAGAACACCATGCCGAAGAAGCTGGCTGCTGAACTGATCGACGCCTCGGAAAACCGTGGTGGCGCCATCAAGAAGCGCGAAGAAACCCACCGCATGGCCGAAGCCAACAAGGCATTCGCCCACTACCGCTGGTGAGTTTGACGGCCTTGCAAAACAGGCAGGGCAGCACCACCTAGGTGCTGCCTCGCGGTCCCAGAAGGACTGCGCCAACCCGAAGGCCGCCGAAAGGCGGCGTTCGGCCATCCGAAATCCAAGAAATCTGAGAGGCTCCCCGTGGCCCGTTCCACTCCCATCGAGCGTTACCGTAACTTCGGCATCATGGCTCACATCGATGCCGGCAAGACCACCACGTCCGAGCGCATCCTGTTCTACACCGGCAAGAG
Source organism: Stenotrophomonas sp. TWI169 (assembly GCF_039674705.1). Taxonomy (NCBI): domain Bacteria; kingdom Pseudomonadati; phylum Pseudomonadota; class Gammaproteobacteria; order Lysobacterales; family Lysobacteraceae; genus Stenotrophomonas; species Stenotrophomonas sp. TWI169. Next base: position 30,840 of record NZ_JBDJOB010000009.1, on the reverse strand, counting down.
CCACAAGATCGGTGAAGTGCATGACGGCGCCGCCACCATGGACTGGATGGAGCAGGAGCAGGAGCGTGGCATCACGATCCAGTCCGCTGCCACCACCGCGTTCTGGAAGGGCATGGACAAGTCCCTGCCGGAGCATCGCTTCAACATCATCGACACCCCCGGGCACGTCGACTTCACCATCGAAGTGGAGCGCTCGCTGCGCGTGCTCGACGGTGCGGTGTTCGTGCTGTGTGCCGTCGGTGGCGTGCAGCCGCAGTCGGAAACCGTGTGGCGCCAGGCCAACAAGTACCACGTGCCGCGCATCGCGTTCGTCAACAAGATGGACCGCACCGGTGCCAACTTCCAGAAGGTCGTCGGCCAGCTGAAGGCCAAGCTGGGCGCGGTTGCCGTGCCGATGCAGCTGCCGATCGGCGCTGAAGACAACTTCAAGGGCGTCGTCGACCTGCTGAAGATGAAGGCCATCCACTGGGATGAAGCCTCGCAGGGCATGAAGTTCGAGTACAGCGACATCCCGGCTGAACTGCAGGCGGCTGCTGAAGAAGCCCGCCAGTTCATGGTCGAGACCGCTGCCGAAGCCAGCGAAGAGCTGATGGAGAAGTACCTGGGCGGCGAAGAGCTGGCCGAGGCTGAAATCATCAACGCGCTGCGTACCCGCACCCTGGCCACCGAGATCGTGCCGATGTACTGCGGCTCGGCGTTCAAGAACAAGGGCGTGCAGGCCATGCTGGACGGCGTGATCCAGCTGCTGCCGTCGCCGGTCGATGTGCCGGACGTGAAGGGCGTGGACGTCGACGACGATACCGTCGAGATGACCCGCAAGTCGGACGACAAGGCGCCGTTCTCGTCGCTGGCCTTCAAGATCATCACCGACCCGTTCGTCGGCGCGCTGACCTTCTTCCGCGTCTACTCGGGCACGCTGAACGGTGGTGACACCGTGCTGAACTCGGTGAAGGGCAAGAAGGAGCGCATCGGCCGCATCCTGCAGATGCACTCGAACAACCGCGAGGAAATCAAGGAAGTTCTGGCGGGTGACATCGCTGCGGCCGTGGGCCTGAAGGACACCACCACCGGTGACACCCTGTGCGCCGTGGACGCCCCGATCATCCTGGAGCGCATGACGTTCCCGGAGCCGGTGATCTCGATGGCCGTCGAGCCGAAGACCAAGTCGGACCAGGAAAAGATGGGTCTGGCCCTGGGTCGTCTGGCGCAGGAAGATCCGTCGTTCCGCGTCAAGACCGACGAAGAATCCGGCCAGACCATCATCTCCGGCATGGGCGAGCTGCACCTGGACATCATCGTCGACCGCCTGAAGCGCGAGTTCAACGTTGAAGCCAACGTCGGTGCGCCGCAGGTGGCCTACCGCGAAACGATCACCCTGGCCGACGTCAAGTCGGACTACAAGCACGCCAAGCAGTCCGGTGGTAAGGGTCAGTACGGTCACGTCGTGATCGAGCTGTCGCCGATCACCGCTGAAGACCGTGCCGATCCGAAGCTGGCTCCGGCCATCAAGGACGACTTCCTGTTCATCAATGACATCACCGGCGGCGTGATCCCGAAGGAATTCATTCCGTCGGTCGAGAAGGGCCTGCGCGAAACCATCACCAGCGGCCCGCTGGCTGGCTTCCCGGTCGTGGACGTCAAGGTGAAGCTGGTGTTCGGTTCGTACCACGACGTCGACTCCTCGGAAATGGCGTTCAAGCTGGCTTCGTCGATGGCCTTCAAGCAGGGCTTCGCCAAGGCCAAGCCGGTGCTGCTGGAGCCGATCATGAAGGTCGAGATCGTGACCCCGGAGGATTACCAGGGTGACGTGATGGGCGACGTCAGCCGTCGTCGCGGCGTGCTGCAGGGTTCCGACACCACCGGTGACGGTTCGGCCAGCATCATCAACGCGATGATCCCGCTGGGTGAAATGTTCGGCTACGCCACTGCGCTGCGTTCGCAGACCCAGGGCCGCGCCACCTTCACCATGGAATTCGATCACTACGAGCCGGCTCCGACCAACATCGCCGAAGCCGTCATGAAGAAGGGCTGAGCCTCGCTCAGCCTCTCTTGAAACCACTTACGAACAATCAAGGTATATAACAATGGCAAAGGGTAAGTTCGAGCGCACCAAGCCGCACGTCAACGTCGGCACCATCGGTCACGTCGACCACGGCAAGACCACGCTGACCGCCGCGCTGACCAAGATCGGCGCCGAGCGCTTCGGTGGCGAGTTCAAGGCGTATGACGCCATCGACGCCGCACCGGAAGAAAAGGCTCGTGGCATCACGATCTCGACCGCGCACGTCGAATACGAATCCCCGACCCGTCACTACGCCCACGTTGACTGCCCGGGCCACGCTGACTACGTCAAGAACATGATCACCGGTGCCGCCCAGATGGACGGCGCGATCCTGGTGTGCTCGGCCGCTGACGGCCCGATGCCGCAGACCCGCGAGCACATCCTGCTGTCGCGTCAGGTCGGCGTGCCGTACATCGTGGTGTTCCTGAACAAGGCTGACATGGTCGACGACGCCGAGCTGCTCGAGCTGGTCGAAATGGAAGTGCGCGAACTGCTGAGCAAGTACGAGTTCCCGGGCGACGACACCCCGATCATCTCGGGTTCGGCCCGCCTGGCGCTGGAAGGCGACCAGAGCGAGATCGGCGTGCCGGCGATCCTGAAGCTGGTCGACGCGCTGGACACCTGGATTCCGGAGCCGGAGCGTGCGATCGACAAGCCGTTCCTGATGCCGGTGGAAGACGTGTTCTCGATCTCGGGCCGCGGCACCGTGGTGACCGGTCGTATCGAGCGCGGCGTGATCAAGGTCGGTGACGAAATCGAAATCGTCGGTATCCGTCCGACCCAGAAGACCACCGTGACCGGCGTGGAAATGTTCCGCAAGCTGCTGGACCAGGGCCAGGCAGGTGACAACGCCGGTCTGCTGCTGCGCGGCACCAAGCGTGACGACGTCGAGCGCGGCCAGGTTCTGGCCAAGCCGGGTTCGATCACCCCGCACACCGAGTTCGAAGGCGAAGTGTACGTGCTGTCGAAGGACGAGGGCGGCCGTCACACCCCGTTCTTCAACGGCTACCGCCCGCAGTTCTACTTCCGCACCACCGATATCACCGGCGCTGCCAAGCTGCCGGAAGGCGTGGAAATGGTGATGCCGGGTGACAACGTCAAGATGACCGTGACCCTGATCAACCCGGTCGCGATGGACGAAGGCCTGCGCTTCGCCATCCGCGAAGGTGGCCGCACCGTCGGCGCCGGCGTGGTCTCGAAGATCATCAAGTAATCTGTTAGACTCTGCGCCCCGATGTTGCCTGGGTAGGGCATCGGGGCGTATCAAAATGGGAAAGCAGGCACAGGATGTGCCTTGTGTTCCCCGGACCAGGAAGGGTCAAGGCCATTCAGGCGGCGTCAACAGGAGACTGTTGACAGCTGCCTGGCGTGCCATTATGCTTCTATGTCTGGGCAGGCCGGGAAACTGGTCTGCCTACGTTTTTGAGGTCTACGGATTGACCTTGTCGGCCTGCAGGAGTGCGGGCCGTCCGTATGCAGGAATTTCATGGGGCAAAGCAACCCAGAGGCTTTGTCTGTCGCTCTTTTAACGAAGGAACCTACCGCCATGGCGGACCAAAAGATCCGGATCCGGCTGAAAGCGTTCGATCATCGTCTGATCGACCGTTCGGCCAGCGAGATCGTTGAAACGGCAAAGCGGACCGGCGCGCAAGTGCGTGGCCCGATCCCGCTGCCGACCAAGATCGAGCGTTACACCGTTCTCGTTTCCCCGCACGTCGACAAGGACGCGCGTGACCAGTACGAGACCCGCACGCACAAGCGCGTGCTCGATATCGTTGACCCGAATGACAAGACCGTGGACGCGCTGATGAAGCTCGAACTGGCTGCCGGCGTCGACGTTCAGATCAAGCTGACCTGAGGACTACGACCATGACGAAGAAGTATTCGTTGGGCTTCGTGGGCCGCAAGGCCGGCATGAGCCGCGTGTTCACCGAAGATGGTCGTTCCATCCCGGTGACCCTGATCGAAGCCACCCCGAACCGCATCGCGCAGATCAAGACCGTCGAAACCGACGGCTACAGCGCCGTGCAGGTGACCGTCGGCGCGCGTCGCGCTGCCCTGGTCAACAAGCCGGAAGCCGGCCACTTCGCCAAGGCGAAGGTGGAAGCGGGTCGTGGCCTGTGGGAATTCCGCGTTGAAGACGCGCAGCTCGGCGACTTCGCCGTCGGCGGCGAAGTCAAGGCGGACATCTTCGAAGTCGGCCAGATCGTCGACGTCCAGGGTGTCACCAAGGGTAAGGGTTTCCAGGGCACCATCAAGCGCCACAACTTCCGTATGGGCGATGCAACCCACGGTAACTCGCTGTCGCATCGCGCGCCGGGTTCGCTGGGTCAGCGCCAGACCCCGGGTCGCGTTTTCCCGGGCAAGAAGATGTCGGGCCACATGGGCGCGGTGCAGCAGAGCACCCAGAACCTGGAAGTGGTCAAGGTCGACGTCGAGCGCGGTCTGATTGCGGTTCGCGGCGCCGTTCCTGGCGCGGCGGGTGGCGATGTGATCGTCCGTCCGGCGAGCAAGGCATAAGGAGAGATGACGATGGAACTCGTTATCACGGGTAGCAACAACAAGGTCTCGGTCTCCGACGCCGTGTTCGGTCGCGATTTCAGCGAAGATCTGGTCCACCAGGTCGTCGTTGCTTACCGCAACGCCGGTCGCGCCGGCACCAAGGCACAGAAGACTCGCTCCGAAGTGGCTGGTACCACCAAGAAGTCGAAGAAGCAGAAGGGCGGCGGCGCGCGTCATGGCGCACTGACGGCTCCGATCTTCGTCGGCGGCGGTGTCACCTTCGCGGCCAAGCCGCGCAGCTTCGAGCAGAAGGTCAATCGTAAGCAGTACCGTGCCGCCATGTGCGCGATCCTGTCCGAGCTGAACCGTCAGGGCCGTCTGACCATCGTGGAGGCCTTCGATGTCGAAGCGACCAGCACGAAGGGTCTGATCGCCAAGCTGGCCGGCCTGGAAGTGGGCAAGCGCCCGCTGATCGTCACCGAGGAAGCCTCCGAGCACCTGTACCTGTCCGCCCGCAATCTGCCGTACGTGCAGGTGCGTGACGTGCAGGGCCTGGACCCGGTGTCGCTGGTCGGTGCCGACACGGTCGTCATCACCGCTGACGCGGTCAAGAAGGTCGAGGAGTGGCTGGCATGAACAGCAACGAAAAAATCTTCAGCGTGCTGCGTGCCCCGCGTGTCTCCGAAAAGACCGCGCGCCTGCAGGAACTCTCCAACCAGTATGTCTTCGAAGTTTCGAACGAAGCCACCAAGGCCGATGTAAAGGCCGCGGTTGAGCAGCTGTTCGACGTCAAGGTCGAAGCCGTCAACGTGGTCAACGTCAAGGGCAAGAACAAGTCCTTCCGTAACCGTGCTGGCCGCCGCGGCGATTGGCGCAAGGCGTACGTTCGCCTGGCCGATGGCCAGTCGATCGATGTAACGGCCAAGGCCTGAGGTACATCCCATGCCATTGATGAAATTCAAGCCCACTTCCCCCGGCCGCCGTTCGGCCGTGCGCGTGGTTACGCCCGACCTGCACAAGGGTGCTCCGCACGCTGCGCTGGTCGAGTCGCAGAGCCGCTCGGGTGGTCGTAACCACCACGGCCGCATCACCACCCGTCACGTCGGTGGTGGCCACAAGCAGCACTACCGCATCATCGACTTCAAGCGCAACAAGCTGGGCATCCCGGCGCGCGTGGAACGCATCGAATACGATCCGAACCGCACCGCCCATATCGCCCTGCTGTGCTACGTCGACGGCGAGCGTCGCTACATCATCGCCCCGAAGGGCCTGAAGGCCGGTGATCAGGTGATCGCTGGTTCGGATGCCCCGATCAAGGCGGGCAACACCCTGCCGCTGCGCAACATCCCGGTCGGTACCACCATCCACTGCATCGAGCTGAAGCCGGGCAAGGGCGCTCAGATCGCCCGCGCTGCAGGTGCTGCCGTGCAGCTGGTCGCCCGCGAAGGCATCTACGCCACCCTGCGCCTGCGCTCGGGTGAAATGCGTAAGGTTCCGGTCGAGTGCTGCGCCACCATCGGCGAAGTCGGCAACGACGAGCACAGCCTGGAAAAGCTGGGCAAGGCCGGTGCCAAGCGCTGGCGCGGCGTCCGCCCGACCGTTCGTGGTGCTGCCATGAACCCGGTTGACCACCCGCACGGTGGTGGTGAGGCCAAGGCCGGCCAGGGTAACCCGCATCCGGTCACCCCGTGGGGTGTCCCGACCAAGGGTTACAAGACGCGCCATAACAAGCGCACTCAGCAGTTCATCGTCCGCGATCGTAGGGGCTAATCGACCATGGCACGTTCACTCAAGAAGGGCCCGTTCGTCGATCACCACCTCGTCAAGAAGGTGGAGGCCGCTGCGGGCAGCAAGAAGCCGATCAAGACCTGGTCGCGCCGTTCGATGATCCTGCCTGACATGGTAGGCATCACCATTGCCGTGCATAACGGCAAGAACCACATCCCGGTTCTCGTCAACGAGAACATGGTCGGCCACAAGCTCGGCGAATTTGCCATCACCCGGACCTTCAAGGGTCACGGTGGTGACAAGAAGTCGGGCAAGTAAGGAGAGATGACAATGGAAGCGAAAGCCATCCTGCGCACTGCGCGCATCTCCCCGCAGAAGGCTCGCCTGGTCGCTGACCAGGTGCGCGGTCTGCCGGCCGAACGTGCGGTCAATCTGCTGAAGTTCTCGGACAAGAAGGCTGCCCACCTGATCAAGAAGGTGGTGGAGTCGGCTATTGCCAACGCCGAGAACAACCAGGGCGCCGACGTCGACGAGCTGAAGGTTCAGACCATCATGGTTGATGAAGGTCCGACCCTGAAGCGTTTCATGGCGCGGGCGAAAGGCCGCGGTACCCGCATCCTCAAGCGCACCAGCCACATCACTGTGGTTGTGGGCGCCGGCAAGTAAGCGGATAAGGAAAAGACCATGGGTCATAAAGTTCATCCGATTGGTATCCGTCTCGGTATTTCCAAGGACTGGAACTCCAAGTGGTACGCCAACAAGGCCGAGTTCGCTGGTTACCTGGCAGCCGACCTGAAAGTTCGCGAAATGCTGCGCAAGAAGCTGGCTCAGGCCGGCATCAGCAAGATCCTGATCGAGCGTCCGGCCAAGACCGCGCGCGTGACGATCCACACCGCCCGTCCGGGCGTGGTGATCGGCAAGCGTGGTGAGGACATCGAGAAGCTGCGCAAGGAAGTGAGCGAGATGATGGGCGTTCCGGCGCACATCAACGTCACCGAAGTGCGCAAGCCGGAACTGGACGCGCAGCTCGTTGCCGAGTCGATCGCCCAGCAGCTGGAGCGTCGCATCATGTTCCGCCGCGCAATGAAGCGCTCGGTGGGCAACGCGATGCGCCTGGGTGCCCTGGGCATCAAGGTCAACGTGGGTGGCCGCCTCAACGGTGCTGAAATCGCCCGTTCGGAGTGGTACCGCGAAGGCCGCGTGCCGCTGCACACCCTGCGTGCCGACATCGACTATGGCTTCGCTGAAGCCAAGACGACCTACGGCATCATCGGCATCAAGGTCTGGATCTACAAGGGCGAGGTCTTCGATTTCTCCCAGGTTGGCCAGGAAAAGCAGGACGACACCCCGTCGCGCAACGATCGTCACGATCGCGGCGACCGTGGTGACCGTCAGCGCCCGGCCCGTGAAGCGAGGTAACGACAATGTTGCAACCCAAGCGAACCAAGTACCGCAAGGTACACAAGGGCCGTAACGAAGGCCTGAGCTGGAGCGCCAACGCTGTCAGCTTCGGCGAATACGGCCTGAAGGCAACCGCACACGGTCAGCTGACCGCGCGTCAGATCGAAGCGGCTCGCCGCTCGATCAGCCGCTACGTCAAGCGCGGCGGCAAGATGTGGATCCGCGTGTTCCCCGACAAGCCCATCACCAAGAAGCCCATCGAAGTTCGAATGGGTTCGGGTAAGGGTAACGTGGAATACTGGGTGGCCCAGATCCAGCCCGGCCGCATGATCTATGAAATCGAGGGTGTTTCCGAGGAAGTGGCTCGCGAGGCGTTCCGCCTGGCCGCCGCCAAGCTCTCGGTCACCACCACTTTCGTGACCCGTACGGTGCGCTGATGGATATCAAAACTCTCCGTGAAAAGTCGGCTGACGAACTCAAGGCCCACCTGATCGACCTGCGTAAGGAACAGTTCTCTGTCCGTATGCAGCAGGTCACCGGCCAGCTGCCGAAGACCCACGACATCCGCCGGGTCCGTCGCGAGATTGCTCGCGTCAAGACCCTGCTCGGCAGCACGAAGTAAGGATGGCCGCTATGAGCGACAATACTGAAAACAAGACGCTGCGCACGGTCGAAGGCCGTGTCGTCAGCAACAAGATGGACAAGACGGTTACCGTCCTGGTTGAGCGTCAGGTCAAGCACGCACTGTACGGCAAGTACATCAAGCGCTCGACGAAGCTGCACGCCCACGATGCCGACAACGCCTGCAAGGAAGGCGATGTCGTCCGCGTGACCGAGATTGCTCCGATGTCCAAGACCAAGAACTGGCGCGTGGTGGAAGTCATCACGCGTGCGGCTGAATAAGGAGTCTGAATCATGATCCAGATGCAGAGCTACCTTGACGTCGCGGACAATTCGGGTGCCAAGCAGGTGATGTGCTTCAAGGTGCTGGGTGGTTCCAAGCGCCGTTACGCCGGCATCGGCGACATCATCAAGGTCACCGTGAAGGATGCGATTCCGCGCGGCAAGGTCAAGAAGGGTGAAGTGTATGACGCCGTCGTGGTGCGTACCCGCAAGGGTGTGCGTCGCGCCGACGGCTCGCTGATCCGCTTCGACGGCAACGCTGCCGTCCTGCTGAACAACAAGCAGGAGCCGATCGGTACCCGTATCTTCGGGCCGGTGACCCGTGAACTTCGTTCGGAGAAGTTCATGAAGATCGTCTCGCTCGCTCCCGAAGTGCTGTGAGCGACAGGAGATAATCATGGCTAACCGTATCAAGAAGGGCGACCAGGTCGTCGTCAACACCGGCAAGGACAAGGGCAAGCAGGGCGAAGTCGTCCGCGTCGACGGCGACCGTGTGGTCGTCGCCAACGTGAACATCGTCAAGCGCCACACCAAGCCGAACCCGCAGGCAGGCGTTGCCGGCGGCGTGGTCGAGCGTGAAGCTTCGATCCATATCTCCAACGTGAATGTGCTGAACCCGGCTTCGGGCAAGGGCGAACGCGTTGGCTTCAAGGTGCTGGAGGATGGACGCAAACTGCGTGTGTTCCGCTCCAGCGGTGAGGCGCTCGACGCCTGAGGAATGAGAAGATGACTTCCCGTCTCGAAAAGTTCTACAAGGACGAAGTGGTGCCGGCGCTGATGAAGCAGTTCGGCTACACCAATCCGATGGAAGTGCCGAAGCTCGTCAAGGTCACCCTGAACATGGGTGTCGGCGAAGCGGCCACCAACAAGAAGATCCTGGAAAACGCCGTCGGCGACATGACCAAGATTTCCGGCCAGAAGCCGGTTGTCACCAAGTCGCGTATTTCGGTTGCGTCGTTCAAGATCCGTGATGGTTGGCCGATCGGCTGCAAGACCACGCTGCGTCGCCACAAGATGTACGAGTTCCTGGATCGCCTGATCAACATCTCGCTGCCGCGCGTGCGCGACTTCCGTGGTGTCTCTGGTCGTTCCTTCGACGGTCGCGGCAACTTCAACATGGGTGTGAAGGAACAGATCATCTTCCCGGAAATCGACTTCGACGCTGTCGACGCGATCCGCGGTATGGATATCGCCATCACCACCACTGCGAAGACCGACGCGGAAGCGAAGGCGCTGCTGGCAGCGTTCAAGTTCCCGTTCCGTAACTGATCCGTCGAGGAAACCGAAATGGCAAAGACCTCCATGGTCAACCGCGACATCAAGCGGGAAAAGCTGGCCAAGAAGTACGCTGAGAAGCGTGCTGCTCTGAAGAAGATCGTGTCCTCGGTGGACGCGAGCTACGACGAGAAGATCGAAGCTGCTGCCAAGCTGGCCAAGCTGCCGCGCGATTCGTCGCCGAGCCGCCAGCGCAACCGCTGCGAACTGTCCGGCCGTCCGCGTGGCGTCTACAGCAAGTTCGGCTTGGGCCGCAACAAGCTGCGTGAAGCCACCATGCGTGGCGACGTCCCGGGTCTGCGCAAGGCCAGCTGGTAATCCCAGCCGGTCCTGCGATCAGGCGCCCCTCCGGGGGTTCCTGAACCAGGGAGGGGAGGCATTCAGCCTCCCTTTCGCAAAAAACCCGAAGAGCCCGACGCAAGTCGGGCTCTTTTGGCGTATACTCCCGCGTCTTGCCCTGTGCAGACGGGGTTGTAGGGCGGGCCACAGGTCCGCTGCATCAAGGGACCTGGCCCGTTTCCAGGAGACAACAGATTTTCGCGAAAGCGGATATCGGTGCACTCAAAGGTACTCATATGAGCATGACTGATCCCATCGCCGACCTGCTGGTCCGCATCAAGAATGCGGCCGCGGTTGGCAAGCAGACGGTGAAAGCCCCGTCGTCCAAGATCAAGGTTGCGATCGCCCAGGTCCTGAAGGACGAGGGTTACATCACCGACCTGCGCGTTACCCAGCTGGAGAACAACAAGGCCGAGCTGGAAATCGTGCTGAAGTATTTCGAAGGCAAGCCGGTCATCGCGACCCTGAAGCGCTTCTCGCGTTCGGGCCTGCGCCAGTACCGCGGCAAGAGCGAGCTGCCGAAGGTCATGAACGGCCTGGGCATCTCCATCATTTCCACCTCCAAGGGCATCATGACTGATGCGCAGGCGCGCCAGCTGGGCGTCGGCGGCGAAGTCCTGTGCTTCGTGGCCTAAGGCGAAAGGAGTAGAACTATGTCCCGCGTAGCCAAGAAGCCGATCGACCTGGGTAAGGTTGAACTGAACGTCCAGTCGGAAAGCGTCACCGCCAAGGGCCCGAAGGGCACCCTGTCGCTGGCCAAGCCGGCCGGTATTGCCATCAACGTCGACAACGGCGTTGCCACCCTGAGCACCGAGAACGTCGAACTGGTCGCACTGACCGGTACCGTGCGTGCGATCCTGGCCAACATGGTCAAGGGCGTGTCCGAAGGCTTCGAGCGCAAGCTGGAGCTGGTCGGCGTGGGTTACCGCGCTGCCATGCAGGGCAAGGACCTGAGCCTGTCGCTGGGCTTCTCGCACCCGGTCGTGTTCGTGGCGCCGGAAGGCATCACGCTGTCCACCCCGACCCAGACCGAGATCCTGGTCCAGGGCGCGGACAAGCAGGCCGTCGGTGAAGTTGCCGCCAAGATCCGTGCGTTCCGCAAGCCGGAGCCGTACAAGGGCAAGGGCGTGAAGTACTCCGACGAAGTCATCATCCGTAAGGAAGCCAAGAAGGCCTAATAGGCGCTTCCGCTTTCATAGGAAAAACATCATGAACAAGAACATCGCCCGCCTGCGTCGCGCCAAGTCGACCCGCGCCCACATCCGTGAGCTCGGCGTCGCCCGCCTGTCGGTGCTGCGCACCGGCCAGCACCTGTATGCCCAGGTCTTCACCGCCGACGGTTCCAAGGTGCTGGCTGCCGCCAACACCACCCAGACCGACGTCAAGGAAGGCCTGAAGAGCGGCAAGAATGTCGATGCCGCCGCCAAGGTTGGCCGCATCGTCGCTGAGCGTGCCAAGGCCGCCGGCGTCGAGAAGGTTGCCTTCGATCGTTCGGGTTACCGTTACCACGGCCGTATCAAGGCCCTGGCAGAGGCTGCCCGCGAAGCCGGCCTGCAGTTCTAAGGGATCGGGGCAGGGGGCCGATGGCCCCCTGTCCGCCTGCTCGCCAGCCTGAGCGAGGCTGGACGGCGCCATTCTTCTGTAGTGGCCCACCGGAACGACGCGTCATTCCACAACCATAAGCGGCCCTGAGCCGTACATACCCAACAACCAAGGAATCAACATGGCAGAAGAGCGTCAGCAGCGGGGTCGCGATCGCGACCGTAACCGCGAAGAGAAGATCGACGACGGCATGATCGAAAAGCTGGTCGCGGTCAACCGCGTCAGCAAGACCGTCAAGGGTGGTCGCCAGTTCACCTTCACCGCCCTGACCGTGGTCGGCGACGGCGAAGGCAAGGTCGGTTTCGGTTATGGCAAGGCCCGCGAAGTGCCGGTCGCCATCCAGAAGTCGATGGAACAGGCCCGCAAGAACCTGGTCAGCGTTGACCTGAACAACGGCACCCTGTGGCACACCATCAAGGATGGTCATGGCGCAGCCCGCGTGTTCATGCAGCCGGCTTCGGAAGGTACCGGCGTCATCGCCGGCGGTGCCATGCGCGCCGTCCTGGAAGCGGTTGGCGTGAAGAACGTGCTGGCCAAGGCCACCGGTTCGCGCAACCCGATCAACCTGGTGCGTGCCACCGTGAAGGGCCTGTCTGCAGCGCAGTCGCCGGCCCGCATCGCGGCCAAGCGCGGCAAGAAGGTGGAGGAACTCAACCATGGCTAATGAGTCCAACAAGACTGTGAAGGTGCGCCTGGTGCGCGGCCTGCGTGGTGCTCAGTCGCGTCACCGTCTGTCGGTGCGTGCCCTGGGTCTGAACAAGCTCAACGATGTGCGTGAACTGAAGGACAGCCCGCAGGTTCGCGGCCTGATCAATACCGTTCACTACCTCGTCAAGGTTGAGGAGTAATCGATCATGACTCTGCGTCTCAATGAACTGAGCCCGGCACCGGGCGCCCGTACCGAGCGCACCCGCGTCGGTCGCGGTATCGGCTCGGGCCTGGGCAAGACTGCCGGCCGCGGCCACAAGGGTTCGTTCGCCCGCAAGGGTGGCGGCAAGATCAAGGCCGGCTTCGAAGGCGGCCAGACCCCCATGCAGCGTCGTCTGCCGAAGATCGGCTTCCGTTCGCCGATCGCCAAGGACACCGCTGAAGTGCTGCTGTACCAGCTGGACAAGCTGCCGGCCGGCGAGATCGACTTCGCCGCCCTGCGTGCCGCCAAGCTGGTCCCGAGCACTGCCAAGAAGGCCAAGGTCGTCGTCAAGGGCGAAGTGACCAAGGCGTTCACCCTGAAGGGTGTTGCTGCCACGGCCGGTGCCAAGGCTGCGATCGAAGCTGCCGGCGGCAGCGTAACGGAGTAAGAAAATCATGGCGCAAGCTGGCATCGGTAACCTCGCGGGCGGAATGGGCAAGTTCACTGAACTTCGCCAACGTTTGCTGTTCGTCGTCGGGGCTTTGATCGTCTATCGCATCGGCTGCTACGTGCCGGTGCCGGGCGTCAATCCCGATGCCATGCTTGCCATGATGCAACAGCAGGGCGGCGGCATCGTGGACATGTTCAACATGTTCTCGGGCGGCGCCCTGCACCGTTTCAGCATCTTCGCGCTGAACGTGATGCCGTACATCTCGGCATCGATCGTGATGCAGCTGGCCGTGCACATCTTCCCCGCCCTGAAGGCGATGCAGAAGGAAGGTGAGTCCGGTCGCCGCAAGATCACCCAGTATTCGCGCATCGGCGCCGTGCTGCTGGCAGTGGTGCAGGGCGGTTCGATCGCTCTGGCCCTGCAGGGCCAGGTCTCGCCGTCGGGCGCTCCGGTCGTGTACGCGCCGGGCATGGGCTTCGTGCTCACCGCCGTGGTCGCGCTGACCGCCGGCACCATGTTCCTGATGTGGGTCGGTGAGCAGGTCACCGAGCGCGGCATCGGCAACGGCGTGTCGCTGATCATCTTCGCCGGTATCGTGGCGGGCCTGCCGGGCGCGGTCATCCATACCTTCGATGCCTACCGCGACGGCAACATCCAGTTCATCCAGCTGCTGCTGATCGCCATCGTCGTTCTAGCCTTCACCTTCTTCGTGGTGTTCGTCGAGCGCGGCCAGCGCCGGATCACGGTCAATTACGCGCGCCGCCAGGGCGGTCGCAATGCGTACATGAACCAGACCTCGTTCCTGCCGCTGAAGCTCAACATGGCCGGCGTCATCCCGGCGATCTTCGCCTCGAGCCTGCTGGCCTTCCCGGCCACCCTGGCCATGTGGTCCGGCCAGGCGGCCAACCAGAGCAGCTTCGGCCAGGTCCTGCAGAAGGTCGCCAACGCGCTGGGTCCGGGCGAGCCGCTGCACATGATCGTGTTCGCTGCGCTGATCACCGGTTTCGCGTTCTTCTATACCGCGCTGGTGTTCAACTCGCAGGAAACCGCCGACAACCTGAAGAAGTCGGGCGCGCTGATTCCGGGCATCCGTCCGGGCAAGGCCACTGCCGACTACATCGACGGCGTGCTGACCCGCCTGACCGCAGCCGGCTCGGCCTACCTGGTGATCGTCTGCCTGCTGCCGGAACTGATGCGCACGCAGCTGAACGCCTCGTTCTACTTCGGCGGTACCTCGCTGCTGATCGTGGTGGTGGTGGTGATGGACTTCATCGCCCAGGTGCAGGCGCACCTGATGTCCCACCAGTACGAGAGCCTGCTGAAGAAGGCCAACCTGAAGGGTGGCAACCGCGGCGGTTTTGCCCGCGGCTGATTCGCCTGTTATACTTTCGTCTTCCTGACGTGATGGTCCCTCCGCTTCGCGGACTCCGGCCACACAAACGAAGGGCGGCCCCCGCAGCGGTTCCGGGTGGGGGTGTGATGAGGTGGTCCCGCGCAGGAGTAGCGCGGGCGGCCCCGGGAGACCTCCCGGGATCAACCCCATCCGGCGCCGGAGCCTGGGCACACTCCCCAGGCCGGGTTCATGAAACCTCTGGTTTCACGGGCTTCCATGTAAACCGGAACCTTGTTAGTATCGCTAGTTCACTTTTTTGATCCATCCTGCCGGATTGGCGTGCCCGAGGCGCGCTGTCGGCCATCACTCAGCTGGAGAACCGCGTCATGGCGCGTATTGCAGGCGTCAACCTGCCAGCCCAGAAGCATGTCTGGGTCGGGTTGCAAAGCATTTACGGCATCGGCCGTACCCGTTCGAAGAAGGTCTGCGAAGTCGCAGGCGTCGCTTCGACCACCAAGATCCGCGATCTGTCGGAGCCGGAAATCGAGCGCCTGCGCGCCGAAGTCGGCAAGTACATCGTGGAAGGCGATCTGCGCCGTGAGATCGGCATCGCGATCAAGCGCCTGATGGACCTGGGCTGCTACCGCGGCCTGCGTCACCGTCGTGGCCTCCCGCTGCGTGGCCAGCGCACCCGTACCAACGCCCGCACCCGCAAGGGTCCGCGCAAGGCGATCAAGAAGTAAGGGACTGAGAAATGGCTAAGCCCGCTGCTAAGACCAAGAAGAAGATCAAGCGCGTCGTCACTGACGGCGTTGCCCACGTCCACGCTTCGTTCAACAACACCATCGTCACCATCACCGACCGCCAGGGCAATGCTCTGTCGTGGGCGACCTCCGGTGGCGCTGGCTTCCGCGGTTCGCGCAAGTCGACCCCGTTCGCTGCCCAGGTGGCTGCCGAGAAGGCCGGTCGTGCTGCGCTGGACTACGGCGTGAAGTCGCTGGAAGTCCGCATCAAGGGCCCGGGTCCGGGCCGTGAGTCGGCCGTGCGTTCGTTGAACAACGTCGGCTACAAGATCACCAACATCATCGACGTGACGCCCATCCCGCACAACGGGTGCCGTCCGCCGAAGAAGCGTCGCGTCTAAAGGGAGCGATAAGAAATGGCTCGTTATATCGGTCCTACCTGTAAGCTCGCCCGCCGCGAAGGCGCCGACCTGTCCCTGAAGAGCCCGGCGCGTGCGCTGGACTCCAAGTGCAAGCTGGAGCAGAAGCCCGGCCAGCATGGCGCCACTGCCCGCAAGGGCAAGCTGTCCGACTACGCCACCCAGCTGCGTGAAAAGCAGAAGGTCAAGCGTATCTACGGCCTGCTGGAGCGTCAGTTCCGCAACTACTACAAGAAGGCCTCGACCAAGAAGGGCAACACCGGCGAGAACCTGCTGCAGCTGCTGGAAACCCGCCTGGACAACGTCGTCTACCGCATGGGCTTCGCCGTGACCCGTCCGGCTGCCCGCCAGCTGGTGTCGCACCGCGGCGTCACCGTGAATGGCAAGTCGGTCAACCTGGCTTCGTACCAGGTCAAGGCTGGCGATGCCATCGCGCTGTCCGAGAAGGCTGCCAAGCAGCTGCGCGTCCAGGAAGCCCTGACCGTCGCCGCACAGCATGACCTGAGCCCGTCGTGGGTTGAAGTGGATTCCGGCAAGTTCACCGGCATCTTCAAGGCGGTTCCGGATCGTTCGGATCTGCCTGCGGACATCAACGAAGCGCTGATCGTCGAGCTGTATTCGAAGTAATTCACATTGGAGAGCCCCCGGCGACGGCCGGGGGTTCACTAGGAGAACCCGCAACATGACGGTTACCGCCAACCAGGTTCTGCGTCCTCGCGGTCCGCAGATCGAACGCCTTACCGACACCCGTGCAAAGGTCGTTATCGAACCTTTGGAGCGGGGTTACGGGCATACGCTGGGCAACGCCCTGCGTCGCGTGCTGCTGTCGTCCATCCCGGGCTTCGCCATCACGGAAGTCGAAATCGACGGCGTGTTGCATGAGTACACCACGGTCGAAGGTCTGCAGGAGGACGTGCTCGAAGTCCTGCTGAACCTGAAGGACGTGGCCATCCGTATGCACTCCGGCGACAGCGCCACCCTGTCCCTGTCCAAGCAGGGCCCGGGCGTTGTCACCGCTGCCGATATCAAGGTCGACCACAATGTGGAGATTCTGAACGGCGACCATGTGATCTGCCACCTGACCAAGGATACGGCAGTGAACATGCGTCTGAAGATCGAGCGTGGTTTCGGCTACCAGCCGGCTGCTGCGCGTCGTCGTCCGGACGAAGAAACCCGTGCCATCGGCCGCCTGGTCCTGGATGCCTCGTTCTCGCCGGTCCGCCGCGTCGCCTATGCCGTGGAAGCGGCCCGCGTCGAACAGCGTACCGACCTGGACAAGCTGGTCATCGATATCGAGACCAACGGCACCATCGATGCCGAGGAAGCCGTGCGCACCGCCGCCGACATCCTCAGCGATCAGCTGTCGGTGTTCGGTGACTTCACCCACCGCGACCGCGGTGCGGCCAAGCCGGCCAACAACGGCGTGGATCCGGTGCTGCTGCGCCCGATCGACGATCTGGAGCTGACCGTGCGTTCGGCCAACTGCCTGAAGGCTGAAAGCATCTACTACATCGGCGATCTGATCCAGAAGACCGAAGTGGAGCTGCTGAAGACCCCGAACCTGGGCAAGAAGTCGCTCACCGAGATCAAGGAAGTGCTGGCCCAGCGTGGCCTGTCGCTTGGCATGAAGCTGGAGAACTGGCCGCCGGCCGGCGTCGCCAGCCACGGCATGCTGGGCTGATAAAGCCTCCTGCTGTACCCGAAGGCTCCACCGTCAGCGGTGGAGCCTTCACCGCAAGATGCCATGACGAACCGCAGGTTCGCGGGCAGGTCGTCCAGGACGGGCGGCCAGGACCATCCGCAGTCCGTGCAGCAACGCCAGGATGGCGACAACGATCCACACAGCCACATCATTAACCAAGGAACATCACCATGCGTCACCAGAAGTCTGGCCGTAAGTTCAGCCGTACCAGCGCCCATCGCGAAGCGATGTTCAAGAACATGGCCGCCTCGCTGTTCAAGCACGAGCTGATCAAGACCACCCTGCCGAAGGCCAAGGAACTGCGCCGCGTCGCCGAGCCGCTGATCACCCTGGCCAAGGTCGATTCCGTTGCCAACCGCCGTCTGGCCTTTGCCCGCCTGCGTGACAACGAAGCCGTGGGCAACCTGTTCACCATCCTGGGCCCGCGCTACGCGAACCGTCCGGGTGGCTACCTGCGTCTGCTGAAGTGCGGCTTCCGCGCCGGCGACAATGCTCCGATGGCCTACGTCGAGCTGGTCGACCGTCCGGCCGTGGCCGAGGAAGTGGCCGAGTAATCGGACCGCTCCAACGCGACACAGTGAAAGCCCGGCATCTGCCGGGCTTTTGCGTTCTGGTAGCGCCGGGCGATGCCCGGCGGTTACGTTTCCGCTGCACTCGCCGGGCATGGCCCGGCGCTACCTGCGAAGGGAAGTGGCCCGCACCGTTCCGACGAGCGTCACCGGCAGCGGTTCGAATGGCAGGCGCGGTCGGTTACGCTTGGCGCCTGATCCATTCGAGCATTCACGATGAATCCTCTGCGCTGGCCCTTCCGCGCCCAGTTCCTGCTGGGCTTCCTGATCTGCGTGGGCCTGCTGGGCTATGCGATTTTCCTGCAGCTGAAGATGGGGCTGGAGCCGTGCCCGCTGTGCATCTTCCAGCGGCTGGCCTTTGCCGCGCTCGGCCTGCTGTTCCTGCTGGGCGCACTGCACGGCCCGTCGAACCGGCCGGGACGGGTGACGTACGGCATCCTTGCCTTCATTGCGGCCGCCGTCGGCGTCGGCATCGCCGCGCGCCATGTCTACGTGCAGATGCTGCCGCCGGAAATGGGTGCCACCTGTGGCCCGCCGCTGAGCTTCCTGCGCGAGACCATGGGCCCGTTCGAGGTGTTCCGCACGGTGCTGACCGGTACCGGCAACTGCGGCAACATCGACTGGACCTTCCTCGGACTGACCATGCCGATGTGGTCGGGCGTGTGGTTCGTGCTGCTGGGGCTGTGGGCACTGCTGGTGCCGCTGCGCAGGGTCAGGCGCTGAGTAACTGACGCGCCCCAGCAGAGCCGGGCATGGGCTCGGCTCTGCCGGGGGCAGCGACATCGATCAGAAATCCTGTTGCAGGCTGAGATAGGCGCCGCGTCGCGGGCCCCACTGCGGGGCGAACACGCCTACGCCGCCGCCATCACGCAGCTGATAGCTGCGATCCAGCGCGTTGATCAACGCCAGCTGTGCATGCAGCGGATGGCCGCTGTCGGCGTTGAAATCGTGGCCAGCACTGAGGTTCACCTGCAGGTAGGACGGCAGCTCGCCCCCATTGGGTACGCTTTCGGTGTCCGAGCGCAGGCCACTGCCGAACACGTAGTTGGCACCGATCCGGTTGTGTCCGGCGAAGGCATAGCTGACGCCGCCCGACGAGGTCAGCTTCTGGTCGTGGTCCAGGTGGATCCAATGGTCGGCCACGTAGGCCAGGGCGTCCGGGTCGAGGTTGTACTGGCCGGTGATCACCTGGGTGCCGATCGCCTTGTTGTATGCAGCGTTGAAGTACGCGCTGAACGGTCCGTCGCTGTAGTCGGCGCTGAACTCCAGGCCGCGGATGTGGCCGCGACGATAGTTGAACGTTGAATAGAGGTAGGCGGCGCCGAACTGGCCTTCATCCTGCAGGCGGCCGACACGCCGGTCATACGCATCCACGCCGAGCGTCAGGTGCTCGCCGATCTGCTGCGAGATGCCGAGGTCGTAGTAGTCACTGCGCTCGGCCAGTGGCGTGGCGTTGCCATCACTGGGCTGCTGGTTGCTGGTGCCGTCGTACAGCGCGATGTCGTCGCGGGCGATCAGCTCGCTGGCCGGTGGTGTGAAGTAGCGCGCATAGCCTGCGTGCAGGGTGGTGCTGTCGCCGGCATTCCAGACCACGCCCAGGCGCGGGCTGATCTGGCCTTCGGTCCGCCCGAAGGCCGTGTAGCGGTCGCCGCGCAGACCATAGTTGACCGTCCAGTTGTGTCCGATCTTCCACTCGTCCTGCACGTAGAGCGCCAGCGTGCTGGCGTGGAAAGCACTGCGGTCGGGAATCAGCAGGGGCGTGGTGCTGGCCTGCTGGCCGGCGTCGTCAACCGGGAACACCCAGCTGCTGCTGTGGGCCCGCGCGGTCTCATGATTGCCGTACAGGCCATAGCGCAGCGTGTGATCGCTGCCCAGCGGGGTGGAAACGTCGGCCTGCACGGTGTTGGCGCGGTTGCTGCGCTGCACCTGTGAAGCAACACCGCTGAACACCAGATCGCCCGCGACATCGGGATTGAACCCGACATCGCTGTAGCGTTGGCCGGCCGAGAGCTGGTATGCGCTGGCGCCCAGCGTCCCCTGCAGCACCAGCATGCCGAAGCGCGTGGTCTCGCGCTGGGTCTCATCCAGCTGGCTGGAGTCGAACGTGGAGGTATCGAGGTAGCCGAACTGCGGTGTCTGGCCCGGGTTCACCGGAATCTGGAAGCGGTTGTTGGCAATGCCGGCAAACACGCTCACGCGCGTGTTCTCGTCCAGCAGATAGGTGAGGTCGGCGAACGCCTTGCCCTGGTGGGTGTCGTCGTGCAGCGGCCGGCGCGAGTTCGTCGGGTTCTCCAGGCCGACCTCGTTCTGGTCGTAGTTGCCGGTCAGGAACCAGCTCCAGCGTCCCTGGTTGCCCCACCAGGAGGCGTTGGGATTGACCTTGCCGAACGACCCGGCAGTCAGTCCGGCGCTGCCGCCGTTGCCCAGTTCGGCGCCACTGCGGGTGGTGATGTCCACCACTGCGGCGGTGCGTTCGCCGAACTGCGCCGGCAGTGCGCCATCCATCAGCCGGATGCTCCTGATGGTTCGCGTATCCAGGGTCTGGCCGAAGCCGGAGATCGATTCGGGCAGCAGCACGCCGTTGATGCGGTACTGCAGGTTGGCGTGATCACCACGCACATGGACACCGCCGTAGGAGTCCTGGACCACGCCCGGGGCCTGCAGCAGCACCTGGCTGAGTGCGGCGGAGGCGCCGAGCGGCTGCTTCTGGATGTCCTCGGCGGTGATCTGGTACTGGCTGCTGCCGATGTCCGGCGACAGCGCGTTGCGGGCCTGATCGAGGTGGGCGCTGACGGTGACCGCATCCAGGTTTTTCACTGCGGGCCCGGCGTCATCCGCGGCTGCGGCAAGGGGGGACGTGCTGGCCAGGGCCAGGGCGAAGGTGATGCTGGTAGCGAGGCGTGAGGGCTTCATGGGAGAGAGCAGGGCCTGGGGCGGGGAGGGGGCCGGTCCATGACGGTGAGTGTTACTCCGTAACAGATCATGCGCCTCTGGCGGCGCCGCCGACCATGCGGTCTGTGGCTGCTCGGCGCGTGCTTTCCCTGGCGTTCAGGCATCGGGCCGGAAGGGCTGGCCCTTTGCGGCGGCGGCCGGCTCTGCGACCATGACCGTCCCCCACCCCGGAAGTCTGCAATGAGCCTGTCCGCCGTTTCACCGGTTCCCGATCCTGCCGCAACCGCTGCGGGTGCTGCCTGGTCGCCGGAGAGCTGGCGCGGCAAGACCGCACTGCAGATGCCGACCTATCCCGACCCGGTGGCGCTGGATGCTGCCCTGCATGAGCTGAAGCGGCTACCCCCTCTGGTGACCTCGTGGGAGATCCTGGCGCTGAAGCAGCAGCTGGCGGAGGCGCAGGAGGGCAAGCGCTTCCTGCTGCAGGGCGGCGATTGCGCCGAGAACTTCAGCGACTGTGAGTCCGGCACCATCTCCAATCGGCTGAAGGTGCTGCTGCAGATGAGCCTGGTACTGGTGCATGGCCTGCGCCAGCCGGTGATCCGCGTCGGCCGCTTCGCCGGCCAGTACGCCAAGCCACGCTCGGCTGATACCGAGACCCGTGATGGGGTGACGCTGCCCAGCTACCGGGGCGATGTGATCAATGCGCCGGCCTTCACCGAAGCCGCGCGCCTGCCCGACCCGAAGCGGATGCTGCAGGCCCACGCGCATTCGGCGATGACGATGAACTTCGTGCGGGCGCTGATCGATGGCGGCTTCGCCGACCTGCACCACCCCGAGTACTGGAACCTGGACTGGGTGCGGCACTCGCCGCTCGCCGCCGAGTACCAGAAGATGGTGGCATCGATCGGCGATGCCGTGCACTTCATGGAAACCCTGGCCGGTGCCCGGGTGCACAACCTCAACCGCATCGACTTCTACACCTCGCACGAGGCCCTGCTGCTGCCCTACGAGCAGGCGCTGACCCGGCAGGTGCCGCGCCAGCAGGGCTGGTTGAACCTGAGCACGCACTATCCCTGGATCGGCATGCGCACGGCGGCGCTCGACGGCGCGCACGTGGAGTACCTGCGGGGCGTGCGAAATCCGATCGCGATCAAGGTGGGGCCGTCGGTTTCGCCGGACCAGCTGCTGCGCCTGATCGATGTACTCAATCCGGACGACGAGCCCGGGCGCCTGACCTTCATTCACCGCATGGGCGCGACGCAGATAGCCGAAAAGCTGCCGTCGCTGTTGGAAGCGGTCAAGCGCGACGGCCGCCGCGTGCTGTGGGTGTGCGATGCCATGCACGGCAACACCGAGAGTACTGCCAATGGGTTCAAGACGCGTCGCTTCGACAACGTGCGCCGCGAGGTGGAGTTGTCGTTCGATCTGCACGCCGCGGCGGGTACGCGCCTGGGCGGCGTGCACCTGGAGCTGACCGGCGAAGACGTGACCGAATGCACCGGTGGCGCGCGCGAGCTCACCGAGCGTGATCTTGAGCGCGCGTATCGTTCCACGGTCGATCCGCGGCTGAACTACGAGCAGTCGCTGGAGATCGCGATGGCGATCGTGCGCAAGCAGGAACAGGTTCGCTAAGGGTTTTCGGCAGGGCTTGCAGCCCTGCACCTGCGGAGTCAACGTCGACGTCAAATGCGGGCATTCCGTGGGATGGCGGATTCCCGGTGTCTGTCAGATCCACGCCATGCGTGGATGAATCTCTGTCCGATATCGAAATCAATCCGGGGTCAGATCCGTTTTCCGCAGGCAAACGGATCTGACCCCACGAGCCATTCCGACAGATCCCGAAAATATGTCGAAGGCGGGGTGGGTCCGGTTGCGGGGGCGTGAGCCGCATGGATGCGGCGACCGAGCCTCCATGGACGGATTCACGGCGTCCCCCGCAACCGGACCCACCCCGCCATCCCACGGAATGCCAGTTTCTGCTGCTGCTTTTGCTTTTGCTGTTGCTTCTGCAGTTTCTGTTGCTCCAGCGCTCAGCAGGTGCAGGGCTGCAAGCCCTGCAGACCAACACCCTGCTTACGAACGGCTGACGTGACGCTCATGCGCCATGCGCGAGGCTGTCCGCTGCTGTTCGAGTGGAGGTGGCAACCGTGCACTGGCAAAGCGCACAGGCATATGCATGGCCGCTGGGTCTGGCGGCACTGGTAGGCGGCATCGGCGCCTGGCTGATCCTGTGGATCTATCACCGGCTGAAAGGGCGTGATCGCCGGCGCGCGCGCATCGGTCGCGTGCTTGGTCTGCCAATGGCGACCGCATGGCCCTTGCTGCTGCTGATCCCGGCGCTGCAGGCCACGCCACTGCAGGAGCCTCTGCTGGGGCATCTGCAGCACGGGCTGCACATCGCGCTGACGGCCTGTTTCATCTGGCTGCTGGTGCGCGCGGTGGCCGCCGGCGAGCGTGCGATCCTGCGCAGTCATCCCATCGACGTCTCGGACAATCTGGAAGCCCGACGCATCCAGACCCAGACGCGGGTGCTGAGCCGCGTGCTGATGGGCGGCATCATCGTGCTCGGTGCATCGCTGGTGCTGCTGACATTCCCGATGGTGCAGAAGATCGGCGCCGCCCTGCTGGCCTCGGCCGGTCTGATCGGGCTGGTCGCGGGCATCGCCGCCAAGCCGGTGTTCGGCAACCTCATCGCCGGCCTGCAGATCGCCGTGACCCAGCCGATCCGGCTGGATGATGTGGTGATCGTTGAAGGCGAGTGGGGGCGCGTGGAGGAGATCGGCAGCAGCTATGTGGTGGTACGCATCTGGGACGAGCGGCGGATGGTGGTGCCGCTGACCTGGTTCATCGAGAACCCCTTCCAGAACTGGACCCGGCGCAGCGCCGATCTGCTCGGCACGGCATTCCTGTGGCTGGACTACCGTGCGCCGATCGCGGCGATCCGCAGTGAACTGGAGCGCATCTGCCGCGGCGAGGCGCTGTGGGATGGACGGGTCTGCGTGACCCAGGTGACCGAAACCAGCGAGCGGGCAATCCAGGTGCGCCTGCTGGTCAGTGCACGCAGCTCCGGCGATGCCTTCGATCTTCGCTGCCTGGTGCGCGAGCGCATGCTGGATTTCCTGGCGCGAGAGCATCCGCAATCACTGCCGCAGCTGCGCGCGCGGTTGCAGCGCGAGGATGAGCTGGACATGCCACGCGCACCGCGTGCACGTACGGCAGATGTACGTTCACCCGGGGCGGAGGACGGCGAGGCCGCGATCGCGCCGGTGGAACCGGACCCCGACCGCTAGCGCCGGGACGTGCCCGGCGAGCGCAGCGGTACCCCCGGTCCGCCGGGCAACCCGGGGCCGATCAAGGCTCGCCAGTGTCGATCAGGGTGTCGGTTTCGAAATGAGGCGGGCGACGCGCACGTGTGCGTTGCTCGTAGGCATAGGCCATTTCGATCAGCTTCGGCTCGCTCCAGGCTGTGCCCATGAACAGCAGGCCGACCGGCAGGCCGTTGATCTGTCCCATCGGCACGCTCAGGCTGGGGTAACCCGCGACCGCTGCCACGCTGTAGCTCTCACCCGGGAAATCGTCGCCTTCGCGGCGGATGGGCCAGGCTGTGCCGGTGGTCGGTGCAACCAGCGCATCCAGCTGGTAGGCAGCCAGGACGGCGTCGATGCCTTCCGGCCCGGCCAGGCGCCGTGCATCGCTGCGCGCACGGATGTAGGCAGGGTCGGCCAGTCCGGCAGTGGCGTTGGCCTCCAGCAGCAGTTCCTGGCCGAACAGGCCCAGTTCCTGCGGCGCCTGGGCCTGGTTGAAGGCGATGAGTTCGCCAAGACTGCGCAGGGGCGCGCGGTAGGTCTTGAAGTAGCGCTCCAGCCCGGCCTTGAACTCATGCAGCAGCACGACCCGCTCGGCTTCGGCCCAGGCACCCGGGTCGGGCAGTTCCACCGGCACCACCACCGCGCCCGCACGGCGCAGTTCGGCGGCGGCCTGATCGATCAGCGGTGCCATGCCACGGTATGTCAGCAGAGGGGGCTGCAGCAGGCCGATGCGCTTGCCGCGCAGGCCTTCGGGGTCCAGGCGCGCGGTGTAGTCGTAGACCGCGCGGCCGGGCATGGTGGCCGTGGCCGGGTCGGCATCGTCCCGGCCCGCGATCGCCGTCAGTACGGCCGCGGCGTCGGCGACGCTGCGCGTCATCGGCCCGGCGGTGTCCTGGCTGAAGGAGATCGGGATGATGCCTTCGCGGCTGACCAGGCCGACCGTCGGTTTCAGGCCGACGATGCCGTTGATCGCGGCCGGGCAGACGATGCTGCCGTCGGTCTCGGTGCCGATCGCCACACTGGCCAGATTGGCGGCCACCGCCACCGCGCTGCCGCTGCTGGAGCCACAGGGCGAATGGCTGAGACGGTACGGATTGCGGGTCTGGCCACCGCGCGCGCTCCAGCCCGACACCGAATCGTTGCCGCGGAAGTTGGCCCACTCGCTGAGGTTGGTCTTGCCCAGCACGACCGCGCCGGCCTCGCGCAGGCGTCTTACCAGATAGGCATCGGCGGGGCGGAAACCCTGCAGCGCGAGCGATCCGGCGCTGGTGGTCATGGGCGCGGCGTTGATGTTGTCCTTCAGCAGGACCGGAATGCCATGCAGCGGCCCGCGCAGATGGCCGTCCCGGCGCTCGCGATCGCGTTCACCGGCTTCCCGCAGGGCATCCGGGTTGAGTTCGATGACGGCACGCAGGCGCGGCCCGGCGCGATCCAGCGCAGCGATGCGCTGCAGGTAGGCGTGGGTCAGCGTGGTGCTGTCCAGTTCGCCGGCCACCATGCGCGCCTGCAGGTCGGCCAGGTCGGTCTCGGCGTAGGGGAAGGGCACGTTGCGGCTCGCGGGTTCGGCGGCGTGGGCGCTGGTCGTGGCCGGGCTGCAGCCAACAATGAACAACGCGGGCAGCGCGATGAGCAGGCAGGTCAGCAGAGGCGGCAAGGACGGGCGCATGGGGCGGCTTGGTCGGCTCCAATGCCCAGTGTAGCTGCTGCTCAGTGGTGGCGCTTGCGCAGGTCGCGGGCCAGGACGTAGACCACGAGCAGGTTGATCGCCAGGATCGTCCAGGAGGGCCAGCCGGGGTGGCGGACGATGGCGAAGACATCGAAGGGCAGATACAGCGCGGCGGTCAGGCAGCCCAGCCAGGAGGCCCAGGCCCTGGCCCGCCAGAGGCCCCAGGCTTCCACCAGGTGCAGCAGGCCGTAGCCGATCATCGCCGCCGCCGCCAGGTGCACGGCGTCGGGATTGATCATGTTCAGGAGGGAGGGCAGGGTGCCGTGATCCGGGTCCAGGCTGAAACGCCGGATCAGGGCATTGACCCCATCGCGGAGCGGCTGCGGACCGAGCACTTCAAGCCCGGTCGCAGCCAGCAACGCCAGCACCGCCTTGCTCGCTTCGAGCAGGGCGATGACGTGGAGGCCCGGATGCCGGTGTGGATCCGGGTTGTAGCCGCTCTGGCTCACGGTCCGGCTCAGCCGCCGCGCGAAGCCTTCTTGCGGTCGCTTTCGGTCAGGAACTTCTTGCGCAGCCGGATTTCCTTCGGAGTGATCTCGACCAGCTCGTCGTCCTCGATGAAGTCCAGCGCCTGTTCCAGCGAGTACTTGATCGCCGGGGTCAGCTGGATCGCATCGTCCTTGCCCGAAGCGCGCATGTTGGTCAGCGGCTTGGTCTTGATGGCGTTGACGGTCAGGTCGTTGTCCTTGGAGTGGATGCCGACCAGCTGGCCTTCATACACATTGTCGCCTTCAGCAGCGAACAGCTTTCCGCGTTCCTGCAGCGGGCCCAGGGAGTAGGCCGGAGTCACGCCCGGGGCATTGGCGATCATGACGCCGTTGATGCGCTTGGCGATTGCGCCCTGTTCCTTCGGACCGTAATGGTCGAACACGTGGAACAGCAGGCCCGAACCCTGGGTCAGGGTCTTGAATTCGTTCTGGAAGCCGATCAGGCCACGGGCCGGGATCGAGTATTCCAGGCGCACGCGGCCCTTGCCGTCCGGTTCCATGTTCTTCAGCTGGCCCTTGCGGGTGCCCAGCTTTTCCATCACGCCGCCCTGGTGCACTTCTTCCACGTCCACCACCAGCTGTTCGATCGGCTCCATCTGCTGGCCGTCGATTTCCTTGATGATCACTTCCGGACGCGACACGGCCAGTTCGTAGCCTTCACGACGCATGTTCTCGATCAGCACCGACAGGTGCAGTTCGCCACGGCCGGAGACCAGGAACTTGTCGGCGTCCTCCAGCTGTTCGACCTTCAGCGCCACGTTGTGGACCTTTTCACGGTCCAGGCGGTCCTTGATCTGGCGGCTGGTCAGGAACTTGCCACCGGACAGGTCCTTGTTGCCCGCGAACGGCGAGTTGTTGACCTGGAAGGTCATCGAGATGGTCGGCTCGTCCACGGTCAGCGCCGGCAGCGCTTCCGGGGTGTCCGGGTGGCAGAGGGTGTCGGAGATGGTCAGCTCCGGAATGCCCGAGATCGCCACGATGTCGCCGGCTTCAGCGGTGTCCTGCTCGATGCGCTCCAGGCCCAGGAAGCCCAGCACCTGCGCGACCTTGCCGTTGCGCTTCTTGCCTTCACGATCGATCACCGTGACCTGCATGTTCTTCTTCAGGGTGCCACGCTGGATGCGGCCGATGCCGATCACGCCCACGAAGTTGTTGTAGTCCAGCTGGCTGATGCGCATCTGGAAGGCACCTTCCGGATCCACTTCGGGCTTCGGCGCGTGCTTCATGATCGCTTCGTAGAGCGGGGTCATGTCGCCATCGCGGACGGTGTCTTCCAGGCCGGCATAGCCGTTCAGGGCCGACGCGTAGACGATCGGGAAGTCCAGCTGCTCGTTGGTCGCGCCGAGCTTGTCGAACAGATCGAACACCTGGTCGATCACCCAGTCCGGACGCGCGCCCGGACGGTCGATCTTGTTGACCACCACGATCGGCTTGAAGCCCATCGCGAAGGCCTTCTGGGTGACGAAGCGGGTCTGCGGCATCGGGCCGTCCATCGCGTCGACCAGGATCAGCACGGTGTCGACCATCGACAGCACGCGCTCGACCTCACCGCCGAAGTCGGCGTGGCCGGGGGTGTCGACGATGTTGATCCGGTTCTTGATGCCGGTCTTCTTGTCTTCCCAGGTGATGGCCGTGTTCTTGGCCAGGATGGTGATGCCGCGTTCCTTTTCCTGGTCGTTGCTGTCCATCACGCGCTCGGCGAGGACGGTACGCTCGGACAGGGTGCCGGACTGCTTCAGCAGCTGGTCGACCAGGGTGGTCTTGCCATGGTCGACGTGGGCGACGATGGCGATGTTGCGAAGATTTTCGATGGACATACGAAAGGGGGCCAGTCGGCGCCGGATTTGGAAAAAGAAGTCCAACATTATACGTCGAACTTGACGATTCGCGAAAAGCTGGATTCCGGCTCGCCCGGGAGCCCCATTCAGCTGGCCGTCGGGGCCCCGCCGGCGGCGCCCCTCCAGAGCCTGAAGCGTCGCCCTGCGCCGATGGTCGAAGCCGCCGCCGCCACGAGCCGGGTGTAAACTAGGTGGCTAGACGCCTTTCCCTTTGCAACAAGGATCTTCATGTCCCTCATCGCCACTTTCGACACCACCCAGGGCCCGATCAAGGTCGAGCTGTTCGCTGACAAGGCGCCGCTGACCGTTGCCAACTTCGTGAACCTGGTCAAGCACGGCTTCTATGACGGCCTGATCTTCCACCGCGTGATCGCCGACTTCATGATCCAGGGCGGTTGCCCGCAGGGCCGTGGTACCGGTGGCCCGGGCTACAAGTTCGAAGACGAGAAGAACGGCGTGAAGCATGAGGTCGGCTCGCTGTCGATGGCCAACGCCGGCCCGAACACCAATGGCAGCCAGTTCTTCATCACCCACATCAAGACCGATTGGCTGGATGGCCGCCACACCGTGTTCGGCAAGGTTCTGGAAGGCCAGGCCATCGTCGATTCGGTCAAGCAGGGCGACGTGATCCATTCGATCACCCTGGAAGGCGACGTCGACGCCGCGCTGGCCGCACAGGCCGACCGCGTGGCCGAGTGGAACAAGATCCTCGCCGCCTGACCCCCTTCCGAGACGGCCACCCATGGGTGGCCGTTTCCCTGTTCTCCGCCGCCTGCCAGGCCCGCCGGGCCACGCCCGCGGCGTCCCATCAAACGCTTGCAAGCAAGAGGAAACCCCCATGAAAGCACCCGTTCGTGTTGCCGTGACCGGCGCCGCCGGCCAGATCGGTTATGCCCTGCTGTTCCGCATCGCCTCCGGCGAAATGCTGGGCAAGGACCAGCCGGTCATCCTGCAGCTGCTGGAGCTGCCGGTGGACAAGGCCCAGGCCGCCCTGAAGGGCGTGATGATGGAACTGGAAGACTGCGCCTTCCCGCTGCTGGCCGGCATGGTCGGCACCGACGACGCTGAAGTGGCGTTCAAGGATGCCGACATCGCCCTGCTGGTCGGCGCGCGTCCGCGCGGCCCGGGCATGGAGCGCAAGGACCTGCTGCTGGAAAACGCCAAGATCTTCACCGCGCAGGGCGCGGCGCTGAACAAGGTCGCCAGCCGTGACGTGAAGGTGCTGGTGGTCGGCAACCCGGCCAACACCAACGCCTACATCGCCATGAAGTCGGCACCGGACCTGAAGCCGGAAAACTTCACCGCCATGCTGCGCCTGGACCACAACCGTGCCCTGAGCCAGCTGTCGGCCAAGCTCGGCAAGCCGGTCGGTGGCATGGAAAAGCTGGTGGTGTGGGGCAACCACAGCCCGACCATGTACCCGGACTACCGTTTCGCCACCGCCGATGGTGCTTCGATCGCCGATGCGATCAACGACCAGGAGTGGAATGCCAACACCTTCATTCCGACCGTCGGCAAGCGCGGCGCGGCGATCATCGAAGCCCGTGGCTCGTCCTCGGCGGCTTCGGCGGCCAATGCCGCGATCGACCACGTGCGTGACTGGGTGCTGGGCAGCAACGGCAAGTGGGTCACCATGGGCGTGCCGTCCGATGGTTCCTACGGCATCCCGGAAGGCGTGATCTTCGGCTTCGCCGTGACCACCGAGAACGGCAAGTACACCCTGGTCAAGGATCTGCCGATCGACGACTTCAGCCAGAAGTACATCGACAAGACCCTGGCCGAGCTGGAAGAAGAACGCGCCGGCGTTGCCCACCTGCTGGGCTGATGCCGCGGGTGCCGGTCTGGCCGGCACGCAGCTGACAGAAACGGGGAAGCTTCGGCTTCCCCGTTTTCATATGGAGTTCCGCAGAACCGCATGATCCACCTGCATTACATCGATGACGCGCTGCTGGTGGTGGAAAAGCCCGCTGGCCTGCTGTCCGTGCCTGGCCGTAGCGCGGAGAACCAGGACTGCGTGGTGGCCCGCCTGCAGGTGCTGTACCCGGACGCGCTGACCGTGCATCGGCTGGACCAGGTCACCTCCGGTCTGCTGCTGCATGCACGGGGCAAGACGACGCAGGCCGCGTTGTCGATGCAGTTCGAGCAGCGCAGGGTGGGCAAGTGCTACGAAGCCGTCGTGCAGGGTGTGATCGAAGGTGAAGCCGGTGAAGTGGATCTGCCGCTGATCGTGGACTGGCCGAACCGGCCGAAACAGAAGGTCGACCATGAACACGGCAAGCCGGCGCTGACGCGCTGGCGCGTGCTGGCCCGCGATGTTGAAGCGCAGCGCACGCGCGTGGCGCTGGAGCCGGTGACCGGGCGCAGCCATCAGTTGCGCCTGCACATGGCCAGCCTGGGTCATCCGATCGTCGGCGATGTGCTGTATGGCGCCGCACCGGCGCAGCGCGTGCATCTGCATGCGCGCAGCCTGCACTTCACCCACCCGGTGACGGGCGACGCGCTGGCGTTCGAGTCCGCCACTCCGTTCTAAGCAGGGCAAGGGGGCGGCAGGGCTGCGCCCTGCACCTGCTACGAGCCAGGGCAACGTCAGATTCAACGTCAAAAGCGCGCTGTCCGTGGGGTGGCGGGGCGGGGTCGGAGGGCGGGGACGCCGCACGTACGGCCCTGTAGGCTTGGCCGCGGCATCCATGCCGCGGACACCCCCCACTC
>NZ_JBDJOB010000008.1:0-160696 GCF_039674705.1 Stenotrophomonas sp. TWI169 | reverse complement strand
GCGCCATGGATGGCGCGACCGAGGCTACAGGGACGTATTCACGCCGTCCCCCGCAACCGGACCCACCCCGCCATCCCACGGAATGCCCGCGTTTGACGTTGACGGTGATTCCAGCAGGTGCAGGGCGGCAAGCCCTGCCGCGCCCCACCCATGACTGCAGTCACTTGTGCTGATTGCCCTCCGCTGGCGAAAGTCGAGCAGTTGACGTGATCGGCTTGGCCCGTTGCCGGCCGCACGCGAGTGAGAGAGAGCGCTGTGCAACGACGTGAGTTCCTGGCTTTATCCGGTCTGGGCATGGCCGGCCTGCTGCTGCCGCACGCGCGGCTGATCGCCGCCGAGCAGCTGCTCGAACCGGGCGACGTGGCCCGCAGGAAGGTGCTGGCCGAGGCCGCGCTGGCCGCTGCCAAGCGGGCCGGGGCGACCTACTGTGACGTGCGCATCGGCCGCTACCTCAACCAGGCCGTGATCACCCGCGAGGCGCGGGTGCAGAACGTCACCAACAGCGAGTCGTCCGGCATCGGCATCCGGGTCATCGTCAACGGTGCATGGGGCTTCGCCGCCACCCGCGAGCAGACCCCCGCCGCGGTCCTGGCCGCCGTCGGGCAGGCCGCCGCCATCGCACGCGCCAACGCCCCCCTGCAGAGCCGGCCGGTGCAGCTGGCACCGGTCACCGGCGTCGGCGATGTGAGCTGGAAGACCCCGATCCGCAAGAACGCGATGGCGGTGCCGATCCAGGACAAGGTCGACCTGCTGCTGAGCCTGAATGCGGCGGCGATGAACGCCGGTGCCGACTACATCAATTCCACCCTGTTCCTGGTCAACGAACAGAAGTACTTCGCCTCCAGCGACGGCTCGTTCATCGATCAGGACATCCATCGCATCTGGCTGCCCTTCACGGCCACCGCCATCGACAAGGCCACCGGCAAGTTCCGTACCCGCGCCGGTCTGTCCTCGCCGATGGGCATGGGCTACGAGTTCCTCGATGGCGACGCGCGCGGCAAGGTGCAGCTGCCCGGCGGCATCACCGCCTACCGCGACTCCTACGATCCGGTTGAAGATGCGATCGCAGCGGCGCGGCATGCGCGCGAGAAGCTGAAGGCGCCGTCGGTGAAGCCCGGCAAGTACGATCTGGTACTGGATCCCTCCAACCTGTTCCTGACCATCCACGAGAACGTCGGCCATCCGTTGGAGCTGGACCGCGTGCTGGGCTACGAGGCCAACTACGCCGGCACCAGCTTCGCCACCCTGGACAAGCGCGATGCTGGCTTCCGCTGGGGCAGCGACATCGTCAACTTCTTTGCCGACAAGACCCAACCGGGCAGCCTCGGTGCCGTCGGCTATGACGACGAGGGCGTCAAGACGCTGCGCTGGGACCTGGTCCGCGACGGCATCCTGGTCGATTACCAGGCCACGCGCGATGAGGCACACATCCTCGGCCGCGATGCGTCGCATGGCTGCAGCTACGCCGATTCCTGGTCCAGCGTGCAGTTCCAGCGCATGGCCAATGTCTCACTGGCGCCAGGCAAGCAGTCACTGAGCGTGGAGGACATGATCAAGGACGTGGAGAACGGCATCTACATCCACGGCCGTGGTTCCTATTCCATCGACCAGCAGCGCTACAACGCGCAGTTCGGCGGCCAGCTGTACTACCAGATCAAGGACGGAAAGATCGCCGGCATGGTCGAGGACGCGGCCTACCAGATCCGCACGCCGGAGTTCTGGAACGCCTGTACGGCCATCTGCGACGAACGCGACTTCCGCCTTGGCGGCTCGTTCTTCGACGGCAAGGGCCAGCCGGGCCAGGTCTCGGCGGTGTCGCACGGTTCGTCCACCACCCGCTTCAACGGCATCAACATCATCAACACCGCGCGCAGTCTCGGCGCTTGAGCCACCCCATCGTTCATGGAGAGCAGCCTTGCACAGACGTGACTTCCTGGCCCTGACCGGGCTTACCGCGGGCGGCCTGATCGTGCCGTCCTTCTTCGGCAAAGTGATCGCCGCCGAGCAGCTGCAGTCCAGCCTTGACCCCGCGCTGAAGAAGCGCCTGGCCGATGCTGCCCTGCAGGCCGCCCGCAGTGCCGGCGCCACCTACTGCGACGTGCGCATCGGCCGCTATCTGCGGCAGTTCGTGATCACCCGCGAAGACAAGGTGCAGAACGTGGTGAACACCGAGTCCACCGGTGTGGGCATCCGCGTGATCGTCAACGGTGCCTGGGGCTTCGCCGCCACCAACGCATTGGGTACTGCCGACGTGGCCAGGGCCGCCCAGCAGGCTGCGGCCATCGCCAAGGCCAACGCAGGCGTGCAGAGCGCGCCGGTGCAGCTGGCCAGCACGCCCGGCGTGGGCGAGGTCAGCTGGCGCACGCCGATCCGCAAGAATGCGATGGAGGTGCCGATCAAGGAGAAGGTCGACCTGCTGCTGGACGTCAATGCCGCAGCGATCGGCGCCGGTGCCAGCTTCGTCAATTCGATGCTGTTCCTGGTCAATGAACAGAAGTACTTCGCATCCACCGATGGCTCCTACATCGACCAGGACGTGCACCGCATCTGGGCACCGATGACCGTCACCGCCATCGACAAGACCAGTGGCAAGTTCCGCACCCGCGAAGGCCTGTCTGCGCCGATGGGCCTGGGTTACGAGTATCTGGACGGCGCCGCCGCCGGCAAGGTCGTCAGCCCCAACGGCGTGGTCAACTACAGCTCCTCCTACGACATGAAGGAGGACGCCATCGCGGCCGCCAAGCAGGCGCAGGAGAAACTGAAGGCGCCGTCGGTGAAGCCGGGCAAGTACGACCTGGTACTGGACCCGTCGCACACCTGGCTGACCATCCACGAGTCGATCGGCCATCCGCTGGAGCTGGACCGCGTGCTCGGCTACGAGGCCAACTACGCCGGCACCAGCTTCGCCACCCTGGACAAGCGCGAGCAGCGCTTCCAGTACGGCAGCGAGCTGGTGAACGTGTTCGCCGACAAGACCCAGCCGGGCAGCCTCGGCGCGGTCGCGTACGACGATGAAGGCGTGAAGTGCAAGCGCTGGGACCTGATCAGCAACGGCAAGCTGGTCGACTACCAGACCATCCGCGACCAGGCCCACATCCTCGGCAAGACCGAGTCCGATGGCTGCTGCTATGCCGACTCGTGGTCCAGCGTGCAGTTCCAGCGCATGGCCAACGTGTCGATGGCACCGGGAAAGACGCCGCTGAGCGTGCCGGACCTGATCAAGGACGTGGAGAACGGCATCTACATCATCGGCGACGGCTCGTTCTCGATCGACCAGCAGCGCTACAACGCCCAGTTCGGCGGCCAGCTGTTCTACGAGATCAAGAACGGCCAGATCACCCGCATGCTGGAGGACGTGGCCTACCAGATCCGCACGCCGGAGTTCTGGAACGCCTGCACCGCCGTGGCCGACGAACGCGATTACCGCCTGGGCGGCTCGTTCTTCGACGGCAAGGGCCAGCCGGGCCAGGTCTCGGCGGTTTCGCACGGCTCGTCGACCGCACGCTTCAACGGCATCAATGTCATCAACACCGCACGCAGCCTCGGCTGACCGGTCAGGAGCCCTTACACCATGAGTATCTTCACCGAAGCCCAGGCCAAGGCCATCCTCGACAAGGTCATCGCCCTGTCCAAGGCCGATGAATGCACCGCCGTGCTGGCGGGATCGATCGCCGGCAACATCCGTTTCGCCCTGAACAACGTTTCCACCAGCGGCATCGTGGACAACACCGAGCTTGCCGTTACCGTGGCCTTCGGCAAGCGAGTGGGCACCGCCTCGATCAACGAGTTCGACGACGCCGCACTGGAACGCGTGGTGCGCCGCGCCGAGGATCTGGCCCGCCTGGCACCGGAGAACCCGGAGTTCATGCCCGCCATCGGCAAGCAGACCTACCGGCCGAGCCCGACCTTCAGCGAGTCCACCGCCGCCATCGATCCGGCATTCCGCGCCAAGGTGGCCGCCGATTCGATCGCGCCCTGCCGTGGCAACGGACTGATTGCCGCAGGCTTCCTTGAAGATGGCCAGGGCTTCTACGCCACTGCCAACAGCAACGGCAACTTCGGTTACCAGCGCACCACCAACTTCGACTACACCTGCACCGTGCGTACCGAGGACGGCCGCGGATCGGGCTGGGTCGGCCGCAACCTGAAGGACGCGGCGGACTTCAAGGCCGACCAGGATGTCCGCATCGCCATGCGCAAGGCCACCGAATCGGCCGAAGCCAAGGCGCTGGAGCCGGGCAAGTACACAGTCATCCTGGAGCCGGCCGCGGCCGCAGGCCTGATCAGCTTCATGATGAATTTCTTCAGTGCGCGCTCGGCCGACGAAGGCCGCAGCTTCCTGTCGAAGAAGGGCGGCGGCAACAAGCTCGGTGAGCAGGTCTACGACCCACGCGTGAACATGTATGCCGATCCGTGGCACCCGGAAGCGCCGGTGCTGCCGTGGGACAACGAGGGCATGCCGCGCGAGCGCCTGGCCATCATCCAGAACGGCAAGGTGGCCAGCCTGGACTACTCGCGCTTCTGGGCGCAGAAGCAGGGCAAGACCGCCAAGGCCACGCCGGGCAACCTGCTGATGAGCGGCGGCGAGAAGAGCACCGCCGAGCTGGTGCGTGGCACCCAGAAGGGCATCCTGGTCACCCGCACCTGGTACATCCGCATGGTCGATCCGCAGACCGTGCTGCTGACCGGCCTGACCCGTGACGGCACCTTCTACATCGAGAACGGCCAGATCAAGCACCCGGTGAAGAACTTCCGCTTCAACGAATCGCCGGTGATCATGCTCAACAACATCGAAGAGCTGGGCAAGCCGGTGCGCGTGGCCGGCGACGAGTCGAGCTTCGTGATGATGATCCCGCCGATGAAGCTGCGCGATTTCACCTTCACCTCGTTGTCCGACGCCGTCTGATGGATCGCCGGGCCTGCCTGCGCTGGTTGGCTGCTGCCGCTTCGGCGGCCGCGCTTCCGGCCTGGGCACAGGCAGGCCCGCGCAGTTCGCGCTACGACTTCTGGTTCACCCGCCTGCAGTACGACTCGGGCGACTGGGACGTGGACGCGCGCATGCCGTCCAACCTGATCACTTCGCTGATCGACTACACCTCGCTGCGCGTGGACCCGCAGGAACACGTGGTGGCACTGGCCGACCCACGCATGCTGGAAGCCCCCTTCTGCTACCTGGCCGGGCACACGCTGGTGGAATTCAACGCCGCCGAGCGGCAGAACTTCGTGCGCTACGTGCGCAACGGGGGCTTCGTCTTCGTCGATGACTGCAACCATGACATCGATGGCCTGTTCGCAACCTCCTTCGAGGCGCAGATGGGCCGCCTGTTCGGGCCCAGGGCGCTGCAGAAGCTGCCCAACAGCCACGCGCTGTACCGCAGCTTCTTCCGCTTCCCCGATGGACCACCGGCCACCAGCTTCGAGCTGAACGGCTGGGGCGACGATCTGGTGCACGACTATCTGAAGGGCATCGAGGTCGATGGCCGCCTGGGCGTGCTGTACAGCAACAAGGATTATGGCTGCGAGTGGGATTACGACTGGCGCAACAAGCGCTTCCTGGCCGAGGACAACACGCGCTTCGGCGTCAACATCGTGATGTACGCATTGAACAATTGAGTGAGAGCCCCCATGACCCGCCCTGATCTCGATTCCCTGCTGCCGCGCCTGCACGATCTGCGCGCCGCCCTGGCCCGTGCCGTGGTCGGCCAGCACACGGTGGTCGAGCAGCTGCTGATCGGACTGCTGGCCGGCGGCCACTGCCTGCTGGAAGGCGCGCCCGGCCTGGGCAAGACCCTGCTGGTGCGTTCGCTGGGGCAGGCGCTGGAGCTGCAGTTCCGACGCGTGCAGTTCACGCCGGACCTGATGCCCAGCGACATTCTGGGTACCGAGCTGCTGGAGGAAGACCACGGCACCGGCCATCGTCACTTCCGCTTCCAGCAGGGGCCGGTCTTCACCAATCTGCTGCTGGCGGATGAGCTCAACCGCACGCCGCCCAAGACCCAGGCCGCGCTGCTGGAAGCCATGCAGGAACGCACCGTCAGCTATGCCGGCACCACCTATGCGCTGCCCGCGCCGTTCTTCGTGCTGGCCACGCAGAATCCGATCGAACAGGCCGGTACCTATCCGCTGCCGGAGGCCCAGCTGGACCGCTTCCTGCTGCACGTCCTGGTCGATTACCCCAGCGAGGCCGAGGAGCGCCAGATCCTGGAACAGACCACCGGCGGTGCCGGCGAGGCGGTGCCGAAGGTGATGGACGCCGCTGCGGTCATCGCCCTGCAGGCGGCAGTGCGCCAGGTGCACGTCAGCCCCGATGTGCTGGCCTGGATCACGCGGCTGGTGCGTGCCAGCCGACCCGGGCCGGAAGCGCCCGCGGCGATCAACCAGTGGGTTAAGTGGGGTGCGGGACCACGCGCCGGGCAATCGCTGGTGCTCGCGGCCAAGGCGCGCGCGTTGCTGCAGGGCCGCTTCGCCGCCACCCGCGAGGACGTGCAGGCCCTGGCTGCACCGGTGATGCGCCACCGCCTGCTGCTGTCGTTCGCCGCCGAAGCCGAACAGAAGCGCGCCGACGACGTGGTCGCCGCTCTGCTGCACGCCGTGCCGTTCCCCGGGTGATCCACGCGTGAGTGCTGGCACGCTGGTCCTGCCTCCCGAACTGCGAGCGCGCCTGCGCGCGCTGCGGTTGCGGCCACGTCTGGCCAGCGGCGCGAGCGGCATCGGCCAGCACGCGAGCCGCAGTCGTGGCGCCGGCCTGGAATTCGCCCAGTACCGCGCCTACGAACCTGGCGATGAACTGCGCCAGATCGACTGGAAACTGTACGCGCGCTCGGACCGCTTCTTCGTGCGCGAGTCGGAGCGCGAAAGCCCGATCACGGTGTGGCTGCTGCTCGATGCGACCGCATCGGCCGGCCAGTCCGACCGTGGCGCGCCGGCACGCAGCCG
This sequence comes from Stenotrophomonas sp. TWI169, assembly GCF_039674705.1. NCBI lineage: Bacteria > Pseudomonadati > Pseudomonadota > Gammaproteobacteria > Lysobacterales > Lysobacteraceae > Stenotrophomonas > Stenotrophomonas sp. TWI169. Next base: position 153,760 of record NZ_JBDJOB010000008.1, on the reverse strand, counting down.
CCTGGATCACATGCGCATGCTGGCCGCCTGTGTCTGCGAGCTGGCACTGCAGCAGGGCGATCATTTCGGCCTGCTGACCGTCACCGGCGACGGCCTGCAGCTGGTACCCGCAGCGCAGGGCGCACGCCAGCGCGACCGCGTGCACCTGCAACTGCATGCCCTGCAGCCACGAGGCGGCTGGCCCGCCCGTGACACGCTGCGCCCGCTGTGGGAGCGCGTTCGCCCGGGCGACCTGCTGCTGGCCATCGGCGATGGTTTTGATGACGCCGGCATCGTGCTGCTGGAGCAGCTGGCCAGTGCACGCCGCGAGGTACTGCTGCTGCAGGTGCTGACCGCCGACGAGCGCGACTTCCCATTCGATGCCGGCCATCGGTTCCGCGACCCTGAAACCGGCGAGGAACTGCTCGGCGATGGCGCGGCGATCCGCGCCGACTACCTGCAGCGTTTCACCGCTGCACACACGGCACTGCACCTGCGGCTGCAGGCCAGTGGCATCGCCAGTGCCACCGGCTGGCTCGATCAACCGGTGGACCAGCCGCTGCAGGCGCTGTTCGGCCGCGGGGGCGGCGCGTGAGCCTGCTGTTTCCGCTCGGGCTGGCCGCACTGGCGGCGTGGCTGCTGCCGCTGCTGATCCATCTCGCGCGTCGCCATCCCTACACGCCGTTGGACTTCGCCGCGCTGCGCTGGCTGCGTGCACGGATCCGCCCGCGCCAGCGCGTCCGCTTCGATGACTGGCCGCTGCTGCTGGTGCGGTTGCTGCTGCTTGCCGCGCTGGCCGTGCTGCTGGCGCGGCCGGCATTGACCGGACCGGCGCCGGCTACCGGCGCATGGACGGTCGTCGCACCCGGTCTGGATGCGACCGCGCTGCATGCCGGCGCTCCTGCCGACGACGACAACTGGCGCTGGCTTGCGCCCGGATTCCCCACCATCGACCAGCCACCACCGGCCACGGATGTGGCCCTGCCCAGCCTGCTGCGCGAACTGGATGCGCAGCTGCCGACCGGCACCGCGCTGACCGTGCACGTGCCCGATCCGCTGCCCGGCCTCGACGGCATGCGCCTGCAGCTCTCGCGGGCGGTGCAATGGCAGACACATCCCCGTGCGACCGCCGCAACGGCCGCGCCCACCCCGCTGCCGCAACTGCGCATGCACGCTGATGCCCCGGCCGCGGCACAGCGCTGGCTGGCTGCGCTGCAGCGCGCATGGGGCACCCGATCACCCGCGCCCGCCTTGCCTGCGGATGCGCTGCCCGCTTCGGGTGAAGTCGGTGTCTGGAGCCGCGCCGATGCGCTGCCCGCTCACTGGCAGGCATGGCTGCAGGACGGTGGCAGCGTGCTGACCGCCGCCCGGCCGGCAGCGGATGCACGCCCGCTGCTGCGCGACGCCGAAGGCGCCACGCTGCTGTGGCAGCAGCGCGTTGGCCACGGCCGCCTGCTGTTCCTGCCCGGCGAATGGAACGCCGCAGGCAATGCCGCGTTGCGCGATGCCCGCCTGCCGCACACCCTGCTGCAGGCGTTGCAACCCGCGCCACCGCCGCGCTCAGGCGATGCGCAGGATCACGCACCGCGCCAGGTCGCCCTGCCGGCTGCCACGCCTGCCGTGCGTGAGCCCACCGCCTGGCTGCTGCTGGCCATCGTGCTGTTGTTTGCACTGGAGCGCTGGATGGCCAGCAACGCGCGGCGGAGGCTACCGGCATGACGATGCTGCAACGCGCCTGGCAGCGCGCACGGCGCCGCAGCGGCGCCATCACTCTGCTGCTGGGACTGCCGTGGGCGCTGGCCGCGACCACGCTTGCACTGCGCCTGGGCGGTTTCGATATCGCCTGCATCGTTGCGACGGCCACTCTGCTCGCCTGCACGGTGCTGGCCACGGTCCGTGCCCGCCGCTTGGATCGCCGCTGGGTGCAGCGCCGGCTTGACGGCAGCGGGGCCAGCGAAGACAGCGCCGACCTGCTGTTCGCCGATCCTGCCGCACTCAATCCGCTGCAGCAGCGCCAGCGCGCACACGTGCAGGCCGCGCTCGAACGCGCCATGCCGGAACTGCGTCCGCGCTGGCCGCGCGGCGCGTTGCTGCTGTGCTGGGTCGGAGGGATCGCCGTCGCACTGCTTGCGTTGGGCTGGCCACGGTCCGGTCCGTCCATGCCGGGCGTGTCCTCGTCGCGCCCCGCTGCCCCGGCAGTTGCGGGCCCGTTGCAGCTGCAGTCCACCCGCCTGCGCATCGAGGCTCCGGCCTATACGGGTCAACCACCCCGTAACCAGAACGCACTCGATGCCAAGGTCGCCGCCGACAGCCGCTTGTCCTGGTCGCTGCGCTTTGATCGTGCGCCTCGCAGCGCATGGCTGCAGTTCCACGATGGCCGGCGCGTGCCGCTGAGCGAGCGCGACGGCCACTGGCAGGCGCAGGATGTGGCCCGTGCACCGGTGCTGTACCGCCTGGTCAGCGAACCGGCACTGGCCACGACACGCCTGTACCGCCTGGACGTGGTGGCGGACCGTGCCCCGACCGTACGCGTGCTGGAGCCCGCTGCCAGCCTGGTACTGGGCACGCCCGGGCAGCGCCAGTGGGCACTGCGCTTCGAGGCCAGCGACGATCACGGCGTGGCCACGCAGGCCCGCCTGTCGATCACCCTCACCCAGGGCAGCGGCGAGAACATCACCTTCGTCCAGCGCAGCGTGACGCTCACCGGCAGTGGCGAAGCAACGGCGCGACGGTTCGCTCACACGCTGGATCTGGGCGCACTGGGAGCGCAGCCCGGCAACGATGTGATCGCCCAGCTGGAAGTGCGCGACAACCATGCCCCGACACCCCAGACCGGCCGCAGCAGCAGCGTGATCCTGCGCCTGCCCAGCAGCGAGGCGGTGCTGGGCGCCGAGCTGGAAGGCCGCATCAAGAAGACCCTGCCGGCCTACTTCCGCAGCCAACGGCAGATCATCCTCGATGCGGAGGCGTTGATCCGCCAGCGGCGCAGCCTGGCCGCCGATGACTTCGTCAAGCGCAGCGACGCCATCGGCGTCGACCAGCGCATCCTGCGCCTGCGCTACGGCCAGTTCCTTGGCGAAGAGAGCGAAGGCGCACCGAAGCCGCCGCCAACCAGCGACCTGCCGACCAGTGACACCCCTCCCGCAGACGATCATGACGACGATCACGACCATGATCACGACCACGCGGCGCAGCCGCAGGCCGGCGACCACGACGCGCATGGCCACGACCACGGCGGCAACGCAGGCAACGCCGAGACGCCACCGGTGTTCGGCAGCGCCACGGACGTGCTGACCGAGTATGGCCACACGCACGACCACGCCGAGGCGGCGACCCTGCTCGATCCGCAGACCCGCGCGACGTTGAAAGCGGCACTCGACCAGATGTGGGCCTCCGAAGGCGAGCTGCGCCAGGGACGCCCGGAGCAGGCGCTGCCGTACGCCTACAAGGCACTGGGATTCATCAAGCAGGTCCAGCAGGCCGAACGCATCTACCTGGCCCGCGTCGGCCCGGAACTGCCGCCCATCGATGAGGGCCGGCGCCTGGGCGGTGACCGCGCCGGGCTGGCCAGCCGACAGCTACCACTGACGGCACGCACGGCACCGGACCCGGCCATCGTCGAGGCCTGGCAGCGACTGGGCGACGGCGACGGCACGCCGGATCTGGACGCGCTGGCGGGCTGGCAGCAGCGCAATGCGATCTACCTGCCCGACGCGCTCGACCTGGCGGCCGCCATCGAACAGTTGCGCATCGAGCCAGGCTGTGCCGACTGCCGGCAGCGCCTGCGGTCACAGCTGTGGAGGGCGCTGCAGCGCCCCGTGCCGCAGGCCACACGCCGCAGCGCGGCCGATGCGATGGGGCAGCGATACCTGGATGCACTGGAGGCGCAGCCATGAATCTGTCGGCACCGGCTCTGTGGGTCGCGCTCGTCCTGGTGCTGATCGTACTCGTCGCCAGCGCGCGCCAGCTGCGCGCACCGGTGCGACCGCGTGGCCCGCTGTTAGCCGTGCTCGGCCTGCAGGTCATCGCCGCTGCACTGCTGTACGCATGCCTGCTGCCGCCCGCACGGCAGCAGCCCGCTGCGGGCCTGGTGGTGCTGGGTGCCGATGCCGGAAGGGCCAGCGCGCAGCCGGCAAGCGAGGGACCGCTCCTCCTGTTGCCCGAAGCCGCCCAGGTGCCGGGTGCGAAGCGTGTGCCGGACCTGGCGACGGCGCTGCGCCAGCATCCCTCGACGCGGCTGACCCTGGTCGGCGCCGGCCTGGAGGCACGCGACCGCGACGCCACGCTGCCCGCGCAGGTCCATTGGCAGGCACCGCCCGTCCCTCGCGGCTGGACCGCGCTGCAGCTGCCCGCGGATGTCGCCCCTGGCGCGCGCTTCGACGTGCAGGCGCAGGCCCGCGGCGTCCCCCGTGCGCAGGCTGAGCTGCTGGACCCGGCTGACACGGTGATCGATCGTGCCCCGCTGGGCGAGGACGGACGGGTGCGACTGAGTGGCGTGGCCCGTGCCGAAGGCCGCAGCGTGTTCCGCCTGCGCCTGCTGGATGGCGAAGGCCATGTCGTCGATACCGTTCCGGTACCCCAGCAGACCCTGCCGGCCACACGGGTCCGCCTGCAGATCCGCGCCGGCACGCCGGGACCCGAACTGAAATACCTGCGACGCTGGGCCACCGATGCCGGCATCGACGTGCAGATGCAGGCCGACACCGGCGCCGGCCTCAGCATCAGCGCAGGTCAGGTCGGTCTGGACGCGGCATCGTTGGCGCGCACCGACCTGCTGCTGCTGGACGAGCGCAGCCTGGCCACGCTGGGGAGTGGCCAGCTCGCAGCGGTGCGCCAGGCCATGCACGAGGGCCTGGGTGTGCTGGTCCGCAGTGCTGGCGTGCCATCGGCCGGAGCGCGGCAACGCCTGCGCGAGCTCGGCCTGCCCATGCAGGGCGATGGCGCCAGCCGCAGCGTCACGCTGCCCGGCGATGGTGACAGCGCGATGCTGGCAGCCCGACGCGGTCCGCTGGCGTCCGGCACGCTGCCTACTCGCGATGGCGAAGAGGCTGATCGTGATTCGCATGCCGCCGCGCTGCCCACCTTGGAACAGCTTGCGCTGCAGGTGCCTGCCACCACCGCACTGCTGCACGACCGCAGCGGCGCTGCCATCGGAGGCTGGCGCGATGCCGGCAAGGGTCGCATCGGCCTGCTGCCGCTGACCGACACGTGGCGCTGGGTGCTGGCCGGCCGCGACGATCGCCATGGCGAGCTGTGGAGCGACGTGGTCGGCACCCTGGCGCGCGCGCAGGGCGGCAGCACGGCGCCGTGGTCGCCGCAGCCGATTGCGTGGGCCGGGGAACGACAGGCCCTGTGCGATGTGCAGGCGCCGTTGCAGGTGTTCGATGCACGGGGCGCGTCGGTGGCGCTGATCGTGGACGGCGGCACCGGCAGCGCACGCTGCGCCGGCTGGTGGCCACGCGAGGCCGGTTGGCACCGGCTGCAGCAGGGCGAACGCTCCTACTGGCGCTATGTGTTCGACAGGACGGATGCAGCGGCGCTGCACCGGCAGGGAATGATCGATGCGACGGCGCAGGCCCTGGCCACCTCCGCACCGGTCAAGGCACAGGCGACACAGCCCGTGCCGGGATCACGCTGGCCATGGTGGCTGGCCTTCGTGCTGTGTGCGTCGCTGCTGTGGTGGCTGGAACGGCGGCCGCCTGGCGTTGCCCGTACGGCATAGCTTCCCCCCATCCTTCGCTCACTTCAGCGGCGGTGCACCACCGCAACCCTCCTGCTGCGCACAGAACTGCAGCGCGCGACGCTGCTGTTCCGCGCTCAGTTCCGGCGGTGGCCGTGCGATGGCGGACTGGATCTGATCCGGCCCCCCGGTGATCTTGTTCAAGCCCTTGCCCGCCGCCAGCAAGCCCTTGACCACGCCCATCATCACGTAGCCGCCGGCCATGCTTACCTGCTCGGGCGTCGGCGGTTCACTCCAGTTGCGGCTGAAGCGGTTGTTCTCGATCTTCACCGGGTTCCTGAAGCGGTACAGATCCAGTGGCTGATCGTCTTCAGGCTTCAGCGCGCGCACTTCGCCGAGGGTGGTGACGTTGCCCTGCGCGGGCGTGCCTTCGGGGGTCACGACAGACTCCGGCGGTGCGGCGACGGTCTGCCCGGGTTCGGGCACCACCGATACGGGTGATGGCGCCTGCTGCGCCTGCGCGGTACCGGCCAGCACCAGGCCGGCCAGAAGTGCTCCCTGCGTTGCTCGTCGTGCCACCCCTACCGCCCCTGTTGGTTGCATCCTTCGCCTGAGGATACGGATGGCGGCTTCAGATTTCGTTGGAACGGCGCGCGCTGTTCAGCCCGCGCTGAAGTGGATTGCACGTTCGCGCCCGCGAGGTGCACCTGTCATTTGTTCGAGGCGGGCCAGCCCGTTGTTCCGGCGCACGCGGCAGGCGTTTCACTGGATTCGACGTCCGGCTGCCGCCCGCGCACTGAACGGTTCACTCCGTCCCGCTGCGGGGTCTCACATCCTGAGACCCATCTGTGGTGCCATGTGCCCCCCTGGAATCCGTGCACCCATGGCCTACGAACTCGCCAAGCGCACCGCCGACGCGGAGCAGCAACTCGCGACCCGCGACGGTCTGCCCGCCCGCGACGGTGCCCTGCTCAGCGCGCGCCTGCAGCGCCGCTACCACGACCGCATCACCGGCAGCTTTGCCATCCCCGGCCGCGAGGGCCGATATGCGCCCATTCCGGAATCGGTACCGCCGGCCCTTGCCGCCGCATTGAAGGCACGTGGCATCGAACAGCTGTACAGCCACCAGGCCGAGGCCTGGGAGGCCAGCCAGCGCGGCGAGCATGTGGCCATCGTCACCCCGACCGCCAGCGGCAAGTCGCTGTGCTACACCCTGCCGGTGGTCAGTGCGGCCATGCAGGACAACGCCAAGGCGCTGTACCTGTTCCCCACCAAGGCGCTGGCGCAGGACCAGGTGGCCGAACTGCTGGAGCTCAACCGCGCCGGCGATCTCGGGGTGAAGGCGTTCACCTTCGATGGCGACACGCCCGGGGACGCACGGCAGGCGATCCGCCTGCATGGCGACATCGTGGTATCCAATCCCGACATGCTGCACCAGGCGATCCTGCCGCATCACACCAAGTGGGCGCAGTTCTTCGAGAACCTGCGCTACATCGTCATCGACGAAGTGCATACCTACCGCGGCGTGTTCGGCAGCCATGTCACCAACGTACTGCGCCGGCTCAAGCGCATCTGTGCGTTCTATGGCGTGCAACCCCAGTTCATCCTGTGCTCGGCCACCATCGGCAATCCGCAGGCACATGCCGAGGCCCTGATCGAAGCTCCGGTCACCGCCATCACCGAATCCGGTGCGCCCAGCGGACCGAAGCAGGTGCTGCTGTGGAACCCGCCGGTCGTCAACCCGGACCTGGGCCTGCGTGCATCGGCGCGTTCGCAGAGCAACCGCATCGCCCGCATCGCGATCAAGTCCGGCCTCAAGACCCTGGTGTTCGCGCAGACGCGGCTGATGGTCGAAGTGCTCACCAAGTACCTGAAGGACATCTTCGACCACGATCCGCGCAAGCCACCGCGCATCCGCGCCTATCGCGGCGGTTACCTGCCCACCGAGCGTCGCGAGACCGAACGCGCCATGCGCGCGGGCAGCATCGATGGCATCGTCAGCACCTCGGCGCTGGAGCTGGGCGTGGATATCGGCAGCCTGGACGTGGTGATCCTCAACGGCTATCCGGGCAGCGTGGCCGCCACCTGGCAGCGTTTCGGCCGCGCTGGACGCCGCCAGCAGCCCGCGCTGGGCGTGATGGTGGCCAGTTCGCAGCCACTGGACCAGTACGTGGTACGCCATCCGGACTTCTTCGCCGAAGCCTCGCCCGAACATGCGCGCATCGCCCCGGACCAGCCACTGATCCTGTTCGACCACATCCGCTGCGCGGCCTTCGAGCTGCCGTTCCGGGTCGGCGATGGCTTCGGCCCGATCGATCCGGAAGTGTTCCTGGAAGCCCTGGCCGAGACCGACGTGGTCCATCGCGAAGGCGAGCGCTGGGAGTGGATCGCCGACAGCTATCCGGCCAACGCGGTGAGCCTGCGCGCGGTGGCCGACGGCAACTTCGTGGTGGTCGACCGCAGCGACGGCCGCCAGCAGATCATCGCCGAGGTCGATTACTCCGCCGCCGCGCTGACCCTGTACGAGGGCGCCATCCACATGGTGCAGTCCACGCCGTACCAGGTGGAGACGCTGGACTGGGAGGGGCGCAAGGCCTACGTCACCCGCACCCACGTGGACTACTACACCGACAGCATCGACTTCACCAAGCTCAAGGTGCTGGATCGTTTCGACGGCGGCGTGGCCGGGCGCGGCGATTCGCACCACGGCGAGGTGCACGTGGTGCGCCGCGTGGCCGGCTACAAGAAGATCCGGTACTACACCCACGAGAACATCGGCTACGGCCCGGTCAACCTGCCCGACCAGGAACTGCACACCACCGCAGTGTGGTGGCAGCTCCCGCAGGCGCTGCTGCTGCGTGCGTTCGCCAGCCGGCAGGACGCGCTGGATGGCTTCCTGGGTGCCGCCTACGCGCTGCACATCGTCGCTACGGTGGCGGTGATGGCCGACGCACGCGATCTGCAGAAGTCGGTCGGCAATGGCGACGGTGCATGGTTCGCGGTCGCCGACCAGAGCGGCCGCGGCCAGCTGCGCGGCAGCGATGGCGATCCGGGCGCGGTCGAGCTGCTGCAGGTGTTCGTGCCGACCGTGTACCTGTACGACAACTTCCCGGGCGGCGTCGGCCTGAGCGAACCCCTGTGGCAGCGCCAGGCGGAGCTGGTGCAGCGCGCGCGCGAACTCGTGCAGCGCTGCGACTGCACGGCGGGCTGTCCGGCCTGCGTCGGCCCGGTACTGGCGGCGCAGGAGGAGGACGAGACCTCGCCGCGCGCACTGGCATTGCGCGTGCTGGACCTGTTCGATGCCGACGCCTGCCAGCACGTGCCCGATGCGGTGCCCGCCACCCGTGGCGCCGTGGAGCTGCTGGCACCGTGAGCCTGAGCCTGGACAAGCTGCGTCTGCTGCGGAAGCAGGCGGGCGACCCGAAGGCCGGGCCGCCGGCTGTCACGGCGGCGGCGCCCGCAGCGGTCGTCCCGGCAGCGGCCAATGATGCACGGCAGCCACCGGCCGAACGCTCGGTATTCGCCTGGGTTGAACAGGAGATCCGCCACAAGCCGACCGGCCCGGCCGTCATGACACCCGCCCCCACCACGCCACCGTTGCGGCAGCCCCACGTCGGCAGCCTGCATCGCCTGCTGGGATTGCGCACACGCGGCAGCGCAGCGCCCCTGCACGCGACCGCACAGGACCGGCGGCTGCCCGGCGAGGAGATCGCGCCAGGCCTGTTCCTGATCGAATCCCTGCAGCCGCAGCCGGTTCCGAAGGTTCCCCTGTCGCTGGCGTTCGCCCGGCGCGAGAACGAGCACGTGGCCGCGCACGACCTGCTGTTCTTCGATACCGAGACCACCGGGCTGGCCGGCGGCACCGGTACCCGCGCCTTCATGATCGGTGCTGCCGACTGGTACACCTGCCCGCAGCGCGGCGAAGGCCTGCGCATCCGCCAGCTGCTGATATCGACGATGGCTGCCGAAGAGGCGATGCTGGCCACCTTCGCCGGCTGGCTGCAGCCCTCCACGGTGTTCTGCAGCTACAACGGCCGCAGCTACGATGCGCCCCTGCTGAAGGCGCGCTACCGGCTGGCGCGCCAGCGCGACCCGATCAGTGCCCTGGACCATGTCGACCTGCTGTATCCGACCCGCCGCCGCTATCGTGGCACCTGGGAGAACTGCAGGCTGTCCACCATCGAGCGCCAGCTGCTGCGCGTGATCCGCGAAGACGATCTGCCGGGATCGGAGGCACCGGGCGCGTGGCTGCGGTTCCTGCGCGGCGGTGACGCGGTGAACCTGCGCCGGGTGGCCGATCACAATCACCAGGACGTGGTGACCCTGGCCCTGCTGCTGCAGCGGCTGGTCCGCGAGGAAGCACAGGAGCGCGAACTGCTCGCCCTGCAGGCGCCGCCCGGCATGGCCTGAGCCGGGTCCTGCGCGTTCGCGGGCGGTGTCACTTTATGACTGAATGCGATGGGGTTGGCAGAATGATGCCCTGCCGCTGGACCCCCAGGCGGCCCCGCCGGAGACTGGCGCGGCTCACGACACGGAGGTTCCATGAGCACCCAGGTCCCGGGCCCCCAGCTGCGCTCCCTTGCTGCCCTGCTGGCCGGCACGGAGGCGTCCAGCACGCTGGCCGGATTCCATGGCGAGGACCAGGCGGCGCTGCTGGCCCGGCTGGATGACGGGCAACTGGCCAGCCTGCTGCCGATGGCCCTGGGGTGCGACGGGCTGCCGCTCACGGATAGCGCGCGCCAGTGGGCGCACCGCATTCTCGACGCCGACGCGCAGCGGCAGCCCCGTCTTACCGTTGCGATCTGCGCCGCTGCACTGCTGCGCTTGTCCCGGCGCAGCACCGGTACACGGTCGGGCGCGCTTCGTCCGGTCGATGGCGTGGCCCTGCTTGCGCGCTGCACCGAGCCCGGCCACGAGCGGCTGCAGGCGCCCGCGCTGGCATTGCTGCAGCACTGCGGGCTGCACGCCGGGGCAAGCGTCGAAGCCGGCAGCGATGCACTGGCGCTGCTGGCATTGGCGCGCTGTGCCGGTGCCGATGGCAGCGGAACGCTGGCCTCGCTGCTGGACGGCTGCAGCGCGCACCCGCTGCTGCGTGATGAACTGCGCCTGGTGGCGCACTGGCCGTTGCAGGACCTGTTGCGCCATGCCCGCATCGCCGAGCTGTACCCCACCGAGGCCGACATCGATCCGGCACCCGCCGATCTGCAGCCACTGAGCGAACACGACACCTACCTGCAGTTCGCCGAGCACGCATTGCAGCAGGCAGCGCAGCGCCTGCAGGCGATCCACAGTGGCCAGGCGCCCTACATCGCTGACCGTGCCTTCAGCATCGCCGAAGCCGGTGTGCTCTGGCGTGCCACGCGCGCGGCACTGGAATGCGATGCGCCCTGGCTGCGGCCCTTGCTGGCGCAGGTGCTGCCACCGGTGTGCGTTGCCCCGACCGCCGCCCGGACCCTGCCCTCGCAATCGGTGGCTGTGGCGCTGGCCAAGGCGGTCAATGCGATGCCCACCCCCGAGGCCATCGCCGCGCTGGCGCTGGCGCGGTCGCAGGTGCGCCATGCCGGTATCGCGCGGAAGCTGGACCGCCATCTGGCCGCCGCCGAACGCCGCCTCGCACAGCGCCCGCAACTGCTGCTGCGCCTGCCGGTCATTGCCGCCGGCAGGCGCTCACTGGCCAGCCTGGCCCGTGCCCTGGAGGCCACGTTCGTGCTGGGCGGCGAGTGGGCACTGCAGGACTGGCGCGACGCGTGCCGGCAACCGGCATTGGCCACCCTGCTGCAGGGCCTGGTCTGGCAGCTCGCCGATGCGCGCGGGCACTGGATCGATGCGATGCCGGTGGACGGCGCAGAGACGTTCGCCGATGCGCATGGCATCGTGGTCGCGTTGCAGGGCCGCAACCGTCTGCGCCTGTGGCATCCCGCCCGCAGCCAACCCCATCTGCGCGCCGCCTGGCGCGCGCGGCTGATCGAGCAGCGCTGCCGGCAACCGCTTCGCCAGGTGTTCCGCGAACACTATCTGGACGCCCGCGGCGAACCCGCCGATACCGCTGCATTCAATGGGCTGACGCTGTCGGTGGCGACCTTGGCCGGGCTGGCCCGTCGGCAAGGCTGGCACGGCGATGACAGCGGCCAGCTGATGTTGGCCAAAGGCCCGTGGCGGATCGGCTGGCAGCTGTCAGCACCGCTGTCGCATGGCCTTGCCGGCGAGATCCGCAGCGGCCGCGTCCAGTTCCAGCGGCAGCATCGCGACGCGTGGCAACCGGTACAGGCGCGCGAGCTGCCCGCAGTGGTGGCGTCCGAACTGCTGCGCGAACTCGACCTGCTGGCCAGTACCTGCGCATGCGGTGGCGAGGGCATGCCACTGCCGCCGGCCCGCATGGTCCGCTTGCGCGGGCGCACCCTGGAGCATCTGCTGGCCGCTCATCCGCAGCGTGACCTGATGACCTTCCAGCGCCGCCATGTGCAGGTCGGCCACTACAGGCTGCACCTGGCCACCGCCCGCGCCAGCCTTGCCGGGCAGACGCTGGCCCTGCCGGACCTGCCGGCGCGGCCACGCCGCTGGCTGCCCTACGACGATGCCGTGCTGGCGCAGCTGCTGGGCCGCATCGAACAGCTCGCCGAACGGGTATTGACGCCCCCTGAAGCCCCGATCGATGAGACTGTCGGCTCCTGATGCGTGGAGGATCCGCGATGCGTTCCAGTCTCTGGTTGATGCTCGGTTGTACCCTGCCGCTGGCCGCCTGCAGCCATGCGGGCGGCAGTGCAGGCAGTGGCAGCAGCAGCGATTCTGCCGCCCCGCCTCCGCATGTCGCAGGAAGCCCGCAGCGATGCAACCCGGAAAAGCTGGAGGGGCTGGCAGGCAGGACCGCCGACGAGGCCACGGTGAAGCAGGTGGTTGAAGCCAGTGGTGCACGCACGGCGCGGGTGGTGAAGCCCGGCATGGCGGTGACCATGGATTTCCGCGAGGACCGGGTCACCATCGAGGTCGACGCGCAGAACCGGATCGTGCGCGCCAACTGCGGTTGAGCCGCTAACACCGGGCATGGCCCGGCGGTTTCCATCCGCATGCACGGCGCTGGGCACGCCGGGCATGGCCCGGCGCTACCGCCGCTTCACAGCTGCTGGGCCTTGCCATTGGCCAGCGCACGGGCGATCACCTGCTGCGCCTGTCGCGAGGCCTGCTCGTGCAGGCGTGCCTGGCGTTCGCCGAGCGCGGCCTGCTGGCTGCCCAGCGCCGCCTGGCGGCTGGCCAGCGCGGCCTGCTCTCCGGCCAGCCGACCCATCTCGCTGCTCCGCCCCGACTGGCGTTCGTCATCACGAGCAGCCTGAAGGGCGCGCCGCGCTTCAGCGGCGGCCTGCCGCGCGAGCGCTGCATCGTCGACCGAGTCACGCGCGGCCCTGGCCGCTTCGGCCGCCGCTTCACGATTGATGTCATGGGCAGCCATCGCACTGCGCGCAGTGCGCATCGCATCCTGCGCGATCTGGCGTGCATGTTCGCTCTGCAACCGGCCCAGTTCGCCCTGCCGGCGGCCGAACTCGCCCTGCTGGCGACCCAGCACGCTCTGCTGGCGTCCCAGTTCGCCCTGCTGACGGCCCAGTTCCGCCGCGCCGGCATAGGCACGTTGCAGTGACTGCACCAGCATCGGATCACGCACCACGTAGCGCTTGTCACCCTGGCGGAACCACAGTGCCGGTCCCTTGCCGAGCTGCCTGCGGGCCTGCGCCACGTCATCGATGCCGCCATTGGCGAAGGTCGAATCCCCATCCACCAGCACATAGGCCTGGCGCGGCGACTCGCCCAGATCCAACGTCCCGTAGGTGGTGATGGAGGTGCCGGTAGAGGTCATGCCGTCATGGTCCTCGTCCACGTCGGTCGCATCGTCGAAGGCCCCCACATCGGCATCATCGGGTCCGGTCACATCGTCCGGCCCGGTCACGTCAGCCGGCGGCGCGGGGGGAACCGGCACGGCCGGCAGGCGCGCCGACGCTGCCGGCGCCGGCGGTGCCTTCGGAGCCGGCGGCGGCGACAGGGGCTTCGGCGCCGCCGGCGGTGCGGGAGGCGCCGGCGGCACCGGCGCTGCGACCAGTCGCATGGGTGCCACACCCACCACCAGCACCACGGCCGTCAGGGCAACCGCGAGCACGCGCGGGCAGGCCTTGCGCGGCTGCAGCGAAAGCAGCCGGCGCTTGAGGCTGGTCGTGTCCGGCGCGGCACTGGCCACGCCCAGGTGCGGCTGCGGTGCAACGCCCAGCTGCAGCAGCAGACGCCCGTACGCGTGGCGACTGGCCCCATGCTGGCCCACCACCGCCTCATCCACCGCTTCTTCCCGGGCCTGGGCGTACTCACGCACCGACAGCCGCAGCAGCGGGTGGAAGAAGAACAGGTGCTGCGCCAGTGCCGGCAACAATCCCCACTGCAGGTCACGGCGCTGCAGGTGCTGCAGTTCATGGGTCAATGCCAGGTCCAGCGCGTCGCCCTGCAGTGCAGTGGCGCCGGCCGGCAGCAGCAGCACCGGGCGCAGCGGCCCGACCAGCTGCGGCGCATCGATCTGTGCGCTCATCCACAGGCGCGGCGGGCGGCGAAGTCCATGCGCGTCGGCGGCCAGGTGCAGCGCCTGCACCAGCGCCGCGTCCTCGCAGGGATACGCGGCGGCCAGCAGCGCGCGGCAACGCCGCCACTCCGCCAGGGTGCGCCAGGCCATCAGCAGCACACCGGAGGCCCACAGCGCGGCCAGTGCAAGCGCCCACCACGCTGTTGCGGGCGTCGCCACGACCTCCACCGGCATCGTGGCCAGCAGCTGCGCGGAGCCTTCCGCAGACAGCGGATAGACCACATCGGCGGCGATATCGGTAGCGGTCATCGCCACCGACGGCGACGCGGGCAACCAGGGCAGCTGCACCGGCTGGCTCCACACCAGGCCGAGCACGGCCTGCAACGAAACCAGCCACCACAACCGACAACGCGTGGCGGCCGACAGCGACGGCATCAGCCGGCACACGGCATACACCAGCGCCACCAGCAGCACGGTCTGCAGGCTGGTCCAGCCCAGCCGTTCCAGCATCGGGATCAGCATCGTGGTGTCCATGACTCAGCCCTCGTGGCGACGCGATTGGAGTTGGGCGACCAGCGCTTCCAGCTCGGCCAGCTCGTTGTCGCTGACCTGCTGGCGCTGCGAAAGATAGGCCACGAACGGCGACACCGAGCCCTGCAGCGTGTTGTCGACGAACTGGGCCACCGCACCCTGCAGCACGCTGTCAGGGCCACGGGTGGCCTGGTAGCGGTACAGGCCTTCGTGCTGCCGTCGCTGCAGGTACCCCTTGGTGCGCAGCCGCTCCATCATCGTCAGCACGGTGGAACGGGCCAGCCCGCGCGCCTCGCCATAGCCGCTGGCGACCTCGCCGACACTGGCCGGCGCATGTTCATCGATGTACTGCAGCAGGGCCAGCTCCTGGTCTCCGATGGTTTTGCCGCGCATGACAGGCTCCCTTGACTACACGTGTCGTCACTGTCGGCGTGACGACACCTGTAGTCAACCCCCCGGAAGTCATGGGCCGACGAACGGTAGGGGGCAAGCGCAGCATCCCCGTCTCCTCTCCGTGCACGGCGTTTCCTGGCGCCCCCTTCCGCCGGGCGCGTGCATCCCGGTCGGGCAGGCCGATCCGATAGAGTTGGCCCTGGCGACGAGCCTTCTCTTCTCCATCTTCAGGAATCGCATGCATGCGTACTCCGGTTGGCCGCTGGCTGCGGCGGCCTTCAACAGCCTCCTTCCTTGCGGCGTGCCTGTCCGCCGCTCTGCCCGCGCATGCTGCAGACGCAGGCAATGCACTTTCCAGTGGCCGCGCACTGCTGGAGCGAATCACAGGCAACGAGGAGGGGCGTGAGTGCAGCGACGCACTGTGCCGCGCTCGCGCGGTGTCCTGGGCCCAGGGTTACATCGCGGCAGTCGCCGACGGCAGCGCCGGGCAATGGTGTGGACGAGCCACGGTCCTGCCCCATGAGCTTGTGGATCGCGTGTACAGCCACCTGAAGGCGCTTCCGCGCGCCCGCCTCGAGGAAGACGCATCGACGCTGACACGGGAAGCGCTGGTTCACTCTTTCCCGTGTTCCCATGCGGCTCCATCGAGCAACAGCAGACCTGCCCAGGAGTGATGATGCCCCGATCCTTGATCAGTGCGTTCGCATTGCTTGTGCTGCACATTCCCGCCTCACATGCGTGGGAGTGCGAGACGGACCCTGCGAAGTTCAGGTTCACATCGGACTCGCCTTCCACGTTCAACCTGGGTGAGCGGGAGGAAGTGGACAGGGCCTACGCCGCCCTGGCCAAGCACCTGCAACCGCTGCAGGGCTATCGGGCACCGCGGATCTTCTATTCAAAGGGCTTCAGCGCGATCCGGGAACATGACTGCAAGGCCGGAAAGTGCACCGCCATGGAGCTGCTGGAAGGCCTCCAGGAATGCGGCGCAGGCGGAATGAGCAGGCAGGATGCCTGTTACCCGTTGGCAGTCGTGCATGAAGGCAGGCTCTATTGCCTTCTGTACCCTGGCCAGAAGGACTTCGATCCTTCCAGGCCGTTTACACCCTATGTGCCCTTCAACAATAGCTGATGCGCGGGATCAGTCCCGCAGATCCTGCAGCTGATCGCGCGGGAAGAAGTCCGGATCGTCCTGTCCATCCAGCATCGCCTCGACCCGTTCGTCGAACTCGCGGGCGGCGGCAGCGGAGGCGTCGGGCCCCAGGAATGCGGAGTATCCGTTTCCAGCGAGGCCAAGCGCGGCGACCGTTCTCCGTCCGCCGTCCTCGCCCCACAGATAGTCGTGGACAACGACCAGGCCGGCGTCGTCCGTGGTCAGGAACTCGGCTGCACTGCGCCCCATAGCCAGAAAGAACAGGATGTCGTAGAGACTCTCCGAATAGGTCAACGACCCGGCAACGAAGTCTCTTCCGTTGCGGTCATAGGCCGCAATCCTGATGTTCTCCGCCTCTGCCGATCCCAGCACGAACTCCAGTGCCGCGCGGTTGTCCCGATGGCGCGCCAACATCGCGTTGCAGTCTGAAATGAGCGTCTGCAGACCCGGCGCATCCGGGTCGGAAAGATCCCCGCCTCCGGGAAGACTCCACTGCCCGCCGATGGAGCGCCAGTCCGACCAGCGGGACACGTCCGGCGGTGCTGCCGCAAGCCACCGCGCAAGATCTGCGCGTGACATGCTCAATCTGAGAAAAGCCGAGTACGGTTCGGACATCGCCGCCCTTCCTCCTGGGCATGGGTCTGCGTTGCGTGCAGCGGACAGACTGTAGCAAGTCCGGCAGCAGGCATCCTCCGTTCGCTGTCAGTATCGGCATCAACGCAGTCAGGGTGGACTGCCGGCTCCGCTGGAATGTCCTCCCTCCCGGAAAGTCGCAACGGCAGCATCTAAACCCTCCTGCTGCCTGCTGCATCCCATCCGCACATCCCGCCGGGAATAACCCATGTTCCGCCCATCGCTCCGCCTTCTGCTCCTGCTGCTTGCTGCTCTGCCCCTCTCGCCGGCGTCAGCCAGCCCGGAGCCGGCGAACGAACAGGCTCGCCGCCTGATCCGCCAGACATTGCAGGACGAGCGCATTCCAGGCCTGCAGATCGCAGTGGTCAAGGACGGCCAGGTCGTGCTGTCCGAAGCGTTCGGCCTGGCCAACGTGGAAAACGGCGCGCCCGCCACACGCAGCACGCGATTCCCGTTGAACTCCGCCACCAAGGCCTTTACCGGCGTCGCCGCCGCACAGCTGGCACAGCAGGGCCGGCTGGATCTGGATGCACCGCTGTCGCGCTATCTGGATGCACTTCCGGCCGCCTGGCAGACCGTGCGCGTACGTCAGCTGCTGGCCCACACCTCCGGCCTGCCGGACATCCTTGACGCGCGCGGGCTGCTGGGCGGAGGCACCGAGGCACAGGCCTGGCAGGCCGTGACCGCACAGCCGATGGATGCAGCACCTGGCCAACGTTTCGCCTACAACCAGACCAACTATCTGCTCCTGGCGCGGATCATCGCGCGGCAGTCGGGCATGCCCTACGACCGCTTCCTGGCCAGCCGGCAGTTCGGCGCCGCTGGCATGGAACGCACCACCTTCGGCGACAGTTACGACCTGATCCCCGACGCCGCCACGATGTACAGCCTGGCCCCGCGCGCGACCGAAGCCGCCGATACGCCGCCCCGGCTGTCGCACTGGTTCTACGACGTGCCGCCCAGCCTGTGGTCCGGCGGCGGCATCCTTACCACCGCCGATGACACCGCGCGCTGGCTGGTCGCACTGCTGGACGGGCGACTGCTGCACGAGGACGGGCGCACACGGATGTGGGCCGCCGAGCCGCTGGCCGATGGCAGGGCGGGCCCGTGGTCTGCCGGCTGGCCGGTACTGCAGGGCGCGCCGGACCGGCAGGTGGCCGGCATCGGTGGCGCGCGCTCGGCCTTCGTCGTCTACCCTGACCGCGGCATCGCCGTGGTGGTGCTCACCAACCTGGTCGGCGCCAACCCGCAGCGCTTCATTCCGCGCATCGCCGATCTGTATGCGCCCCCGGTCAGCCCCGCGGGCCGCCCATCACCGGCAGGATCACCCCGCTGATGTAGCTGGCGCAGGCCGGTGACGCCAGGAACACATAGGCCGGAGACAGCTCCTCCGGCTGTGCCGGGCGCCCCATGTCACTGTCCTTGCCGAACTCGGCCACGTCGGGGGCCTGCTTGTCCGCAGGATTGAGCGGCGTCCACACCGGGCCGGGGGCCACGCAGTTGACCCGGATGCCACGCGGCAGCAGCTGGCTGGCCAAGGCTTTGGTGAAAGCGTGGATCGCTCCCTTGGTCGCCGAATAGTCGATCAGCGCCTTGCTGCCGAAGAGGCCGGTTTCCGAACCCGTGTTGATGATGCTGGCGCCCTCGCCCAGGTGTGGCAGCACGGCCCGTGCCATCTGCACGTAGCCGCCGATATTGGTCTGCAGCGTCTCCTGCAGATGCTCGTCCTCCAGGTCCTCCAGGCGCTCGCAGTGCAGCTGGAACGCGGCGTTGTTGACCAGGATGTCGACGCCCCCGAAGGCCTTGGCGACCTGCTTCACCGCCTTGTTGCAGAAACGCGGATCGCGCACGTCGCCCGCAATCACCACGCAGCGTCCGCCCTCGCTCTCCACATGCTGGCGGGTGATCTCGGCATCCTCGGCCTCATCAAGGTGCAGCACCGCCACGTCCGCCCCCTCGCGCGCGAACAGCACGGCAACGGCGCGTCCGATCCCGGAATCGCCGCCGGTGACGATCGCGCGCATGCCCTGCAGCTTGCCGCTGCCGACGTAGTCCGGTGCCAGGAAGCGCGGGGCCAGGTCCAGTTCGTGCTCATGTCCCGGCTTGGCCAGGTGCTGGGCGGGCAGGGTCTCCGGCTGGCGTCGCGTGCCCGCCTGGGTTGCCTTCTTCCTGGTCGCCTTCTTCGCCGCACGCGCATCCTTGGCCTTTTCCTGGTCCTGCAGGCGTCGCTGCCGGGCCGCAACCCGGGCGGCACGTGGATCGCCGGCGGCGGCCTTGCGGGTCGCCGTCTTCACCACGCGGGGGCGTTCGGCCGCTGCTGCAGTGCTGCCCTCGGCAGCTGCCTTCGTACCCTTGCGCACTTTGGGCGACGCCTTGCGGCGGGCGGGAACCTTCTTGCTCGTAGCCATGCGGTCTCCTTCAGGTGTGGGGAATCGGGTGGGCTCAGGCGCGATCGGCCACGCCCTGCACGCCGGCATGGCCGGCGCAGTGCGCACAGCAGAAGATCTGCCCGTTGCCTTCGACGCCGTGGCCGATCACGGTGCAGTTGCAGTGCGCACAGCGTGGCGCGAAGGCGTGGATCGCGCATTCGAACGAATCGAACGTGCCGCTGCGCCCACCCTGCTGCAGGGTGAAACTCTTGTCGTAGTCGTTGCCGCATACATCACAGGTGGCCATGTCATACCTCCGTGGCGTGCCAGTACATGCAGTGTGGCCATCGCCGCTGTCGGCGACGGTGAATGCACCGTGTCCCGCATGTGCACGCCGTTCATGCCGCCACCACGCCGCGCGCGGCACGCTGGCGTCCTCATCACCATGGAGCAGGATCATGATCCGCGCATTCAGCGTAGCCGCACTGACCTTTGCCGTCGCCGCATGCAGCAGCACGCCAATCGCACAGGTTCAACCGATCGACGGCGTGATTTCCGGCCAGTGCCACAGCGACATGGTGCGCGGCGCCGTCGGTCTGGCAGCGTCGGCGGCCACCGTTGAACGTGCACGCGTGGACAGCGACAGCCTGCACGTGCAGGTGCTCCGCCACGACGGTCCGCGTGTTCCGCCCGCCAGCGAAGGCGGTGATCGCCTGACCATCGAGAAGGGACGCACCAACAACATCACCGCGATCTACTGCGGCTGAGCCGGCGCGCCCGCCGCAGTACACGCAACGTGGCCTGTTCCCACTGCCGCGGGCCGCGCAGGCCCGCCAGCGCGGTGAGTTCGCCACGCTCCCAGCCGGCGAACACACAGGGATCGATATATGCCCTGCGGCACACCGCAGGGGTGTTGCCCAGACGCGCGGCAACCTGGCAGACCACCTCGCGCTGTGCTGCGGCCAGTGCGCGCTGGCTGGCAGGCTCGGGCAGCGCGGTGGCAGCCAGTGCCTGCACCGCCGCCACCGTGCCGCCCCAGGTACGGAAATCCTTGGCGGTGAAGTCCTCACCCATCACGTCGCGCAGGTACTCGTTCACTGCGCCGGAATCGACCGGCTGCACCTGGCCATCATCGTCGCGGTACTGGAACAACGACTGCCCCGGCAGCTGCTGCAACCGTCGCACCATCTGGCCCAGGCGGCGGTCGCCCACCGTCACCTCCTGCAGTTGGCCGGACTTGCCCCGGAACCGCATGCGTACCCGCCCGCCGCGAAGCAGCTCGAGGTGGCGGTTGCGCAGGGTGGTCAGCCCGAACGAGCGGTTCTCGCGGGCATAGGTCTCATTGCCGATCCGTACCAGCGTATCGGCCAGCAGCGCCACCACCACGGCCAGCACCTTGGTCCGCGGAAATCCGGACTGCCGCAGGTCGCGTGCCAGCCGCCGCCGCAGCGTGGGCAGTGCCTCGCCGAACGCAATGATCCGATCGAACTTGCCGGCATCGCGCACCTTCGCCCAGTCGGCGTGATACCGGTACTGCTTGCGGCCACGCGCGTCGCGGCCGGTCGCCTGCAGGTGGCCGTTGGCATGCGCACAGATCCATACCGCGGTGTAAGCCGGGGGAATGGCCAATGCGCGGATACGCTGCAGCGTGGCCGCATCGCGCACTGCGTGGCCGTCAGCATCACGGTAACGGAAGCCTTTGCCTGCACGCAGCCGGGTGAAGCCCGGTTGGGTGTCATCAACGTAGCGCAGGCCGGCCGCGCGCGCCGCCGCGCGCTCGGGTGTGGGGGACGTGGGCATGCCAGCAGTGTGGCGATCGACATGACGCGGCCGCGTCAATAACGCAAGACAAACACGTGAGGATGGGTTCGCGGCTATGCTCCGGCTTTCACAGTCCCTTCCGGAGTCATGATGTCGTTCCCGATTCGCGCCCGTTCGCTCTCCGCCCTGCTGCTGCCGGCCGTGCTGGCCTTGTCCGCCTGCCAGGCGCCGGCGCTGGATGAACAGGATTCGGCCACGGCCCACGCCCAGCAGGCCGCCGAAGCCGCCAAGGCACCGGCCGATGAAGCCGGCAAGGCCACCGAGGCACCGCCGGTGGGCACCTGCGACGCCAGCCAGGTACAGAGCCTGGTCGGCCAGGCCTACACCGATGCGCTGGGCAAGCAGGCCCAGGAAGATGCCGGTGCTCAGCAGGTGCGCGTGCTGCACCCCAATGACGCGACCACGATGGAGTTCCTGGGCGACCGCCTGAACATCGAAGTGGACGCCAAGGACGTGGTCAGCGGCGTCCGCTGCGGCTGATCCCGGCCCGCGCCGGCGGATCACCGCCGGCGCTTTCCGTTGCACCTGCAACCGTGTATTGCGGCGTTGCAGCAACCTGTGCTTTATTCGAGGCATCCGGTGGCCTCACGATGCGCTCCAGGGATTGGGCGGGCTTGAGTGTCCCCGCTCATTTCATTCCGCATCGAGGTAGAGATGGCCCCCCGCAACCGCCAAGGGCTTTACGACCCGCGCTCCGAGCGCGATGCCTGTGGATTCGGCATGGTCGCGCAGCTCGACGACCAGCCGTCGCGCCTGCTGGTGGATACCGCCATCGCCGCGCTTTCGCGGATGACCCATCGTGGTGGCGTCGCCGCTGACGGGCTCACCGGTGATGGCTGCGGGCTGCTGCTGCGTCGCCCCGATGCATTCCTGAAACTGCTGGCCGGCGAAGCGGGCATCACCGTGGCCACCCGCTTCGCGGCGGGCCTGGTGTTCCTTCCGCACGACGCCGACGCCGCGCAGGCCTGCCGGACGCAGCTGCAGGTGCAGCTTGAAGCGGTGGGCTGCCGCGTGGCGGGCTGGCGCGAGGTTCCCATCGACGACAGTGTCTGCGGCCAGCTCGCGCGCGATACGCTGCCGCGCATCGAGCAGGTGTTCGTCGATGCCGGTGTCGGCCAGGACGGCACCGGCTTCGCCCTGGCGCTGTACCTCGCACGCCGTCGCAGCGAACAGCAGCTGCGCGACCATGGCGATTTCTACGTCACCACGCTCACCCCGGATGCGATCAGCTACAAGGGCATGGTCCTGCCGGACAAGCTCAGCCGCTTCTATCCGGACCTGCAGCGGCGCGAGCTGGCCTCCAGCGCGATCGTGTTCCACCAGCGCTTCTCCACCAACACGCTGCCGCGCTGGCCGCTGGCGCATCCGTTCCGCCTGCTCGCGCACAACGGCGAGATCAACACCATCGAGGGCAACCGTCGCTGGGCGCAGGCGCGCAGCAAGGTGTGGAAGACACCGCGCTTCGACATCGCCGAGTTCGATCCGGTGATCTCCATGCATGGTTCGGACTCGCAGAGCCTGGACAACATGCTGGAACTGATGGTCGCCGGCGGCATGGAATTGATCCAGGCGCTGCGCATCCTGGTGCCACCGGCGACGCAGTCGCTGGAGTTCAAGGATCCGGATCTGGCCGCGTTCTACGAGTTCCATGGCCTCAACAGCGAGCCCTGGGACGGCCCGGCCGGCATCGTCGCCTGCGACAGCCGCTATGCGGTGTGTACGCTGGACCGCAACGGCCTGCGCCCGGCGCGCTGGATGCTGACCGCCGACCGCCACTTCCTGGTCGCCTCCGAAGCGGGCGTGTGGGAAGTGCCGACCGAGCGCGTGGTACGCAAGGGCAAGCTCGGCCCCGGTGAAATGGTGGCCATCGATCTCAAGCGCGGCGACCTGCTCGATTCGGACGCGGTGGACCGCATCAACCGCGGCCGCGCACCGTACAAGCAGTGGCTGCAGCAGGGCGTGACCTACCTGCAGACCGAACTGATCGATCCTTCGCTGGTGGAGGAGCCCTTCGACGAGGGCACCCTGCGCAGTTACCACAAGCTGTACCAGCTCAGCAGCGAGGAGGTGGAGCAGGTGCTGCGGCCGCTGGCCGAGACCGAGCAGGAAGCCACCGGCTCGATGGGCGATGACACGCCGATGGCGGTACTGAGCCAGCGCAGCCGGCCGCTGTACGACTACTTCCGGCAGGCATTCGCGCAGGTCACCAATCCGCCGATCGATCCGCTGCGCGAAGACTGCGCCATGTCCCTGTCCACCCAGCTCGGCAAGGAGACCAACATCTTCCATGCCGGCCCGGAGACGGTGAACCACGTCATCCTCAACTCGCCGGTACTCAGCCAACGCAAGCTGCGCCAGCTGCTGAAGATGGACCAGTACCTGCAGGCCAACCGCCTGCTCGACCTGTCCTACAGCGAGGAAGAAGGGCTGCGCAACGGCATCGAGCGCATCTGTGCGGAGGCCGAACGCGCCGCACGCGAAGGCATGGTGATGCTGCTGCTGTCCGACCGCTATCCGGTGGCCGGGCGACCGATGGTGCACGCCCTGCTGGCCACCAGTGCGGTGCATCATCACCTCTCGCGGCTGGGGCTGCGCTGCGACGTCAACCTGATCGTCGAGACCGGCACTGCGCGCGACCCGCACCATATGGCCTGCCTGCTCGGCTTCGGGGCCACCGCGGTGTACCCGTATCTTGCCTACCAGACCCTGTTCGACCTCGGCCGGCGCGGCATCCTCAAGCTCAGCAAGGGCGGTGAGCAGTCGCAGATCGGCCGCCGCTACCGCAAGGGTGTCTACAAGGGCCTGTCGAAGATCATCTCGAAGATGGGCATCTGTACCGTGGCCAGCTACCGCGGCGCGCAGCTGTTCGAGATCATCGGCCTGGAGCCGGAAGTGGTTGCGCTGTGCTTCCCCGACACCGCCTCGCGCATCGGCGGCGCCGGTTTCGCGCGGCTGGATGCCGATGCGCGCGAACTGTGCGCGCAGGCTTGGGATGCACAGCAGGATGTCGATGTCGGCGGCCTGCTGAAGTACGTGCACGGCGGCGAGTACCACATGTACAACCCGGACGTGGTCACCACCCTGCAGCGCGCGGCGCGCAGTGGTGATGCCCGCGCCTGGCAGCAGTACTGCGATGCCGTGCATGCCCGGCCGCCATCGGCGTTGCGCGACCTGCTGCAGCTGGTGCCGGCGGCGACCCCCACGCCGCTGGACGAGGTGGCGCCGGCCAGCGAACTGTTCCCGCGCTTTGACACCGCCGCGATCAGCCTCGGCGCGCTGTCGCCGGAAGCGCATGAGGCACTGGCCATCGCGATGAACCGCCTCGGCGGCCGCAGCAATTCCGGCGAAGGTGGCGAAGATCCGGCCCGCTACGGCACCCCACGGCGCAGCAAGATCAAGCAGGTGGCGTCGGGTCGCTTCGGTGTCACCGCCGAGTATCTGGTCAATGCCGAGGTGCTGCAGATCAAGGTCGCGCAGGGCGCCAAGCCCGGCGAAGGCGGCCAGCTGCCGGGGCACAAGGTCAACGAGCTGATCGCCCGCCTGCGCTACGCGCGGCCGGGCATCGGCCTGATCTCGCCGCCACCGCACCACGACATCTACTCCATCGAGGACCTGGCGCAGCTGATCTACGATCTCAAGCAGGTCAACCCGACCGCGCTGGTATCGGTGAAGCTGGTCAGCCATGCCGGCGTCGGCACCATCGCCGCCGGCGTGGTCAAGGCCGGCGCGGACCTGATCACCATCTCCGGCCACGACGGCGGCACCGGTGCCTCGCCGGTCAGCTCGATCCGCTACGCCGGTGTGCCGTGGGAACTGGGCGTGGCCGAAGCGCACCAGGCGCTGCTGGCCAACGACCTGCGCGGGCGCACCCTGCTGCAGACCGATGGTGGCCTGAAGACCGGCCTGGACGTGGTCAAGGCCGCGCTGCTGGGTGCGGACAGCTTCGGCTTCGGCACCGCGCCGATGATCGTGCTGGGCTGCAAGTACCTGCGCATCTGCCACCTCAACAACTGCGCCACCGGCGTGGCCACCCAGGACGAACGCCTGCGCGAGAACCACTTCACCGGCCAGCCCGAGCGCGTGGAGAATTTCTTCCGCCTGCTGGCCGAGGAAGTGCGTGGCTGGCTGTCGTACCTGGGCGCGCGTTCGCTGGAGGAGATCGTCGGCCGCACCGACCTGCTGCGGCAGATCGAGGCCGCACCGCGCGACGGCGTGCGCGTGGACCTGTCGCGCCTGCTGGCAGATGCGCGCTACGAAGGCAGCCATTGCGCGGCGCAGCGGCTGTACGAATCGCCGGACAGCCTGGCCACGCAGATGGATGGCCTGCTGGCGGACGCGATCAAACAGCGCAGGGGGGGCGAACATCGCTTCCTGATCCACAACACCGACCGCAGCATCGGCACCCGCCTGGCCGGCGCGGTGGCGCGCGCGCACGGCAACCAGGGCATGGCCGACGCCCCCCTGGAGCTTCGCTTCCGTGGCAGCGCCGGACAGAGCTTCGGCGCCTTCAATGTCGGCGGCCTGCATCTGGAAGTGGAGGGCGAAGCCAACGACTACGTCGGCAAAGGCATGGCCGGCGGCCGCCTGGTGGTACGTCCGCCGCGCGGCGCGCGGTTCGAGGCGCGCAGCACTGCGATCATCGGCAACACCTGCCTGTATGGCGCCACCGGTGGCGAGCTTTTCGCCGCCGGACGTGCCGGCGAGCGCTTCGCGGTCCGCAATTCCGGTGCGCTCGCGGTCGTGGAAGGCGCCGGCGATCATTGCTGCGAGTACATGACCGACGGCGTGGTGCTGGTGCTGGGCAAGGTCGGCCTGAACTTCGGTGCCGGCTTCACCGGGGGGCTGGCCTACGTGCTGGATGTGGACCGCGACTTCGTGGACCGTTACAACCACGAGCTGATCGACATCCATCGCGTATCCGCCGAAGGCTTCGAGAACTACCGCCAGCACCTGCACCGCCTGATCGGCCGCCATCGCGAACTGACCGGCAGCATCTGGGCGCAGCAGATCCTGGACGAGTTCCGCGATTACATCGGCAAGTTCTGGCTGGTCAAACCGAAGGCCGCCAGCATCGAATCGCTGACCGAGACCCTTCGACGCGCGGCGTAAGCGCCTCCGGCGCGCCGCCCGCAACCGGCGCGCGCCTGCTCCCTCACCGCAGTAGTGCCGGCCTCTGGCCGGCCATCGAAATCACAGAGCCCGCCATGAGCCGCAAGCACGCCTTCCAGTTCCTCGATCTGCCCCGCACCATGCCGCAGCGCATTCCGGTTGAACTGCGCACCTCCGGCGACTGGGGCGAGCTGTACGGAAAGTTCGGCAAGGAGGATGCGCAGTACCAGGCCGGGCGCTGCCTGGACTGCGGCAACCCTTACTGCAGCTGGAAATGCCCGGTACACAACGCCATTCCACAGTGGCTGCAGCTGGTGCAGGAGAACCGCATCCACGAGGCCGCCACGCTGTGCCACAGCACCAACCCGCTGCCGGAAGTGTGCGGCCGGGTCTGCCCGCAGGATCGCCTGTGCGAAGGCAGCTGCACCCTGGAGGAATTCGGTGCGGTGACCATCGGTGCGGTGGAGAAGTACATCGTCGATACCGCACTCGCCAGTGGCTGGCGTCCGGACCTGGGTGCCGTGCAGCCCACCGGCCACAGCGTGGCGGTGATCGGTGCCGGTCCGGCGGGTCTGGCCTGTGCCGATCGCCTGGCCCGGGCCGGCATCACCGCCGTGGTGTACGACCGCTACGAGCAGATCGGCGGCCTGCTGCAGTTCGGCATCCCCAGCTTCAAGCTGGACAAGGACGTCATCCATCGTCGCCGCGAGGTGCTCGAAGGGATGGGCGTGCAGTTCCGCCTGGGCGTGGAGATCGGCCGCGACATCAGCGTGCAGCAGCTGCTGGACAGCCACGACGCGGTGTTCGTCGGCACCGGGGCCTACCGCTACACCGACGGCGGCCTGCCGGGCCAGGACCTGAAGGGGGTGCTGCCGGCCCTGCCGTTCCTGGTGCAGAACAGCCGCATCGTCGGCGGCGATGACCCGCAGGGTCGACCGATCGCCGGCTGGGAGGACCAGATCGCCCTGCCCGACCTCAACGGCAAGCGCGTGGTCGTGCTCGGCGGCGGCGACACCGGCATGGACTGCGTGCGCAGCGCGGTGCGGCTCGGCGCGGCCAAGGTCACCTGCGCGTACCGTCGCGACGAGGCCAACATGCCCGGCAGCGCGCGTGAAGTCGCCAATGCGCGCGAGGAAGGCGTGCGCTTCCTGTTCAACCGGCAGCCGCTGTCGATCGAGGCCGGCGCCGACGACGAAGCGATCGGCGTGACCGTGGTTGAAACCCGGTTGGGTGAGGCCGACGCCCAGGGACGCCGCAACGCGGTGCCGATCGAGGGCAGCGAGTCGCTGCTGGAGGCGGACGTGGTCATCATCGCCTTCGGTTTCGCGCCGAGCGTTCCGGCCTGGCTGGCCGAACACGGTGTGCAGGGCCAGGCGAACGGTCGCATCGTTGCCGGCGGCAAGGACCGGCTGCCCTTCCAGACCGCGCATCCGCGCCTGTTCGCCGGCGGTGATGCGGTACGCGGCGCCGACCTGGTGGTAACCGCTGTGGCTGAAGGCCGCGACGCCGCTGCCAGCATCGTCCGTCTACTGTCCAACTGAGCCGGGTTCCATTGCCGGCAGTACGTCGGCCAGCGTCGCGCGCAACCCCTGGGTGTCGACCGGCTTGGCCAGGAACCGGTCGATGCCGGCGGCACGACAGGCCTCGCGCGTGCTCTCCAGCACGCTGGCCGTCAGCGCGATGATCGGCACCCGTGCACGCGAAGGGCAGGGGTCTTCGCGGATCGCACGCGCCAGCGCGAACCCGTCCATGCCGGGCATGTGGCAATCGGTAACGACAACATCGAAGCCCTGCGCCCGCCATGCCGCCAGCGCCTGCAGGCCATCGGCAGTGGCGTGCACCCGCAGGCCCAGCTCGCGCAGCCGCTGCACCAGCAGTTGCAGGTTGGTCGGGTGGTCCTCGGCCACCAGCACCCGTGCCGCAGGCAGTCGCGCGACCACCTCGGCCATGGCCGGCACCGCCTCCAGTGGCGCCAGGCAGCTGGCGAACTCCAGGTCGAACCAGATGCGCGTGCCCTTGCCCGGCGAGCTTTGCAGCTGCAGCTCGCCGCCCATCGAGGCCACCAGGTCCCGGCAGATGGCCAGGCCCAGGCCGCTGCCGCCGAACCGGCGCCCCGTCGACGGCTCGGCCTGGATGTAATCGGCGAACACGGCCTGCTGCCGCTCGGGACTGATGCCTACGCCACTGTCGCTCACCTGCAGGCGCAGGCATTGTCCTGCCGCCTGCGTCCGCAGCACCCGCAGCCGCAGTTCCACACCTCCGTGCAGGGTGAACTTCAGTGCGTTGCCCACCAGGTTGAACAGGACCTGGCGCACGCGCAGGCCATCGGCCAGCAGCCACCGCTGCAGCGCAGGATCAAGCACGCACCGCAGGTGCAACGCACGGCTGGCCGCCATCGGTGCCAGCAGCTGCTGCACGGCCGTGGCCAGCGCACCCATGTCGGTGGCACGCAGCTGCAACGGCAGCGCCTGCAACCGATGACTGTCGAGCACATCATCGAGAATCTGCCGCAGCATCTGCGCGGCCACATCGACGGTGGACAGGACCTGCCGCTGGCACGGGTCCAGGGGGCTGTCCGCCAGGCATTCGAGCATGCCCAGCAGCGTGCTCATCGGTGTGCGGATCTGGTGGCTCATGGTGGCCAGGAAGTGCGTCTTCGCCGCTGCAGTCTCTTCGGCCTGATGGCGTGCCCCGGCCAGGGCACGGGTGCGTGCCTGCGCCTGGCTGACGTCCATCCAGTAGCCACTCCACTCGATGTCGTCGCTCTCGCCCGGCAACGGCCTGCCATGCGAACGGATCCAGCGCCAGCCATGGGGACCCAGCGTGCGGAAGGTGATGTCGATCGGCGCACGGGCCCGCGCTGCGGCTTCCAGATGATCCAGCACCGGCTTGCGATCGTCGACATGCACCGCCGCCATGAGCCGGCGATGGTCCAGCCGCACACTGTCCAGACTCATGCCGAACAGCGACTGCACGTCGCCGGCGACCAGCGGCAGGCTGTAGTCGCCCTCGCCGCTGCGGCGCGCCCGGTAGACCACCGCAGGCAGGTTGGCGGTCACTTCCTGCAGTCGCTGTTCCAGCGCGCGGCGCTGGCTGCTTTCGCGATGCAGCCTCCAGTAGCCGAAGGCATACACCAGGATCAGCGCCAGCGCGACCAGCAGCACCGGCACCAGCCAGCGCAACGGCGACCGTGCGGGCGGCGCGCGCGCTCCGCTGGGCGCCCACGTCGCACGGAGCGCGTCGCGCTGCGCGTCGTCCAGTTCCTGCAGCACGGTGTCGAAGGCGGCGACGGTGGCCGCACAGGTCGGCGCAGCCGCCAGCACCCAGGCATCATCGAAGCCGGCCGGCGCGGCGATCACCAGGGCATCGCTGCCGGGCCTGCGCAATGCGGCTTCCACTTCGGCCAACGTGGCAACTACCGCGTCGACCTGGCCGATGGCCAGCAGCTGCAGCGCATGATCGAGCGCGTCGACCTGCAGCAGCCATGCGCCCGGCGCCTGCTCACGCAGGTGGGCCGCCAGTGGCACCGTGTCGAGGCTGGCGACGCGGCGGCCGCGCAGACCGCCCAGTCCCTGCAGTGGCGTGTCGTTGCGACGGCGCACGATCACCTGTGACAGCTGCAGGTAGGGCCTGCTCACGACCCAGCCGTCGGGCACCTGCTCGCGCGGCCATCCCAGCACGGCCTGGGTACCGGCCGGCAGCGCCCCGACCGCGCCGGCCGCGGCGGGAAGCGGATGTGGACGCAGCGCGATCTGCTCGCCCAGCCGCCGCAGGTAGTCGGCAACCAGGCCGCCGGGCTGGCCCTGCGCGCTGAAGGACAGTGGCGGGCGGTCACTGGGCCAGGCCACGACCAGGGGCATGTCGCACCCGTCGGCCCGCGTGATCATGGGCCACAGCAACAGGGCAGGCAGCACGATGCGGGATCGCAGCCACGGGCGGGAGCGTGCAATGGATGCGGCCGCAGGGCCGGCAGCATTCACGATGGGCATCCTCGAATCGCAGGCGGAGACGACGGCCGCGCAGCGGTACCGCTCTGCCTGCCACGCTAGCGACGCACGGCACAGCAACAATGAGGAAAGTTGCAAAGCGCGCAGAATTGGCCATTCGCGACATAAACTGCCGCTTCTACCAGCCCACGGAGCGTTCGATGCGTATCGGCCTGGCCGCCAACCGGCTCCACCACCAGGATGCGCGCGCCGCCCTGTTCCGCTGGCTGCGTGCCTGCGAACCGGGCCTGCGCGAACTGGGCATCACGCTGCACGCTGTCGGCCGCACCCATGATGCGATCGGGCGCCACGGCTTCCTCGACGGCTATGCCGGCCTCCATCGCTATCCCTACGGCCGCGAGGGCGGGCTGATGAAGCTGGTCGCGGAGGTGGTCGGCATGGGCCCGCAGCGCACGCTCGACGGTGCCATCTATCTGATCGATCCGGTCGATCCGTCCTCGGTGTTTCCCGAAGCGACCGCGCTCAAGCGGCAGTGCGTGATCCACGGCAAACCTTTCATTTCCACGGTAGCCACCGCACGCGACTGGATCGAGGTGGAGCGCGTGCACGCCGGCCTGCAGGCCGACGCCGGTGCCGACGATCTGCACGCCTTCGGTACCCAGACCCTGGCACTGATCGCGCATGATGCGATGAAGGCGGCGATGCTCGCCTTCGCCGACGAGCACTTCGACGTGCTGGCACGCTTCGGCGAGCGGGTGGCGACCGGGACCACCGGTCAGCGCCTCAACGAGCTGGCATGGAGCCGCGGCTGGCCCAGCGACACGCCCTGGGTGACGCGCTACCAGAGCGGACCGATGGGCGGCGATGCGCAGATCGCCGACCGCGTGCTGGAGGGCCGTTGCCAGCGCGCCATCTTCTTCGAGGACCCGCACGTGGCACGCCAGCACGAGGCAGACATCCAGCTGCTGGAACGCGCGGTGACCACGGTGACCGACCAGGCGGTGTGCATCACGGCTCCGGTGGTGGCGGCGCGCTGGGCGACGGCTGCCGCCCGGCGCGCTGGGTCACAGCGCTGACCACCTGCGCAGCTACGCCGGGCGCGCATCGATCGGCATGACCGCCGCACCCGTGGGAGAGGGTGCCGGGCCGCGGCGGCCATGCACGGGTGTCAGGCGGCCATGTCCAGTACCACGCGCCCGTCGATGGTGCCCGCGCGCATGCGGGCGAACACCTCGTTGATGTTTTCCAGGCGGTCGGTGCTGACCGTGGCCGCGACCTTGCCCTCGGCGGCGAACTGCAGCGACTCCTGCAGATCCAGCCGCGTGCCGACGATCGAACCGCGCACCGTCACGCCATTGAGGACCATGCCGAAGATGTCCAGTGGGAAGTTGCCCGGTGGCAGTCCGTTGAGCGAGACCGTGCCGCCCCGCCGGACCATGCCCAGCGCCTGCTCGAAGGCCTTGGGCGATACCGCGGTGACCAGCGCGCCGTGTGCGCCACCGATCTCCTTCTTCAGGAATGCTGCCGGATCGGTCGTGCGCGCGTTGACCGTGACCTGCGCGCCCAGCCGCCGCGCGAGTGCCAGCTTGCTGTCCTCCACGTCGATGGCAGCCACGTTCAGGCCCATCGCACGCGCGTACTGCACCGCCATGTGGCCCAGGCCACCGATGCCGGAGATCGCCACCCAGTCACCGGGCTTCGTGTCCGTCACCTTCAGGCCCTTGTAGACCGTCACGCCGGCGCACAGCACCGGCGCGATCTCGACGAAGCCCACCTCCTTCGGAAGCAGGCCGACATAGTTGGCATCGGCCAGTGCGAACTCGGCGAAGCCGCCGTTGACCGAGTAGCCGGTGTTGCGCTGCGTCTCGCACAGCGTTTCCCAGCCGCCCAGGCAGTGTTCGCAATGGCCACACGCCGAGTACAACCAGGGGATGCCGACCCTGTCGCCTTCCTTGACATGCCCGACCCCGCCGCCCACGGCCACGATGTGCCCCACGCCCTCGTGGCCGGGGATGAACGGCGGGTCCGGTTTCACCGGCCAGTCGCCCTCGGCGGCGTGCAGGTCGGTGTGGCAGACACCGCAGGCTTCGATCCTGACCAGCACCTCGCCCGCCCCCGGGCGTGGTACCGGAACTTCCTCGATGACCAGTGGGCTGCCGAACTCGCGAACGACAGCGGCCTTCATGGTTCTGTTCATGGGTTTTCCTCCGTCGTGCGCTTGCAGACAGAGTGACGCCGGCACGAGGCCGGCGCTTTGATCCCGATCAAATCCTGGAAGATTGCCTGCCGGTTCAGCCCGCCAGCACGGACGCCTCGCGTGCCAGGCGTTCGATCGCGCCCCAGTCGCGGGTCTGCAGCAAGGCCGCCGTGGTCAGCCATGAACCGCCCACGCACAGCACGTTCGGCAGGTGCAGGAACTGCGCCGCGGTCTGGGCACTGATGCCACCGGTCGGGCAGAAGCGCACGTCGGCGAAGGGGCCGTGCCAGGCCGCCAGCAGTGCCGCGCCGCCGGCCTGCACCGCGGGGAAGAACTTGAAGGTATCCAGGCCATGCTCGAGGCCAAGGATCAGCTCGGACCCCGTGGCCACGCCCGGCAGATACGGCAGGTCGGCATCGCGCGCGGCCGCGTACAGCGTCGGCGTTGCGCCCGGCGACACCGCGAAGCGCGCACCTGCGGCCCTGGCCGCCTCCATCTGCGCGGGCGTCAGCACCGTTCCGGCCCCCACCACCGCGTCGGGTACGGCCTCGACCATTGCCCGGATGGCATCCATCGCACGGGGTGTGCGCAGGGTGACCTCGATCACCGGCAGACCGCCCCGGAACAGCGCCTGCGCCACCTGCACGGCATCGTCGACATCATCGGGGGTGAACACCGGAATCACCGGTGCCAGTTTCAGTACCGCGCGAACGCGCGGATCAGCGCCGGACATCGAATCGCTCCTCGCCCATCTGGGCCAGCACGTCAGCTTCGCTGACAGGATTGAAATCGCCGGGGATGGAATGCTTCAGTCCGCCGGCAGCCAGGCCGAAACGCACGGTGGCGTCGGCATCGAAGCCTGACAGGATGCCATGCAGGATGCCTGCCGCGAAGGCATCGCCGCCGCCGATGCGATCGATGATGCCGGTCAGCTGCCGCACGGGCGCCTGCGCACGCACGCCCTCGCGGCCCAGCAGCAGGGCGCCCAGCACATGATGGTCCACGCTCAGCGCCTGCCGTTGCGTGCATGCCAGCCATTGCAGCCGCGGGAACGCGGCGAATGCCGCCGCTGCGGCAGCGTCCACGCGCTCCACGGCGCCGGCCTGGGTAAAGCGCTGGCCCAGGATCACTTCGATATCGCGGTAGTCGGCGAACACGATGTCAGCCTGGTCGAACAGGGCATGCAGGATCGCCTGCGCGTCGCCGCCCCAGCGCTGCCACAGCGTGGGCCGGAAATTGCCGTCGAAGGAAACGCGCACGCCACTGGCACGCGCGGCGCATGCCGCCGCCAGCGTCGCCTCGGCCACCTGCGGCCCCAGCGCAGGGCTGACGCCGGACAGGTGCAGCCAGTCCGCGCCCTGCAGCAGCGCCGGCCAGTCATGATCGGCTGCAGTGCTGCGCGCGAAGGCCGAATCGGCCCGGTCGTACACCACCTCGCTGGCACGTTGCACCGCTCCGGTGGTGAGGAAGTACAGGCCCATGCGACCGTCCGCCACCTCGCGCACCGCCCGCGTATCGACGCCATGGCGGCGCAGTTCACCCAGTGCGTGCGCCCCCAGGGCATTGCCGGGCACCGTGCTGACCATGGCCACGTCATGTCCGAATCGGGACAGCGAGACACCCACGTTTGCTTCCGCCCCGCCCACGTGCACCTGCAGCTGCGGCGACTGCAGCAGCAGCTCGCGACCGGGCGCGCCGAGCCGCAGCAGCAGTTCCCCGAAACATACGATACGCCCCATCTCCACTCCTCCCCGCTTGCCGCCAGCATGTGAAACTGCACGGCGTGAATGTGTACCACGCGTCGGCGCGGCGTTTGGCCATCGGTGTCATTCTAGCCTTCCGATGCGCCCCACGCACCCGTAGGAACTGACGGAAGCATTGTCCTGCAAGCCTCTTGGAGACATTTCAGATCTGTTGCGGTGCAAGATGCCGGATCCGGGACGTGCTGCTAACGTCCGCCCTGACCAGCGGTGTCATCACGCTGAAACAGCCGCAGCACCAGACCTTTGGGAGAGGGGAAAGGCATGCAGTCTCGGAACCACCAAAAAAAGACACCGGTTACCTTGCTCGCTATGGCCGTCGGACTGGCCCTGGCGGCCAATGCGACCGCCCAGCAGCAGAGCAGCGCCGCCGGCGCCACGGACCTGGATACGGTAACCGTCACCGGCTACCGCGCCAGCGTGGAGAAGGCGCTGGACATCAAGCGTGGCGAGGCCGGCGTGGTCGACGCCATCGTCGCCGAGGACATCGGCAAGTTCCCGGATCTGAACCTGGCCGAGTCGTTGCAGCGCATCCCGGGTGTGGTCATCACCCGCGAGGCCGGCGAGGGCCGCAACATCTCGGTGCGCGGCCTCGGCCCGGATTTCACCCGCGTGCGCATCAACGGCATGGAGGCGCTGACCACCGTCGGCGCCGGTGATCAGAGCGGTGGTACCAACCGCGGCCGTGGCTTCGACTTCAATGTCTTCGCCTCCGACCTGTTCTCGCAGCTGGTGGTGCGCAAGACCGCTTCGGCCGATGTCGAAGAAGGTTCGCTGGGCGCCACCGTCGATCTGCGCACGGCGAGGCCGTTCGACTATGACGGCTTCACCTTCGCCGCCAGCGGCCAGGCCGGCTACAACGCGATGGCGGAGAAGGCCGACCCGCGCATGGCCGCGCTGGTGTCGAACATCTTCGCCGACGGTACGTTCGGCGCCCTGCTGTCGGTGGCCTACTCCGAGCGCCAGGCGCTGGAGGAGGGCTCCAACACGGGCCGCTGGGCCAACGGCCCGAGCAACGGCAACTTCAGTGCCTCGTCCCCGTTCACCGCCGCGCGCAGTGCCGACGTCTACCACCCGCGCTTCCCGCGCTACGTGCAGATGGAACATGAGCAGAAGCGCCTGGGCGTGACCGGTACGCTGCAGTGGAAGCCCAGCGACGCGACCGAGATCTCGCTGGACGCGCTGTACTCGAAAATCGATGCCACCCGCGACGAGCACTACATCGAGGCGATTTCCTTCAGCCGCGGTGCCAACACCAGCCAGCCACGCCTGGCCGGCAAGCCGTCGATGATCGTCAGGAACGGCGTCATCGAGAACAACGCGCTGGTCTACGGCGAGTTCGACAACGTCGACATCCGCAGCGAGAACCGCCACGACGAGTGGAGCACCGAGTTCAAGCAGATCAGCCTCAACGGCCAGCACCGCTTCAGCGACGACTTCACCCTGTCCGGCAAGCTGGGGGTCTCGCGGTCCCGGCATGAGAACCCGGTGCAGACCACCATCATCATGGACAAGTACGACGTCGACGGCTACAGCTACGACTACCGGGGCAACAACCGCTCGCCGATCCTCAACTACGGCATCGATCCCACCGATCCCAACGGCTGGGAACTGGCGGAGATCCGCCTGCGACCGCAGTACGTGGACAATGATTTCGATACCGGCCAGATCGACTTCAACTGGAACATCAGCCCCGGCTTCCGCCTCAAGGGTGGCGTGCTGGCCAAGGATTACACGTTCAAGACCACCGAACTGCGCCGTGGCAGCGAGCTGGCCGTGCCCACCTTCGCCGATGGCAGCAGGATCGTTCCGGTGGACATGACCACGCAGGCCGGCCTGAAGGGCATCAGCGGCAATCCCTCGAACTGGGTGGTGCCGGATCTGGACGCCGTCGCCGATCAGTTCGACATCTACAGCAACAGCGGCATCTACGCCGTCGCACCGCGCGCCAACAACGTGCGCAGCGTGGAAGAGAAGGATCGCGGTGCCTACCTGATGGGTGAGTTCTCCACCGAGATCGGCTCGCTGCCGCTGTCCGGCAACGTCGGCGTACGCTATGTGCGCACCAAGCAGTCCTCCACCGGGCTGTCGACGCTGGCCAGTGGCACCACGTCCACCACCGCCACCCGCACCTACGACGACACCCTGCCCTCGTTCAACCTGGTTGCCGAAGTCACCCCCGATTTCCTGATCCGCCTGGGTGCGGCCAAGGTGATGACCCGACCCGGCCTGGGCAGCCTGACGCCGGGTGCCACTGTGGCCGTGGCCGGTGGCGCACGCACCATCTCCAGCGGCAACCCCAACCTGGATCCGACCCGCGCGACCAATGTCGATCTGAGTTTCGAGTGGTACTTCGCCGAAGGCGCCATGGCCGGCCTTGGCCTGTTCTACAAGGACATCGAAACCTCCGTACAGACGCTGCGCGAGAATCGGCCGTACACCGACAGCGGCCTGCCTGCCGAACTGCTGATCGGCACCGGCGCATCGCCGACCGATGAGTTCACCTTCACCCGTCCGGTCAACACCCCGGGTGGCGAGCTGTTCGGCGCAGAAGCGAACTACACCCAGCCCTTCACCTTCCTGCCGGGCAAGTGGGCCAACCTCGGTCTGCAGCTGAACTACACCTGGGTGGATTCGAAGATCCAGTACATCAACTCGGCCGGTCAGCCGGTGATGAAGAACGATCTGCTGGGCCTGTCCAACACCTCGTGGAACGCGACCCTGTTCTACGAAGGCACCACCTTCTCCGGGCGCATCTCGGCCACCAACCGCGACGACTACCTGACTCAGGTGCCGGGCCAGGAAACCGGCTTCAATCTGGACGGTTACCACGGCATGACCGGTACCACGGTCATCGATGCGTCGATCCGTTACCGGATCAGTGACCAGCTGGAACTGAGCCTGGAAGGCGTGAACCTGACCAACGAAGCGTCCGATGAGTGGGTGTATTCGCCCGCGACCGGCCGCCTGCCGTTGCAGTACACCGAGACCGGCCGCCAGTTCCTGCTCGGCGTGCGCTACAAGTTCTGAGCAGCGCCGGCGATGCGCCGACCGGTGCATCGCCGTTCGCCACGACCGCTGCTGCGCCGCAAGGTGCCGTGGCGGCGTGGCCTTGCTACGGTCCGGCGGCCCTACGCCGGCTGTCGCCCGTTGAAAGGAAACATCTGATGCCGCATCGCTCGACCCTGTCCCGCTGCCTGCTGCTGGCAGTGGCCCTGGCTGCTGGCCCTGCGACAGCTGCCGATGGCCCAACCCTGCTGTTCCACGTCGACGCCAACCAGGGCCTGCAGGCTGCCGTGGCGCACGGCGAGGCGATACCGAACTTCCGCGACAGGGTGGCGGTGGTCGATGACGGTGTACGCGGCAAGGCCATCCAATGGCAGGACGATGGCGTCCTGGCGTGGGATGCGCCGGGCAACATCCTGGCCCAGCGCGGCACCCTGGCCTTCGATTGGCGGGCGCGGTACGCGGTGGGCGAAGCCCCGTTCGTGATCTTCCGCGTCGGCTATGCCGATCACAGCAGCTGGGACATGGCGTGGCTGCGCATCGACTGGAACGGCCACGGTTTCGATGCGTTCGTCACCGATGCCAATCTTGCCCGCACCCGCGTCTCGTTCCGCATGGACACGCCGCCACGCGCGGACCAGTGGCTGCACCTGGCCTTCGCCTGGGACGAGGACCAGGGTGTACGCCTGTTCATCGACGGACGCGAAGTGGACCGCGCGCAGACCACCGGCGACTACGATGCCGCGCTGGACCAGCTCGGCCTGGCCGGTCGGGTGATGGCACCGTACCAGGTACAGAGCCGTTACAACTTCCTGCGCGGCAGCGATTTCCAGCACATCCGCATCTATGACCGCATGCTGGATGCACCGGCCGTGGCGGCGCTGGCCCGTGGGGTCACGCCCACCACCGCCGAGGTTCCCGAGGCAGGCCTGCGTGCCTGGCGCCATCGCTTCGGCTGGGACGGCACCGCACCACCGGCGCTGACCGCGCCGACCACCCGCATCCGCAAGGTCGAATTCGCCGACACCCGCGACCTGAAGGCGTGGATGTGGAAGGCCACCGACGGCATCGCCGAGACCACATGGCCCGGCGTCTACAACCGCTCGCGGCTGCCCGGACGCAACGACTACTTCCAGCTGCCGGACTGGAACACCTACGTGGAGGGTGGAAAGCACCTGGACCTGACGCTGCCGGACGGCGAGACGGTCAACCGCATCGAGATCCGCGGCGCGGCCTTCGGCACGCTGGCACATGGCAGCGACGCCGCGCACGCCACCCGCACCCTGTTCACCCGCCCGCGCGGCGTGGTGCGCAGCGTCGATCCGATCCCGTCCCTCAGCGGCGGCGTGCTGCGCTTCAGCAACGTCGAGCAGGAAACGCCGATCCAGGAAATCTGGGCCTACGCCGTGAGCGAGGGCAGCGAGCCGGACGGCACGGTCAAGCAGACCTACACGATCGACAGCCAGGCGCTGCCTGACTACACCAATCTGGATGCCCTGCGCCGCTACATCGACGGTCGCTACCCCGAGGCCGAACGCAGCACGGTGATGGCGCTGCCCAAGGGGGCCGGCTCACGCCGCCGCGATGCCGGTACCCTGCCCGCGCAGCCGCGCCCGATCGTGCACGTGCTCATTCCTTCCGGGGTAGGCGATGCGCCGCCCGACCAGCCGCTGATCCGCAGCTGGGCCTACAGCTGGGAGAACATGCACGACGGCCTGGACGGCGTTGCCATCGATCTTCCCGCGCTGGATCTGGCGGCCACGCATGAAGGCCTGATTCCGCTCAACATCCGCATCAAGGACCCGATCTGGCCGGCGCGCGACATGATCGACGTGTCGGTCTCGGTGCAGCCGGGACAGAAGCGCACCCTGTGGCTGGACCTGCGCGACCGCATCCTCACCCCTGACAGCCTGTGGTTGAGCATCGCCTCGGCCGCCCCCGGCTTCGATGCCCGGGCGCTCGATGGCGCGCAGATCCGGCTGGTGTTCAAGCCGCGCGCCGAAGCGCTGAAGGAGCACGTGGCCGACCGCTTCAACCAGGTGCGCGACAACTGGGGATTCCTGGTGGAGGAGCACACCACCTCCAAGCGACAGCGCCTGTATGCGCGCGTCTACGCCGATCTGAGCGACCTGCTGCGGGTCGATCCGGACCACGCACTGGGGCGGCAGTACTGGAACTACATCAGCTACAACAGCCAGGGCCGGCCGCCCTACTCCGCACCGGCGGTGCCCGCCGGTGTGCCGGCCTGGGCCTTCCATCAGGTGCAGGACCTCGCACAGGTGCGTCGCTTCGTCGACTGGTGGATCGACCATCGCCAGGTGCCCTACGGCGACTTCGGCGGCGGCATCTCCGATGATTCCGATCTCACCCAGCAGTGGCCGGGCCTGGCGCTGATGGGCGTGCAGCCGGACCGCCTCAATGCCTCGCTCACCGCCCTGTCCGATGCGGTGTATCGCAATGGCATGTTCAGCAACGGCCTGAGCACCATCGAAACCGATGAGCTGCATGCCTACGAAGAGGGCATCAACACCAACAGCGCGATGCTGTACCTCAACTGGGGTGATCCGCTGACGCTGGAACGGCTGATGGAGACGGTCAAGGCATTCGACGAGCGGATCATCCTGCCCAATCCGCAGGGACACCTGCTGTTCTCCAGCAACTGGTTCGGCGGCAACAGGATCTACCGCGAACCGAACTGGCAATGGCAGAAGCCTTATTCGTTCCCGGTGCTGCACCCCGCGTTCCTGCTGGGCCAGTACAACGCCGATCCGACCGGGCGCCGGCTGGTGACCGGCCTGGCCGACAGCTACCTCGCCCATGCCGGCACGGACGCGAAAGGACGCTTCACCCTGCCCAACGAGATCCACTGGGCCACCGGCGCCACCCGCGGCGGTGAACTCAACGACGGTTCCGGCGGCGGCGACACGCTGCATACCTTCTGGGCCGCCTGGCGCTGGACCGGCGATGCGAAGTACCTGCAGGCGCTGGACTATCGCGTGGCACGCGGGGGACCGGGCGCGCTGGCCAATCTCGGCGAGAACATCGTCGAGGTGCTGGGACGTCAGCAGGACTGGTATCCGCAGCTGACTGCCGAAGCCGACGCCGGAAAGACCGGTTTCGCCAGCCTGATGGCCTGGCAGGCCAGTGGTGACCTGAAGTACATCGATGCACTGCATGCCGAAGGACTGCAGGCAAAGGTGCTGCGGGCCTACATGAACACCGAGGGCCACTGGTGGTCCGATCGCGTGGAAGCACCCAGCGAGTTCCTGCAGCGCGCCCGGCTGGGGGGCATCGCGCTCAAGCGCAACCAGAGCTGGCCCGGGCATACGGTCAGCTGGCGCTTCGATCGCGACGGTGCCGCCGAACAGGTTGCACTGCTGGTGCATGCGCCCTCGCGCGAGCGCTTCACCATCACCAGCCACAATCTGGGTAACCGCACCATCAGTGCCGACATGACCGGCTGGAACGTTGCCAGCGGCACGTGGCGCATCCGTGCCGGCGTGGATGCCGATGGAGATGGACGCATCGATGGCACGCCGACGGAGCGCACGGTGCGGCTGGAAACCAGCCGCGCGGTGCCGATGCAGTTCCGTCCCGGGCGCACGGAACTGTTCGAGTTCGAGCGCGTCGTCGCCGGCAGCCCGGTGGAAACACGCGCCGACCTGGGCGTCGGCCGCGGTGATGTGCAGGTGGACGGCCAGCGTGTGCGGGTGACCGTGCACAGCCTGGGCCACGTGGCCACCGGCGCGGGCGTGGCGATCCTGGAAGACACCACGGGCCGTGAGATCGCGCGTGCCGATGTGCCCGCGATGGCGGCACCCGATGACCTGGAACCGAAGACCACCCACGTGACACTGATGATCCCCGCCGGTCATCAGGGTGGCCTGCGCGTGCGCGTCGCCCTCGCTGACGGTGGCGAGGAAGTGACCCTGCTCAACAACGTCGTGGACGTGCAGCGTTGAACGGCGCGGCCGGCGCGGCCTATGCCGCGTCGGTCTCCATCCGCTTCACCCGTCGCTGGTACCAGTCATCGCCCAGCGGCTCGAACACCGCGCTGCGCTCCATCACGCCCTGGTAGACGTGCAGCGACACGGCCACATCGGCATCGCTGGCATTGCGCAGCGTGTGGTATTCGTGAGGGGGAATCAGGCTGCCGGCGCTGCCGCGCTGGCCATACAGCGTAGGCTGCGCAGCAAAGCGGTGGCGAGTGCCCTTCCGCTCCAGCAGCGCATACGGCGTGACCAGCAGTTCGCCCTGCCAGACGCCTTCCACGCACCACATCGCATCGTGATCGTGCAGCGGCGTACCCTGCCCCGGGCCCCAGCACATGGCGATGACGCTGTACCCCAGGGTCCGGCTGCGGTGCAGTTCACGACGTGCGTAGTGACCACGCACCGGTCGCCGTACACACGGCGGCAGCTGTATCGAAGGATCGGTGATGGCATCACGCAGCACGCGCTGCAGGCCCTCGGTGATCGCGTGCGGATCCGCCAGCGCTACCGCACCATCAATGGCGGCAAGCAGGCGCTCCCGGCCGGCGAACGGCAGTGGCGTGAACGTGTCTCCCATGACCCGACTCTAGCCGAGCGGAGTTAACAGAATGTTTGTGCTGCGGTGTCATCACTGCGTGCCGCGCTGCACGAAAGGCACTTTTCCGTAGAGCGCGCGCTCGCCTGCGCGCGGATCGTCAACCGCGCGACTGGTGCGATCGAACAGCATTGTCCGCCGTTGCGGCAGCGTATAAGGGGCCCATTGCGACAATCCGGCGTGATTGGGGTCGCCGCTGCGGGCGAAGGCGATCAAGGCCTCGCTCATGGTCGCCGCGAGCGCACGCGCATCATCGCCCCCCCCGGTGCGCGCGCCCGGCAGCCCTGCGTTGTCGAAGACCAGCGGGATGTCCAGCGTATGGAAAGCACGCAGGCGCCCCTCCTCCACCGGCGACCCCCAATCCAGCTGGTACGCCCAGGTCGGTGCTGCGCCCGCGGGCTGGCGCGCCCGCGCTTCCAGTTCCTCCACCGCTCCGCGCCAGCTGCGGCCAGCCGTGGTTGCAGCAAAAAACACTTCGGACGGCGTGTAGTGCGGATACAGGCGGCGATACTCGGCGATCACGGTCTCCGGCCGCAGATCGACGAACTGCTGTCGTTCGAGCTGTGCCGGCAGTGTTTCCCAGGTCAGGGCGAAGTTGGCGGGATCGTTGCCGAGGAACGCGCGGGTCTCGTCGCGGGTGTTGCCGATCACCATCGGAATCGCCGCCGACTGCTGCGGCGCCTGTGGCCAGAACGGATGCACCGGCAGCACCACATCGTCCAG
This sequence comes from Stenotrophomonas sp. TWI169, assembly GCF_039674705.1. NCBI lineage: Bacteria > Pseudomonadati > Pseudomonadota > Gammaproteobacteria > Lysobacterales > Lysobacteraceae > Stenotrophomonas > Stenotrophomonas sp. TWI169. The sequence continues at coordinate 111,324 of NZ_JBDJOB010000008.1, read as the reverse complement.
CACCGGGCCGAAGTACAGCGACGTGCTTTCCACGCGCGAGGGATCACGCGCACGGGTGGCTTCCAGCAGCACGTCGACCGGCAGGTCCAGCAGTGCCTGCACGTCTCGTGCAGCGACGGCCTGCATCGCGATCGCAGCCCGCTGCGCGGCCGCGCGCGGTCCGGCAGCGGTGACCTGCTGGCCACTCATCGTCCACGCGCGCTGGAACAGCCCTCGGGCCGCAGGCATCGCCATCAGCGTGGCGATCTTGGCGCCCCCGCCGGACTGCCCGAACACCGTGATGTTCGCCGCGTCGCCACCGAAGACCGCCGCGTGCTGCCGCACCCACTGCAGCGCCTGTACCAGGTCGAGCTGGCCGACGTTGCCCGAGGCGGCGTAGCGCGGATCGCCCAACGCCCCCAGGTAGAGATAGCCGAACGTGTTGAGGCGATGATTGAGGGTGACCACCACCACATCGCCGCGGCGACACAGCGCAGCGCCGTCGTACAGCGGATCACTGCCGGACCCGTTGTTGAATCCACCGCCGTGCACGTACACCAGCACCGGCCTGCGTCCGCCGTCGCCGAGCGCGGGTGTCCACACATTGAGGAACAGGCAGTCCTCGCTGCCGGGCCCTTCACTGCCGCCCTGCGGTGCGGCCGGACCGTACTCCAGTGCATCGGCGATGCCGCGCCAGGCAGCTTCATGCCGCGGCGGCTGGAAGCGGTGGCGAGCGGTATCGGCACCATAGCGAAGCCCACGGAACACCAGTACCCCGTGCTCGCGCTGGCCACGCACACGTCCGCCACGGACCCGGGCCAATGGCAGGCGGTCGTCGCGGACACCCGGCACGCTGGCCAGCGTTGGCAATGCGGTGAAGGCAGCCGTAGCGGACGCGGTGGCCAGCGCCCAGCGGGCGCTGTCGCGCAGGAACCGCCGACGCTGCAGGTCGGCCGGCGCATCGTTCATCGCGCGTCCTCCGCAGGGCCCAGCCAGCGTTGCGCGAGCAGCGGCCAGAGTGCCAGCGTCGACCGCGCGGGGATGTCCATGCCAAAGCCGTGGCCGCCATGGGCGAAGACGTGCAGTTCGTGCTCGACACCCGCACCCGCCAGTGCCTGCGCCATGAGTTCACTGTTGTGCACCGACACCACGGCGTCGTCGGCGGCGTGGACCAGCAGCGTCGGCGGCATGTCGCCACGTACGCGCTGCTGCATCGAATAGTCTGCCTGCAGCGAGGTCCCCGGATGCTCACCCAGCAGGCGGGCGCGCGAGCCGCTGTGCGCATGCGCGCCCATGTCGATCACCGGGTAGACCAGCACGGCACGGCTCGGGCGGGCGCTCAGCCGGTCGAGGTCATCCCGTGCGGGATGGACGGCGATGTCGAAGCCGGTGGCCAGCCGCGCCGCGACGTGGCCGCCCGCCGAGAAGCCCATCACCGCCACGTCGTTCGCGTCCAGCCCGCGCCGTCGCGCCTGGTCGCGCACCACCCGCAGCGCGCGCTGCGCGTCGGCGAGCGCGGCCTGGCGGTCGCGCCCCGGCTGCGGCAGGCGGTAGCGCAGGACGAACAGGGTGTAGCCGGCGCCGTCCACCCAGAACGGAACCAGCGCGCTGCCCTCCTTGTCGATCACCACCCGCTGGTAGCCGCCGCCGGGGATCACCAGCAGGGCCCGGCCGTTCGGCCGGGCGGGTGTGTACACCTGCAGAGAGGGCGCGTCGATCTGGTCGGCGTAGCGGTCCGGGCGTGCAGGGTCCGCACTGCGCTCGACCACCCGCGTCGGACGTGCGGGGCCGGGTTCGCCCGGCACTGCGCCTGCCGGCCACAACGGCAGCTGCTCGCCGGGCAACGCCTGGGCCACACGCTCGCCTTCGCGCAACGACGTGTCGACCGCGCAGGCGGGCGCCGCCGGCAGCAGCAGGGACAGGCACAGCAACACGATGGGCAGACGCATGACTGACGGGGCTCCAACAGGACAGGACAGGGCGCTGGCGGCGTCGGCAAAGACGGCGTGATGCGCTGCCGCTTGCGTGATGACACCGGTTTACCATATACACGTCCTGCAGACGCTGTCGATAGGCAGCGCAACAACGCCAGAGGGAGACGTTCTTGAGCAACGAACACGGCACACATGGGCACACGCCGCCGGCCGATGCGGCCGCGATTGCCCAGGCCTTCACCACCGCACGCCTTGCGGGCCAGGCACTGGAGGCGTTCCCGGGCGACATCCCGGCGGACCTGGTCGCGGCCTACCAGGTCCAGGACCTGGCCATCGCCCGCTGGAACCAGCCGGTGGTCGGCTGGAAGGTCGGCTACATCGCTGCCGAACGCCGCGATGCGTCCGGGGACGAACGGCTGCTGGGCCCGATCTTCAAGCCTCAGCTCAAAAATGCTACCGGTGGAACAACGGATGTTCCGGTGTTCGTCGGCGGTTTCGCCGCGATCGAGGCCGAGTACGTGCTGGAACTGCTGGAGGATGCCCCCGCCGACCAGCTGCACTGGTCGCCGGAACAGGCTGAAGCGTTGCCGGCCCGCCTGTACCTGGGTGTCGAAGTTGCCAGCAGCCCGCTGGCAACGATCAACGAGCTGGGCCCGCGCGTGGTGGTATCCGACTTCGGCAACAACAACGGCCTCGTGCTGGGGCCGGAGATCGGCAACTGGACGTCCCTCGATGAGTCGGCGTTGCGCGCCGAGACCCTGATCGAGGGTGAAGTGGTCGGGGTCGGCGGCGCGAGCCGCCTGCCCGGTGGCCTGCGCGCAGCGTACGCGTTCGCGTTGTCCCGTTCCGCGCTTCGCGGCCGGCCCCTGCGGCGTGGCGACCTGATCGCCACCGGCAATGCGACCGGCATCCACGACATCCAGGCAGGACAAACGGCGCTGGTGCGCTTCGCCGGCTTCGGCGAGATTGCCTGCAGGGCCGTGCCGGCCGGGTAAGCCGCGGCACGATCCAGTGAACACGCGCGGGAGGGCGCAGATGATCACACGACGACATTTCCTGGCCGGTGGCGCCACTGCACTTGCCACTCCCCTGCTCGCCGCCTGTGGCCGCGGGCCGGGCCCTGACGCAGCCGGCGGCCAACTGCTGACGGCGACCGATGTGCACGTGGCCGATTACCCCACCGTGACGGCGGTGAAGTGGATCGGCGAGACCCTGCAGCGTGAGACCCAGGGACGCCTGCGTCTGCGCCAGTACCACTCGGGCCAGCTCGGCCGCGAATCCGAAGCGATCGACATGGCCCGCTTCGGCGCCATCGACATCACCCGTGTCTATGCGGGCGCGCTGAACAACGCGTTTCCGCTGACCCAGGCGCTGTGCCTGCCCTACGTGTTCGAATCGGTGGCGCACCAGCGGGCAGCGCTTGATGGCGGCGTGGCCGATGCCGTGCTGCGCGGCTTCGAACGCCGCGACCTGGTCGGCCTGGCCATCTACGATTCCGGTGCGCGCTGCTTCTACAACACCCGGCATCCGATCACGCAGCCCGGTGACCTGCACGGACTGAAGCTGCGCGTCGCATCATCGGACATCTTCATCCAGCTGATGCGGCTGCTCGGCGCCAACCCGACGCCGATGTCGCTGGGCGATACGTTCTCCGGCATGGAGACGCACATGATCGACGGTGCCGAGAACAACATGCGCAGCTTCCACTCCAGCCGTCACTTCGAGGCTGCGCACTACTGGTCGCAGAGCGATCACTCCTATGCACCGGACGTGCTGCTGATGTCACGCGCCAGTTTCGAGCGGCTGCAGCCGGATGACCGCCAGCTGCTGCTGGAGACCGCACGTGCGTCGGTGAAGGTGATGCGCGACCAGTGGGATGCCTCCGAGGATGCGGCACGACGCGCGGTGCTGGCGTACGGCGTGAAGGCCAACGAGGTCGACATGCCGGCGTTCCGCGCCGCCGCGCAGCCCCTGCTGCAGCAGTACCTGCAGCACGCGGAAATCGCCGCGCTGGTCGATCGCATCCGCGGTGCAGCCTGAGGACACAGCCATGACCGAAACGACGACATTTTCCCCACCCGGCCCCGGGCAGCGCCTGCTGGACCGCATCGCCGACATTGCCATCTACACCGCCGTGGCGGCCCTGCTGGGGCTGGTGGTGGTGCAGGGCTGGCAGGTCTTCGCGCGCTATGTGATCAACGATTCCCCGAGCTGGACCGAGCCGGTGACCCTGCTGCTGCTCAGCACCGCGATGAGCCTGGGCGCGGCCTGTGGCGTGCACACCAACCGCCACTTCGGCTTCTTCCTGCTGCATGCCTACATGGCGCCGGCGCTGCGCCGCGCTGTGGACGTGCTGGTGCAGCTGGTAGTGGCCGTGCTGGGCGCGTTCATTGCAGTGTGGTCGGCCGAGCTTCTTCTCGACGGCCTGGACATCAAGACCGCCGGTGCCGAGCTTCCGCAGAGCATCAACTACCTGCCGCTGGCGCTGGGCGGCGTGCTGATGGTGGTGTTCGCGCTGAACCGTGCGTGGAAGGCCACGCAGTCCACGCCGGCAGACGCTGCCGCCGATGACGCTGAAGGAGATCGTTGATCCATGGGTATCGCCATTCTGTTCTCGGTGTTCGCAGTGTTCCTGCTGCTGGGCGTGCCGGTGGCCTACGCGCTGGCTGCGGCCGCCCTTGCCACCCTGCTCTACCTGGACATCCCGTCCATCGTTCTGGTCCAGCAGATTTCGGCAGGTACCGGGTCTGCATCGCTGATCGCCATTCCACTGTTCATCTTCGCTGGCGAGATCATGATGCGCGGCGGCATCTCCGAGCGCCTGATCGCGCTGGCGTCCTCGCTGGTGGGGCGCCTGCGTGGCGGCCTGGGCCAGGTTTCGATCCTGTCCTCGCTGTTCTTCGGCGGCGTCTCCGGCTCGGCCATCGCGGATGTCTCGGCGGTGGGTGGCACGATGATTCCGCAGATGGTCAAGCGCGGCTATGACCGCGATTTCGCCGTCAATGTCAGCATCACCGCCGCCCTGGTCGCGCTGCTGGTTCCGCCCTCGCACAACCTGATCCTGTTCTCGGCCGCAGCCGGTGGCGGCCTCTCGATCGCCGATCTGTTCGCGGCCGGCATCGTTCCGGCACTTCTGATGACGCTGGCATTGATGATCACCGGCTACGTCGTCGCGCGCCGCCGCGGCTATGGCGTGGAGGTGTTCCCGGGCTGGCGCGCGGTGCTGCTGCGGATGATCTCCGCCCTGCCCGGCCTCGGTCTGGTCGCGCTGATCTTCGTCGGCATCCGCGCTGGCATCTTCACCGCGGTGGAAAGCGCGGCGATCGCCGTGGTGTACGCACTGCTGGTGACCACGGTGCTGTACCGGCAACTGCGCTGGCGCGAGTTCTTCGCCACGGTCGTCCACGCCGCACGCAGCACCGGCGTGATCCTGTTCGTGATCGCCACCGCTGCGGTATTCGGCTGGCTGCTGGCCTACCTGCAGGTGCCGGCGGCGGCGGTGGATTTCCTGCAGTCCTTCGCGCACAGCCAGTTCATGGTGCTGCTGATGATCGTGGTGATGCTGTTGCTGCTGGGAACCTTCATGGACCTGGCACCGATGATCCTGATCTGCACGCCGATCTTCCTGCCGGTGGCGCGCGCGTACGGCATCGATCCGATCCACTTCGGGCTGGTGCTGGTGCTGACCGGCGGCCTGGGCCTGGTGACACCGCCGGTGGGCTCGGTGCTGTTCATCGGTACCGCCATCGGCAAGATCAGCGTGGGCCAGAGCATGCGTACCATCTGGCCGTTCTGGTTCGCTGCGCTGGGCGTGCTGCTGGTGGTCACCTTCTTCCCTGCCCTGTCGCTGTGGCTGCCGGCCACGCTGCGCAGCTGAGCCGGAGACCACTGCCATGCACCGTCCGCTTCGCCGCATCCCTGCCGTGGCCCTGACCAGCCTGCTTCTGGCCGCGCTTCCGGCGCTGGCCTCCGGCCCGGCCTCACCGACCTGGGCACGTGGGCTGGAGAACCAGCGCCAGGCCGATCTCGGCGACGGCACCTACCTGAACCCGGTGCTGGCCGGCGACCGCCCCGATCCGTCGGTACTGAAGGACGGACAGGACTACTACCTGACCCTGTCCTCCTTCGACGCCTATCCCGGCCTGCCGATCTGGCATTCGCGGGACCTGGTCAACTGGCAGCCGCTGGGTCATGCCATCACCCGCAACGTGGGTGCGATCTGGGCACCGGACATCGTCAAGCACCAGGGTCGCTACTTCATCTACTTCCCGGCCCGGACCGGCGAACACCGCAGCAACTTCGTGGTGTGGGCCGATGACATCCGCGGGCCGTGGAGCGATCCGATCGACATCGGCCTGGGCGGCTACATCGACCCCGGCCATGCGGTGGGCGAGGACGGCAAGCGCTACCTGTTCCTCAGCGGAGGCGACTATGTGCAGCTGGCCGATGACGGGCTGAGCGTGGTCGGCACACCGAAGCATGTCTACGACGGCTGGCGCTATCCGCAGAGCTGGGATGTGGAAGCCTATGCGCAGGAAGGACCGAAGATCCACTTCCGCGAGGGCTGGTACTACATGACCACCGCCGTGGGAGGCACCGCCGGCCCACCCACCGGGCACATGGTGATCACTGCGCGCTCGCGTTCCATCCATGGGCCCTGGCAGAACGCACCGAACAATCCGATCACGCGCACGCAGTCGGCGGCCGAGCCGTGGTGGTCACGCGGCCATGCGACGGTGGTCGAAGGCACCGACGGTCGCTGGTGGATGATGTACCACGGGTATGAGAACGGCTTCTGGACCCTGGGCCGGCAGACCCTGCTGGACCCGATCGAGTGGACCGACGATGGCTGGTTCGTGGCCAGGGGCGGTGACCTCGGCCAACCGCTGCGCAAGCCTTCCGGAAGCGCCCTGGCACCGCACGGCATGGCGCTTTCGGATGATTTCCGCGGCGGCAGGCTCGGGCCACAGTGGGCGTTCTTCAACCCGGGCAGTGACGAGTACCGGCGCCTGCGCTTCAGCGGCGATGGGCTGGTGATGCAGGGCAAGGGCAGTGCGCCGCGCGATGCGTCTCCGCTGACCACCATCGCCGGCGATCCGGCCTACCAGTTCGAGGTGGAGCTGGAGGTAGCGCCGGGCGCAGTCGGGGGCGCGCTGCTGTTCTACAGCGACCGTCTTTATGTGGGCGTGGGCAGCAACGGCGAGCAGTTCATCATGCACCGTTACGGCGAGGAACGCCCTGCCCGGCTTGCGCCCAGCGAGCGCGGCGGGCGGCTCTGGCTGCGCGTCACCAACAACCGCCATATCGTCACCTTCCATACCAGCAGCGACGGCCGGACCTGGCAGAAGTACCCGGTTCAGATGGAAACCTCGGGTTACCATCACAATGTGGCTGGTAAGTTTCTCGCCCTGAAGCCGGCGCTGTACGCTGCCGGTGACGGTGCGGTGACCTTCCGCAGCTTCCGCTACCGCGCGCTGGACTGAGTGCGCGGCCGGAAATCCCCCGACTTACCTGGTCCATTACATGTCAGTGCGCAACAAGAACGATGCCGCCACGCCGGCATTGGCCAAAGGCAAGGCAGCCACGATCAACGACATCGCGCGACTGTCCGGAGTGTCCAAGAAAACGGTTTCAAGGATCATCAACAACTCACCGCTGGTGCGCAAGGACACGCGCGACAAGGTAGAGGCCCTGATGCGCGAGGTGGGCTATACGCCCGATCCGCTGGCGCGCGGCCTGGCCTTCCGTCGATCCTTCCTGATCGGCATGGTCTACGACAACCCCACCGCGCAGTACATCGTGGACATGCAGTACGGTGCACTCGACGCGCTGCGCGGTTCCAGCTTCGAGCTGGTCGTGCACCCCTGCGACAGCCGCAGCCCGGGCTACATCGACGGCGTGCGCCGCTTCGTGCAGCAGCAGAAGCTGCATGGGGTGATCCTGGTGCCGCGTGCCTCCGAGGACCAGGCGCTGGCGGACATGCTGGATGAGATCGGCTGCCGCTTCACCCGCGTGGCCGCGCTGCCGCTGGACGAGAGTTCGCAGATGGTGGTCACCCACGATCGTGACGGCGCCGCCGAAGCGGCCGACTACCTGCTCTCGCTGGGCCACCGCGACATCGCCCTGGTGACCGGGCCCAGTGCCTATCGTTCGGCGCACGAGCGTACCGCCGGCTTCATCGATGCGCTGTCGCAGCGTGGCATCGAGCTGCCCAAGGACCGCATCATCGAGGCGGGCTACACCTTTGAATCGGGCGTGGCCGCCGCCGAGAAGCTGCTGCTGGGCAAGCGCCGGCCGACCGCGATCTTCACCGGGAACGATGAAATGGCGGCGGGCATCTACAAGGTGGCGCTGCGTGCAGGCATCAACATCCCGCGCCAGCTGTCCATCATCGGCTACGACGACAGCCCGCTGGCCTCGCGCCTTTGGCCGTCGCTGACCTCGGTACGGCGCCATACCCGCGATACCGGCCGCACCGCTGCGGCGATGCTGATCCAGCCCGACGGCCAGCCGGCGCTGCAGATCGCCAGCGTGCGCCCGCACCTGATCGTACGCGACTCCTGCCAGCCGCCGGAGGACTGATCCGGCGGGGATCAGTCCGGTAGCCCGCAGGCCTGCCTGCGACTCCGTCGAAGCCGCCTCACCTTGCCGCGACCGTTGAGCGCTATCGTGCGGCGCAAAATGACACCGGTTACCAACGTCGCTAGAATCCCCCTGAACCGTGCCGGGGCCGAATGATCGGCCCGCCCCCTGCTCTGGAGATGCCATGTACTGCAAGACCCACTACGCCACCCATCCCGACGCCATCAAGGGCGCCAGCAACGACCAGCTGCGCGAGCTGTACCTGCTCGACGGCCTGTTCAACCCCGGCCAGGTGACGCTGAAGTACACCCACTACGAGCGCTTCGTACTCGGTGGCGCGGCGCCCCTGGATGCGCCGCTGGCGCTGCCGGTGCAGACCGAACCGGCGTCGGCCGCCGGCCATCCGTTCCTGGAGCGTCGCGAGCTGGGCGTGATCAACGTCGGCAGCGGTACCGGTACGGTCACCGTCGACGGCACCGTCTACACGCTGGGCCCGAAGGATGGCCTGTACGTGGCGATGGGCAGCAAGGACGTCGTGTTCGCCTCGCAGGACGCCGCCAACCCCGCTCAGTTCTACCTGGCCTCGACCCCGGCCCATGCGCGCTTTGAAACCAAGCAGCTGTCGATCAAGGACGCGGTAGCGCTGGACCGCGGCGCGCTGGAGACCAGCAACGAGCGCACCATCTACCAGTACATCGTGCCGGCCACCTGCCAGTCCTCGCAGCTGCTGCTGGGCCTGACCGTGCTCAAGCCCGGCAGCGTGTGGAACACCATGCCGCCGCACCTGCATGACCGCCGCAGCGAGGTCTATTTCTACTTCGACCTGGGCGACAACGACCGCGTGTACCACTTCATGGGCGAACCGGACGCGCAGCGCCACATCGTCATCCAGAACAACGAAGCCGTGGTATCGCCGCCGTGGTCGATCCACATGGGTGCCGGTACCAGCAATTACGCCTTCATCTGGGCGATGGGCGGCGAGAACCTGGATTACACCGACATGCACGTGCTGGACATCTGCCAGCTCAAGTAAGTCCTGCCTGGCCGCCGCGCACGCGTGCCGGTGGCCGTTCGCCTGCATCACGCACACCTCTACCAAGGAACGCACACGCAATGGCCAATCCCTTCAGCCTGGAAGGCAAAGTCGCTCTGGTAACCGGTGGTAATACCGGTCTGGGCCAAGGTATCGCGGTTGCGCTGGCCACCGCCGGCGCCGATGTCGCCGTGGCCGGCATCGCGCCGCCCACCGAAACCATCGAGAAGATCACCGCGCTCGGCCGACGCTGCCTGGCGGTGGAAGCCAACCTGATCAGCATCGAGCCGGTCGAGCGCGTGGTGCGCGAAACCATCGAGGGACTGGGTGGCCTGGATATCCTGGTCAACAATGCCGGCCTGATCCGCCGCGCCGACGCGGTGGAGTTCAGCGAACAGGACTGGGATGACGTGATGAACGTCAACATCAAGTCGGCGTTCTTCATCTCGCAGGCGGCGGGCCGTCATTTCATCGCCCAGGGCAGCGGCAAGATCATCAACATCGCCTCGATGCTGTCGTTCCAGGGCGGCATCCGGGTGCCGTCGTACACCGCCAGCAAGAGTGGCATCGCCGGCATCACCCGCCTGCTGGCCAACGAATGGGCCGGCAAGGGCGTCAACATCAACGCGATCGCGCCGGGCTACATGGCCACGGACAACACGGCGGCCCTACGTGCCGATGCCGACCGCAACAAGGCGATCCTGGATCGCATTCCGGCCGGCCGTTGGGGCACACCGGAGGATCTGGCCGGCGCGGCGGTGTTCCTGGCATCCAGCGCATCGGATTACATCAACGGCGCCGTGCTGCCGGTCGATGGTGGCTGGTTGGCGCGCTGAGGCACACCGGTCTGTAGAGCCGAGCCCATGCTCGGCTGTCGCGCTCTGATCGAAAAACAGCCGAGCATGGCTCGGCTCTACAGGAGTGCCGCGATGCGAAGGCTGTTGCTGTTGTTGCTGCTGTCGTGCACCACCGCGCAGGCGGCGCCGGTGCGGGTGTTCATCGCAGGTGACTCCACCGCGGCCGAGTACGGTCCCGAGCGCGCGCCGCAGGCGGGCTGGGGCCAGGCCCTGCAGAGCTACCTCGATCCGGCGCGGTTCGAAGTGCGCAACCACGCCCGGGGAGGCCGCAGCACGCGCAGCTTCATCGATGAAGGCCGCCTGGATGCGATCGCCAGCGAGCTGCGCCGCGGCGACGTGCTGCTGATCCAGTTCGGCCATAACGACGCCAAGTTCGAAGATCCCACGCGCTATACCGATCCGGACAGCGACTATCCGCGCCTGCTGATGCGTTACGTGCAGGTGGCGCGCGACAAGGGCGCCACGCCGGTGCTGGTCACGCCGGTGGCGCGGCTGCTGTATGACTTCGGTTCGCTGCTGGACACACATGCGCGTTACACGCGGGCGATGCAGCAGCTGGCCGCGCGCGAGCGCGTTGCCCTGATCGAACTCAACGACCGCAGCACGCGCTGGATACGCGCGCTGGGCGAGCAGGGCGCACGCCCCTACTTCCTGTTCGTGCCCGAGCAGGGCAAGGCCGACGGCACCCACTTCAGTGTGGCCGGCGCCAACGCCGTCGCCTGCCTGGTGCTGCGCGAGTGGAGGGTGCTGCAGCCGGGGCTGGAAGACGCACTCGTGCGCGACATCGACTGTGACGTGAGCGCGGCGGCGGGGCAGGGCGGGCAACCGGCGCAGCCCTCGCGCGTGGTCCATGAGCATGACATCGCCATCCGCCAGCCCGGCCCGCATGGTGGCGCCGGGCCGACCACGGCCTATCCGTTCTTCGCCGGAGAGAAGAACCTGCCGTTCGTGCTGCGCAAGCGCGTGCTGCACAAGGGTGCAGGCATCGGCCTGCATCCGCAGCACAAGGACGAGATCTACTACATCGTCAGCGGGAAGGGCAGCTACGTGCTGGACGGAACGCAGTACGACGTCAGCGCAGGCGATGCCCTGCTGACGCGCAAAGGCAGTTCGCATGCACTGCAGCAGCTGGGTGACGAGGATCTGGTGCTGCTGCTGGCATACCCGCGCTGACCCGTGGAGCCGGGCGCGGAGCCGGCCCTACGGATGCGCCTGCCGCATCACACGTCGCCGCCGTCGGCCCAGCCTTCGCCGGTTCCCTTCTGGAACACGCGGTCGTCGGCCTGCACGTCACCGGCCGGCAGGTGCTGCTGCTCGGCCAGCGAGGCATAGATCGGGGTGAAGTCCGGCGACGTCGCCTGCATCAGCTGCTCGAAGCTGTCGATGACGAAGTAGGTCTTCTGGAAGGTATCGATGCGGTAGCGCGTGCGCATGATGCGCTGCAGGTCGAAGCCGATGCGGTTGGGCGCGGCCGATTCCAGCGAGTACAGCGATTCGCCCTTTGACGAGACGATACCGGCGCCGTAGATGCGCAGGCCATCCGGGGTATCGATCAGGCCGAACTCCACCGTGTACCAGTACAGGCGCGTGAGGTTCTGCAGCGCCTCCGGACCGATGGCGTGGGCTTTGACACCGCCACGGCCGTAGGCCTCCATGTAATCGGCAAACACCGGATTCATCAGCAGCGGCACATGGCCGAACAGATCGTGGAACAGGTCCGGCTCGGCGATGTAGTCGATCTGGTCGGGGCGACGGATCCACCACGTGACCGGGAAGCGGCGGTTGGCCAGGTGGTCGAAGAAGTCCAGCTCCGGCAGCAGCCCCTCCACGCCCACCAGCGTCCAGCCGGTGGCTGCGCCGAGTACTTCATTCAGCTGGTCGAAGCGCGGAATCATGTGCGCGCTCATGCCCATCTCGTCCTGCGCGTCCAGGAACTCCCGGCACGCACGGCCAACCAGCAGCTCGCGCTGACGCTGGTACAGCGTGCTCCACGTCGCGTGGTCATCGGCGCTGTAGGTGTCCCACGGCTGCTCGACGAGCGCGGTGGTGTACACCGGCACGTAGCCCTTGTCGGTCTGCTGGTGTTCGACGCGGCGGGGCTGGGCGGGATCCATGGGACGCTCCTTGAAGGGATGTCCACGATGCTAGGGCAGGGCGGGCGCAACAGGGTTGCAAAAGTTGCGCGGAATGACCTTGCTGGCGCAATATCCTTGCGTACTCACCATGTTGCGGGGCAACAATGGCCGGAGAAGTCCAGTTCGATCGCACGGATATACGCCTGCTGGCCGAAATCCAGCGGGATGGTCGCGCCACCAATGCCGAGCTCGCGGCCCGGGTGAACCTCTCCCCCTCCGCCTGCCTGCGCCGCCTGCAGCGGCTGGAGAGCGAGGGTGTGATCGTCGGCTATGGCGCGCGCCTGGAACCCCGGCAGCTGCGGCTGGGCCTGCAGGCGTTCGTGCGGGTGCAACTGGAAAAGCACGACCAGGCGGCCATCGCGCATTTCGTGGACAGCGTGCAGGGCTGGGATGAAGTGGTGGCCTGCCATGCGCTCACCGGCGACATGGATTACCTGTTGCACGTCTACGTGCGCGACCTCGAGCACTTCTCGCGCTTCCTGCTGGACCGCCTGCTCAATGCCGGTGGCGTGGCCGATGCCAATTCCAGCTTCGTGCTGCGCACGGTGAAGGGCTTCCAGGCGTTGCCACTGTCGCAGCTGGAACCCTGAGCACCGCTCAGCGCGGGCGAGGGCTCAGCACTTGTCCTTGCGCCCCATCAGCCGGCCCAGCCGCGAGGTCTCCTCGCACTTCGGCGCGGCTACCGGCGGCGGTGCCAGCGCGGCGGCGCGCGCCTTCTGCAGCTGCTGGATCTTCGCGCGGATCTGCGGCATCGCGGCCATCGCCGCCTTTTCCCCCTCCAGGATCGCGGTCCCGCGCTGGCTGAAATCAGCCGCACCGATATCCAGCACGCGCGGGCGGATCACGATGTCGGCGCGGGCCAGTTCCTGCTCGCCCAGGCGCTGGCCCATGATCGCGATCGACTGGTTGACGATGCCGAGCATGTCAGTCGGTGCCTTGCCACTGGCCTTGCTGGAGATGTCCACGGCGATCACGAAGTCGGCGCCGAGCTGGCGCGCGGCATCGACCGGCACCGGGCTCACCACGCCGCCATCGACGTAGTTGCGTCCGCCGATCTTCACCGGCTCGAACACGCCGGGGATGCTGCTGGACGCACGGACGGCCTGGCCCACATTGCCGCGCACGAAGATCGCGCGTTCGCCGGTTTCGAGCTGGGTGGCGACGGCGGCGAACGGCTTCTTCAGGCGCTCTGCCGGACGGTTGGCGACCTGCTCGTTGACGTAGTCCTGCAGCTTCTGGCCCTGCACCAGCCCGCCGGAGAACAGGCGCACGTCGCGGATGCTGGCTTCATCCAGCGCGACGGCCCGGCTCTGCATCTGGAACGCATCCATGCCGCTGGCGTACAACGCGCCGACCACACTGCCGGCGCTGGTGCCGGACACCACCACCGGCTCGAAGCCGTTGGCCTCGAGCATCTTGATCACGCCGATGTGGGCAAAGCCCTTGGCCGCGCCGCCGCCCAGCGCGATGCCGATCTTCACCGGCTTGGCCTGCGGCACCACGGTCGGCGCCGGCGGCGGCGCCGGACGCACCGGATCGCCACCGCAACCGGCCAGCAGGCCAAGCAGGGCAACGGACAGCAGCACGCGGGGACGGAACAGGCTCATCGGCAATGCGCTCGCGGCGCCGGATTCAGGGAAGGGCGCCAGCATACCGAAGCCACGGCGGGCCGGGCAGGGCAGGACGACGCCCTATTCATGGACCGCCATGGGTAGCGCCGGGCATGGCCTGGCGGGCAGTTCAGGGCCGCTGCGCTCGCCGGGCATGGCCCGGCGCTACGCGCGGGTGATCAGAACCGGTTGTCGCCGTCGAGGATGCGGCCGATGCCGCCCAGCACCGAGCCTTCGCCGCGGTTCTGCCCACCGCCCTGCGGCGCGGCCATCCACATCCGGCCGGCCAGGCGCGAGAACGGCAGCGATTGCAGCCAGACCTTGCCCGGTCCGGTCAGGGTTGCCAGGAACACACCCTCGCCACCAAACACCATGCTCTTGATGCCACTGACCCGGCGCACGTCCATGTCCACCGTCGGGTGGTAGGCGACCACGCAGCCGGTATCCACGTCCAGCCGCTCGCCGGCGGCCAGTTCGCGCTCGACCACACAGCCTCCGGCGTGGATGAACACCCAGCCATCGCCTTCCAGCTTCTGCATGATGAAGCCTTCGCCGCCGAACAGGCCGGTCATGATCTTGCGCTGGAACTGCACGCCGATCTGCACACCGCGCGCCCCGGCCAGGAAGCTGTCCTTCTGGCAGACCAGGCGGCCGCCGTGCTGGTCCAGCTTCATGGCCAGCACGGTGCCGGGGTAGGGCGCGGCGAAAGCGACCTTGGCCTTGCCCTGCCCGGTATGCGTATAGAGCGTGGCGAACAGGCTCTCGCCGGTCAGCACGCGTTTGCCGGCCGACATCAGCTTGTCCATGATGCCGCCGCCCTGGCCGCTGTGCGTGCCGTCGCCGAACACCGTATCCATCTGCACCGAGGCGTCCTTGAACATCAGCGCGCCGGCTTCGGCGATGGCGCTCTCGCCGGGATCCAGCTCGATCTCCACGAACTGCATCTCATGGCCGACGATGCGGAAGTCGATGTCGTCGGCCCGGCCCCGCGCAGGCCCGCCCGGCACGGGTGGCGGCGTGTTGGGCATGCCCGGGGCGGGCGCCTGCAGCTCGGGCACCTCGGCGATGGCGGTCCAGCCGCTCATGCCCTGGCACCAGGCCAGCGCGCGGGGGTTGGCCTGCGCGTAGCGGCGCGCGGCGTCGTCATCGAGCGGCCCGATGCGGTCGGCCTGGGCGGAGGAATGGAAGTACCACTGGGTCATGGCGGTGCGCCGGGTCGGGGTGGGAAAGCCCGAGTCTAGCGACCCTCCCCGGTGGCCCGCGACCGCGCCATGAACAGCGGCCATTTGCGACGCAGGTGCTGTATTGCAACAATTATCTGGTAGCGCCGTTTTACCACCCCTCCAAACACAGCCTACCGCCATGTCCCCGACCCGCACTTCCCGCGGCCGTATTCCGGTCGCGCGCCCCCTCGTTGCCGCTCTCTCCGCCCTGCTGCCGCTGGTTGCAGCCGCCCAGGAAACCCCCGCCGCCAAGGATCCGGTCGCGCTCGATACCCTGCAGGTGACGGCCCAGCGCCGCGTCGAGAATGCCAAGGACGTGCCGGTCGCGATCACCGCGATCCAGGGCGAGAAGCTTGATGTGCTCGGCTCGGCCGGCGACGACATCCGCTTCCTGGCCGCGCGCGTACCCAGCCTCAACATCGAATCGTCCTATGGCCGTGCCTTCCCGCGCTTCTACATGCGCGGCCTCGGCAACACCGACTTCGACCTCAATGCCTCGCAGCCGGTCTCGCTGGTGTACGACGACGTGGTGCAGGAAAGCCCGCTGCTGAAGGGCTTCCCGTTGTTCGACCTGGCCAACGTGGAAGTGCTGCGTGGGCCGCAGGGCACCCTGTTCGGCCGCAACACGCCGGCCGGCGTGGTCAAGTTCGATTCGGCGCGTCCGTCGCAGGATGCCGATGGCTACGTCCGCGTCGGCTACGGCAGCTACAACAGCTGGAACGTGCAGGGCGCCTACGGCGGCCCGCTGACCGACCGCTGGTCGGCACGCGTTTCGGCGATCTACCAGCGCCGCGACGACTGGGTCGACAACACCCGCGTCGGCGCGCCCAACAGTGGTTTTGAAGGCTATGACGAGGCCGCCGGCCGCGTGCAGTTCCTGTACGAGGGCGACGATTTCGAGGCCCTGTTCAACCTGCACAAGCGCAAGCTCAACGGCACCGCCCGCCTGTTCCGCGCCAACATCATCGAGAAGGGCAGCAACGCGCTGGTCGAGAACTTCGACCGCGACAAGGTGGCCAACGACGGCGTGAACTTCTCCGACCTGGAAACCTGGGGCGGCAGCGCGCGCCTGCAGTGGAACCTCGGCTCGGTGACCCTGCACTCCATCACCGGCTACGAGACTGCCGAATCGCTCAACCGCGGCGATATCGACGGTGGCTACGGTGCTTCATTCCTCGGCGCCGGCAATTATGGCCCGGGCTTCATTCCGTTCCCGTCCGAATCGGCCGATGGCCTGCCGCACCACCGCCAGTGGACCCAGGAATTCCGCGTGGAATCCAATGAGTGGGGCCGCTTCGACTGGCAGGCCGGTGTCTTCTACTTCGATGAAGACGTCACCATCGACAGCTTCAACTACGACTCGCTGACGCCGGGCAATCCGCAGACCGGCCATGCCGTGCAGAGCCAGCGCAACAAGGCGTGGGCGGTGTTCGCATCGGGCGACTTCGATGTCACCGACCGCTTCAAGCTGCGCGCCGGCGTGCGCTACACGCAGGACAAGAAGGACTTCACCGCGCGCGTGCTGCAGGCCGTGCAGGGTGGCACCCCGGTGAGCGGGCCGTACCTGGCCAACACCGACGTCGATGACGTCAGCTGGGATGTCAGCGGTGTGTACAAGCTGACCGACAACGTCAATGCGTATGCGCGCGTGGCCAAGGGCTTCCGCGCGCCGTCGATCCAGGGCCGTCTGGCCTTCGGTGGCGTGTCGCAGGCCGATTCCGAGAAGGTGATCTCGTACGAAGCCGGCATCAAGGCCGACCTGTTCGATCGCCGCGCCCGCCTGGGCTTCAGCGTGTTCCGCTACGACGTCGACGGCCAGCAGCTGATCGCGGTCGGCGGCAGCAACAATACCGCCACCCTGCTCAACGCCGACAAGACCATCGGCCAGGGTGTGGAGCTGGACCTGGAAGCCTACCTGGCCGACAACGTCCTGCTGACCCTGGGCAGCAGCTACAACGACACCGAGATCAAGGACGGAAACCTGGCCGTGGCGATCTGCGGCGGTGGCTGCACCATCACCGACCCGACCACGGTGATCAACGGCGGCACCTACGCCCTGGTCAACGGCAATCCGTTGCCGCAGGCGCCGAAGTGGATCCACAACATGACCCTGCGCGTGGGCTTCCCGCTCACCGATGGCAGCGAGCTGTACGCCTACACCGACTGGGCCTACCGCAGCCCGGTGAACTTCTTCATCTACGAGTCGCCGGAGTTCCGCAGCCGCAGTTCGCTGGAAGGCGGCCTGCGCCTGGGCTACAACTGGGAGTACGGCCAGTACGACGTGGCGGTGTTCGGCCGCAACCTCACCAACCAGACCCGCGTGGTCGGTGCGATCGACTTCAACAACCTGACCGGCTTCCTCAACGAGCCGCGGACCTGGGGCGTGGAGTTCACCGCGAAGTTCTGATGCGGTCGCTGTAGCGAGGCACTGCAGAAGGGCCGGCGCAATGCCGGCCCTTCTGCGTTCGGTGTCCGCCGGGCGTGGCCCGGTCCCACCTGTGCGCCGCGAGCGCTTACAGCGCGCTCTGCGGGCGTACCTTCAGCACTGCCTCTTCGGCGGTGCAGTTGCGGCTGGAGTGCAGGCCGGCCTTGCGCGCGGCGGCGATCTCGCTGCGTGCCGCCAGCAGGTCGCGCTGGAACGCGGCATTGTCATGCAGCCTGGCAACGGCGGCAGCCCCCATGAAACGGCCTTCGAGGATGTCGCTCTGCCAGTGCACGTTGCACACCAGGCGGCTCTCGCCATAGTTGCGGCCACGGGCCTGGATGGCATCGGCACGATCCGGCGCGATCTCCGACAGGATCAGGGCCCATGCCCAGCCGATCGAGGTGTGGCCGGACGGATAGGAACCGTTGCTGCGCAGCCCCGCTTCATCATCCGGCGTGCAGGTCGGCTCGCCATTGACCATGAACGGGCGCGGGCGCTGGTAGTGGTTCTTGGCGACCTTGGTGGCAGCACTGGCGTCGATCCGGCTGCGCTCCAGCAGGCGGTACAGCGCGGGCGTCTTCACCGCGTCCACATCGATGTCGACCGCGCAGGAGAACTGGTTGGCACCTTCCGGAAAGGCCAGTTCGGCATCCAGCGTGGCTTGGGCGAAGCGTGGGCTGCCGCGCAGTGCACGCGCTTCGCGGCTGACCTGTTCATCCAGGGCGAAGCCCGCCGAGCCCGCGGCGGGTGGCGCCGGAACCAAGGCCAGGCTGGCCGGTACGGCGCGCGCGTCCAGATAGCCCACGGCCTTGGTGGTGACGTTGGCTTCGACGGCGGTCGGCCGGGCAGCAGACGCGGCACAGCCGGCCAGCGCCAGCACGATGGCCAGGCCAAGCAGGGGACGGGCAGGGCGGAAGATCACAGACATGGTCAGGCTCAGCAGAGGAAACACCACGCCATGATCGCAGCCCGCAGCCGGCGTCGCAGTGGCCGTCGGTCATACGGCCAGACCCGGCATGGTCATCAAAACGGGGCAAAAGCGTCATCGCGCTCCGCCATTCTCCCGAATCCGGGCGCAGCGCACGGACTTTCACGCGCCGGGGCATCGAGCATCGGCGCAACGATGGCATGCGTGCCATTCCATTCCAGCCGGGTCGGGGGGATCCGCTGACAGAGGGAGAGAAGCGATGCGCAGCACCGCAACAGGAAGTACCGTCCTGGTCCTGCTCGCCACCATGGCCGTCACGCCGGCCACCGCCGCCGATGTGGTCGGCGTGGCCTTCGTGCACGGCACCGGCGCGCAGACCAACGCCACCCAGGACTACTGGCAACCGGCGATCATCGACACCGTCCGCCAGGGGCTGCCGAACAGCAGCAACTATGTGGTCATCAACTGCGATTTCACGCAGTACATGTGGAAGCCGGAAGCCGCCGGCTGCCTGGCCGACCAGCTCACCGGATTCATCAACAGCCGCGGCATCACCCAGCTGGTGGTCATCACCCATTCCAACGGCGGCAACGTGATGCGCTGGATCCTCTCCAACCCGACCTACGACAGCCGCTACCCGAACATCATCCGCACGGTGCGCAAGGTCAACGCGCTGGCACCCTCATCGGCGGGTACGCCGCTGGCCGATGCCGTGCTCAACGGCAACACCTTCGAAACCTCGCTGGGCTGGCTGCTCGGTTACAAGAACGATGCCGTGCGCCAGCAGCAGGTCGCCAGCATGGCCACTTACAACGCGCAGAACCTGTACGGGACGGCCGGTCGGCCGGCACTGCCCAAGCCGTTCCGCGCGGTGGTCGGCAGCGATGTCGAATCGGCCGTGTGGGACAGCAACAGCTACTGCGGCGGCTACGCGGCCAACGTCGGCCTGGAGTTCACCCAGAACTGGCTGTCCTCGTGCTCGGACGGTTTCCTGGAGTGCAGCAGCCAGAAGGCGGCGGGCAGTACCTGGTTCACCGACACCGCGCGCACGCAGGGCTCCGAGCCGTTGAGCCACAACCAGAGCCGCCGCGAGTGCTTCGGCCTGGGCGCCATCCTGCGCAACGACCTGGCCCAGTGAGGACGACGACGATGACGATGATTTCCCTTCCGCTGACCACCGCCGTGCTGGCAGCCCTGGCCACAGCCTCCGTCACGGTGCACGCTGCGCAGCCGCTGCGCGCCCTCCCCGGCGACCAGGTGGTAGCCGCGCTGGTGGCCGCACCGCTGCCGCCTGACGACAGCGAACACGCGCCCCTGGCGTTTGCCTGGGCACTGGACCCGGCGCAGACCCTGCAGGCCTCCACGCCCTACGCCTCGGTCAGCCGCAGCTACTGGCAGCAGGTCGATGGCGCGCAGCTGCAACGTGGCCTGGAGCTGCCGCTGACCGCCCCCGATGCGGTGATCCAGCTGAGCCCGGCAGCCGGTGCGCGCGCGGTTCCGGCGCAGTCACTGCAGGTCCGGGATCCGGCCGGCCGCAGCAGCGTCGCCCGCGCCGTCGACGCGCGGCAGCTGCAGGACGCCGGCATGCCCGTGGGCGAAGGCAGCAGCATGCTGCGCACCGGCACGGGCAGTGCTGCGGGAAATTACCGCCTGCAGAGCGCGCAGGCGCAGGGCCGCTACGTCGTACAGGTGCTTGAACCCAACAGCCCGTTGCGGCTGGAGGTGCAGGCCAGCCAGGCGCAGGTTCTGGCCGGCGGCAGCATACAGCTGCGGGCACGCCTGCTTGAAGACGGAGCCAGTCCCGCCCAGCTGCAGGCGCGTCGCGGGGGACTGGGCGGCGAAGCCTTGCTGGTCGCACCCGATGGCCGCAGCTGGCCGCAGCGGTTGCTGCGTACGACTGACGGCAGCCTGCACGCGCAGGTACGGATTCCCGCCGAGGCCAGCAACACGCAGGGCCTGTGGGAACTGCAGGTGTTCGCCCAGGCCGATGGCGTACTGCGCGACGGCAAGGTCGCCTTCGCCGTAGCCCGGCCGACCGCCCGCTTCGTCGGGCGGGCCACACCGGACCAGGCCAGCCGGCGCGTGGCGCTGCCGTTGCAGGTCGCCGCCGCCGGGCGCTACGAAGCGCGCGGCACCCTGCACGCCACGGGCCCGGATGGCCAACTGCGTCCGGTCGCGCAGGCGCACGCCGCCGCATGGTTCGACGGTCCCGGTCGCGGCCAGCTGGTGCTGCCGTTCGACCAGGCAGCGCTGCCGGCCGGCTTCGGTGCCCCCTTCGAACTGCGCGAGCTGCAGTTGCATGACCAGAGCCGGATGGCACCGATCGAGTCACGCGCAGTCGCGTTGCGGTTCTGAGGCATGACGTGGCGGGCCGGAATGCCGGCCCGTCACCCTGCGCCGCCTGCAGCGCCAAGCCCACGCCGGCACTGCGCAGGCGTACTGCTCACCCCGCGTACGCCGTCAGCCGGCCGTCCTGTTCGACCACCCGGATCGGCCCGCCGAACACCGCCGACAGAGGCTCGTCACACAGCAGCGTGGCCCGACTGCCGTCAGCCAGCACGCGGCCGTCGCGCAGCAGCACCACCCGCTCGATCTCGGGAATGACCTCTTCGATGTGATGGGTCACCAGCACCAGGGTGATGCCCTGCTGCGCCAGTGCCCGCATGGTCGCGATCAGCTGCTGGCGGGCGACCAGATCCAGGCCGGTGGAGGGTTCGTCCAGCAGCAGCGCCTGCGGCCGGTTCACCAGCGCGCGCGCGATCAGCACCCGGCGCGTCTCGCCGGCAGAGAGCTCTGCATAGGCGCGCTCGCGCAGGGCCAGCGCACCGGTCATCGCCAGTGTCTCGCCGGCGCGGGCACGCATCTCGGCGGTCACCTCACGGAAAGCCGGCACCACGCAGCTGGCGAAGAAACCGGACAGCACGGCCTGCTCGACGGTGAGCCCCGGCATCTCGGACAGCGTGCTGCTGAGGTCACCGGTGACGATGCCCAGCTGCGAGCGCAGCCGGTCCACCTGCCAGCGGTTCTGGCCCAGCACCTTCACCGCGACCGCGCCGTCGCCCTGCGCCAGCGGGTAGAGCTCGCGGGTGATCAGCTTGATGAAGGTCGATTTGCCGCAGCCATTCGGGCCGAGCAGGGCGGTGTGCTGGCCCTGCGCGATGCGCAGGCTCAGCCCATGCAGGACCTTCACCTGGCCGCGCATCACGCTGGCGCGGTCCAGTTCGATCAACGGCGGCCGCTCCCCGGCGGACGGGACGGCGACAACGGCGCGGGCGCGCGGATCCAGGCTCGACAACTCAGGTCCCCAACTGTGAACGGTGCCACGGAAGCGGTGCTGGCGCACCGCGGTCAGAGGTGCAGTTTGCAACGCAAGCGGCCATGATGTCTGCCATCCCCGTGCGATCCGGAGAGCCTCCATGTCCGATGCCCTGATATCCCTGTTGACCGGTGGCGTGCTCGGCCTGGGAGGGTGGGCCATGCTGGCGGTGCTGCTGGTCTTCACCCAGATCACCATCTTCTCGGTGACGCTCTACCTGCATCGCAGCCAGGCCCATCGCGGCGTCGATTTCCATCCGGCACTGGCCCACGTGTTCCGCTTCTGGCTGTGGCTGACCACCTCGATGATCACCCGCGAGTGGGTGGCCATCCATCGCAAGCACCACGCCAAGGTGGAGACCGAGGACGACCCGCACAGCCCGGTCACGCGCGGCATCGGCACGGTGTTCTGGCGGGGAGTGGAGCTGTATCGGGAAGCACGCGGCATGCGCGCGGATATCGAGCAGTACGGACGCGGCACGCCCGACGATGCCATCGAGCGCCACCTGTATACCCCGCATGCGACCCTCGGCCCGGTGCTGCTGCTGGCCATCAACAGCGTACTGTTCGGCCTGCCGGGCGTAGCACTGTGGGCGATCCAGATGGCGTGGATTCCGTTCTGGGCGGCCGGCGTGGTCAATGGCCTGGGGCACTGGTGGGGTTACCGCAACTACGAATCGGCCGACACCTCCACCAACCTGACACCGTGGGGCGTCTGGATCGGTGGCGAGGAACTGCACAACAACCACCATGCCTTCCCCAGTTCGGCACGCTTTGCCATGCGGCGCTGGGAAGTCGACATCGGCTGGTGCGCGATCCGCCTGCTGCAGGCCCTGCGCCTGGCCAGGGTGCTGCGCGTCGCACCGGCGATGGATGTGCGCCCGAACATCGCCGTGCCCGACGCCGAGACCCTGAAGGCACTGCTGTCGCATCGCTTCCAGGCGATGACCGATTACCAGCGCAACGTCTTCATGCCGGCCTTGCGCGAGGAAGCCGCCCAGGCGGGCGCCAAGCTGCGCCGGCTGCTGCCGCGGCGGCTGCGCCGCGGCCTGGTCAACGATGGGCGCTGGCTGAAGCCGGACAACCGTGCCCAGCTCAGCGAATGGGTGGCGCAACGCCCGCGCATCCGTGTGCTGGTCGAATACCGCGCGCGGCTGGCTGCGCTGCTGGAGGCGCGGGGGCACGATGCCGCCGAGCGCCTGCGACACCTGCAGGCGTGGTGCCGCGAGGCCGAGGGGAGCGGAATCGCCGCGCTGCAGGCCTATGCCGAACGGCTGAAGGGCTACACGCTGGTGGGCGCATGAGGGCAGGGGCGCTGCTGCTGGCCGCGCTGCTGCCGGCCGCCGCCCCGGCCCAGGTCAGTGACACCCGCAGCTACCTGCAGAAGATGGACAGCGACGGCGACGGCCGGGTCAGCGAGACCGAGTACGTGCAGTGGATGCTGTATGCCTTCGACCGCATGGACCGCAATGGCGATGGCGTGCTGACTGCCGATGAACTGCCCGGTGGCAAGGGCAGGGCGATCACCCGCGAGCAGCAGCGGCAGGTCATCGTGCAGCGCTTCCACAAGCAGGATGCCAACGGTGACGGGTTTCTCGACGCCCGTGAGCTGTCCGCGCCCCCGCGTTGAGCGGGCGTAGAATCGGGGCATGCCTGAACTGCCCGAAGTCGAAACCACCCGCCGCGGCCTGGCCCCGCATCTGCAGGACCGCCGCGTCCACGGCGTGATCCTGCGCCGCGCCGACCTGCGCTGGCCGATTCCGCCGGAGATTGCGCAGCTGCTGCCGGGACAGCGCATCGAAGGCATCCGCCGGCGCGCGAAGTACCTGCTGCTGGACACGGCCATCGGCAGCGCCGTACTGCATCTGGGCATGTCCGGCAGCCTGCGTGTACTGCCCGGAGATACCCCACTGCGGCCACATGACCACGTGGATATCAGCCTGGACAACGGGCGCCTGCTGCGCTTCAACGATCCGCGCCGCTTCGGCAGCCTGCTCTGGCAACCGGCCGGGCAGGTCCATCCGCTGCTGCAGGGGCTGGGGCCTGAACCGCTGGACGAGGCCTTCCATGGCGATTACCTGTTCGCCCGCAGCCGCGGCCGCAGCGCCCCGGTCAAGACCTTCCTCATGGACCAGGCGGTGGTCGTGGGCGTCGGTAACATCTATGCCGCCGAGAGCCTGTTCAAGGCCGGCATCAGCCCGCTGCGCGAGGCCGGCAAGGTCTCACGCGAGCGCTACCAGCGGCTGGCCACCGCGGTGAAGGAAACGCTGGGCTACGCGATCACCCGCGGTGGCACCACACTGCGTGATTTCATCAGCCCCGATGGCGCACCGGGCTACTTTGAGCAGGAACTGCTGGTCTATGGCCGCGACGGGCTGCCCTGTCCGACCTGCGGACGCCTGCTCAAGCACGCCATGATCGGCCAGCGTGCCAGCGTGTGGTGCAGCCACTGCCAGCGCTGAGGCGGTCCAGCCAGCGGCAGCTGAATGGGAGGTTGCGCTCTCCGCTGCCCGTTAACGTTTGTCTGCCTATGATGGCCGACCCTTCCCTGTGCCTGACGCGCCTGCATGCAACGACGCGACTTCATCCGCAACGCCTCCCTGGCCTTGGCAGCCTTCGGCCTGCCGTCCCTGCCCGCCTGCGCCGCCAGCAGGAACGGCCAGGTCGGCCTGCGCCGCCTCGGCCAGCCGCAGCCGTTCAGCTTCGCCACCCTGAAGGGGCAGGCACGCGCACTGGCACAGGCCCCCTACCAGAGCCACAAGCGGGTGCTGCCGGGCCGGCTTGAAGCGCTGGACTGGGACCAGTACCAGTCCATCAGCTATCGCCAGGACCACGCGCTGTGGGCCGATCAGCCGGGCAAGTTCCAGGCCAAGTTCTTCCACCTGGGCCTGTACTTCCATTCGCCGGTGCGCATGTTCGACGTGGTCGACGGCCAGGCGCAGGAACTGGCGTATGACGGTGCAGCGTTCAACTACGGCAAGAGCGGGATCCGCAACGGCGAACTGCCGGCGGACCTGGGCTTCGCCGGCTTCCGCCTGAACACCCGCAAGGATACCGACCGCGATTTCGCCGCGTTCCTTGGCGCCAGCTACTTCCGCGCGGTCGGCAAGGAAGGCCAGTACGGGCAGTCCGCACGCGGCCTGGCGATCGATACCGGCATGGGCAGGCCGGAGGAGTTTCCCGACTTCATCGCCTATTACCTCGAGCAGCCTGCCGCCGATTCGGACACCATCATCGTCTATGCGTTGCTGGACTCGCCCAGCGTAGCCGGCGCCTACCGCTTCGCCATCACCAACGGCGATGTGCTGCTGATGGACATCGACAGTGCGCTCTATCCGCGCAAGGCGATCGAGCGCCTGGGCATCGCGCCGTGCACCAGCATGTACCAGGTGGGTGAGAACGACCGCCGCATGGACTGGGACTGGCGCCCGGAGATCCACGATACCGATGGCCTGTCGATGTGGACCGGGGCCGGTGAGTGGATCTGGCGGCCGCTGTGCAACCCGCGCAACCTGCGCTTCAACATGTTCGTCGACCGCAATCCGCGTGGCTTCGGCCTTCTGCAGCGCGACCGCAACTTCGATCACTACCAGGACGACGGCGTCTTCTATGAGAAGCGCCCCTGCCTGTGGATCGAGCCGAAGGGCGAATGGGGCGAGGGCTCGGTGCAGCTGGTGGAGATCCCCACGGTCGATGAGACCTTCGACAACATCGTCGCCTTCTGGAATCCGAAGGAGAAGCCGCAGCCGGGACAGGAGCTGCTGGTCGGCTACCGCCTGTACTGGGGCGCCGAGCCGCCGGCACGACCACCGCTGGCGCATTGCGTGGCCAGCCGCACGGGGCTGGGCGGTGTGGTCGGCAAGAAGCGCGAGTACTTCTCGTGGCGCTTCGCCGTGGACTTCGAAGGCGGCGAACTGGCAAAGCTGATCGACAAGGCCGAGGTCGAGGCAGTGGTGGAAACCAGCCGGGGCCGTGTCGAGATCGTATCGGCGCGTCCGCTGCGCGAGATCGGCGGTTACCGCGCGATGTTCGACCTGGTGCCGCCGGAGGGCAGCACCGAACAGATCGACATCCGCCTGTACCTGCGCAGCGGTGGCAAGCCGCTGACCGAAACCTGGCTGTACCAGTACACGCCGCCGCCGGCCGGTGCACCGGAGCGGACGCTGTACTGAGTGGGTGTCGGTTTGCAGGGCTTGCAGCCCCCCATCCGCAGACACTGGAGCAACGTCAGAAGCTGGCTTCCTGTGGATGGGCAGTTTCCCGGGGTGAGTTGGATACGTCGATGGGGTCAGATCCCTTTTCCCGAAGGGAAACGGATCTGACCCCACAGTTTCATTCGACGTTGACGTTGCTTCTGCAGGTGAGCGCAGCCCTGCCAAACACCGCCTACAGCGGCAAGGGTGCCTGCATCGGCTCGATGCGGCCTTCACCGCGGGTGATCTTCTTGAACTCGGCCCGGCTCACCGACACATAGCGGTCGTTGCCGCCGATCTCCACCTGCGGGCCGTCCTGCACGGCATGCCCATGCTCATCCACACGGACGGTCATGATCGCCTTCTTGCCGCTGTGGCAGATGGTCTTGATCTCCTGCATCTCGTCGGCCCATGCCAGCAGGTACTGGCTGCCTTCGAACAGTTCACCGCGGAAATCGGTGCGCAACCCGTAGCACAGCACCGGGATGCGCAGCTGGTCGACCACTTCGCTGAGCTGCCAGACCTGCGCGCGAGTCAGGAACTGTGCTTCGTCCACCAGCAGGCAGCCCATCGGCCCGTTCGATGCCAGGTCCTGTTCGGCCCAGCGCTGCAGGTCGGTGTCGCGGTCGAACGCCATGCCTTTGGCGCGCAGCCCGATGCGCGAGGCCACCACGCCTGCGCCCGCGCGATCATCCAGGCGCGGGGTCAGGATCGCCACCCGCATGCCGCGCTCGCGGTAATTGTGCGCGCTCTGCAGCAGGGTGGTGGTCTTGCCGGCGTTCATCGCCGAGTAGTAGAAGTAGAGCTTGGCCATCGGCCAATTGTACGCATCCGCTGCGCAGCCGGCCGCAGGCTACTTCGCTGCCGGTGGCACGTTCGGCAGCTGCTCCAGTTCGCCCACTTCGACGGAGGCATCCAGTGGGCGGGCCCAGAACGCATCCTGGTTGCACCAGTACCGCTGGGGATCCCACCAGGCCTTGTCGTAGACCAGCTGCGCCGGCACCTGAGGGGTAACCAGGCCGGGCATAGCGTCGGGCCCCGAACGCGACGCCACCATCAGCCCGGGCGAGATATGGCCCGTACGCGAGCCGGTGATCTGGCCAAGGCCCTGGCGCAGCTTCCTCTCCATGCGCGGCTTGGCCTGGGCATCGCCGAAGCGTGCATACACGGCCTGGCCCCGGTGCACGGCCTGTGCGCGTTCGGTCTCGTCCAGCTGCTCCCAGTAGAGTTCGCGCTGGCGCAGGAAATCGTGGTACATCCGCTCGGCGGCCAGATCCATCCAGGCATAGGCCAACGGCCGGTCGACGGCGGTCCCGACGCCCTGCCAGTACATCCGTGCCACCATCGACTGCGAGAACTTGTCGGCATACAGCGCGGCAGTGCGGAAGCTGCGCAGCGCCTGCGCGTACTTGCCCTCGCGATACAGCCCCAGGGCATGACCCCGCCATCGCAGGTCAGGATGGGCCTCAAAGAAGCCGTTGGTGAGTACATCGCGGGGAATGGGCTTGGCCGGTTGCAACCTGCACTCCAGCGCCGGCGCGGCGGCCACCGCCAAGCCTGGCGCAGCCATCGCGAGTATGACCAGGCAGAACAAGCGCGTGTGCGTGTTCATGACATCACTCCATTGATGCGTCTGCCCACTGATAGCACCGGACGGCGCCCATCGCAAGCCGGGCCGGGCGATGGCGACTCTGTGGTGGTGCCCGGCCGCCCGGTACAATCCGCCCATCATGCACGGTCTCAATCCTCCCCAAGCCGCCGCCGTCCTGCACATCGAAGGCCCGTTGCTGGTGCTGGCCGGTGCCGGCAGCGGCAAGACGCGCGTGATCGTGGAGAAGATCGCCCACCTAATCGGCTGCGGCCGCTACCCGGCCCGCCGCATCGCCGCGATCACCTTCACCAACAAGTCGGCCAAGGAGATGCGCGAACGTGTGGCCAAGCGTCTGCGCGAGCAGGACGCCGACGAGGTGACCATCTGCACCTTCCACGCCCTGGGCCTGAAGTTCCTGCAGATCGAGCATGCGGCGGTGGGCCTGAAGCGCGGCTTCTCGATCTTCGATGCCGACGACGCCGCCGCGCAGATCAAGGACCTGATGCATGGCGCCAAGCCCGACGATATCGAGGACATGAAGAACCTTGTGTCGCGGGCGAAGAATGCCGGTCTCTCGCCCGAGCAGGCGATGGCTGCCGCGCGCAGCAACCGCGAGAAGGAAGCAGCCAGCGTCTACGAGCGCTACCAGCTGCGCCTGACCGCGTTCAACGCGGTCGACTTCGACGACCTGATCCGCCTGCCGGTGCAGATCCTGGAGGAGAACCCGGAGATCGCCCTGGCCTGGCGCGAACGCATCGGCTACCTGCTGGTGGACGAATGCCAGGACACCAACGACGCGCAGTACCGCCTGCTCAAGCAGCTGGCCGGGGACAAGGGCAACTTCACCTGCGTAGGTGACGATGACCAGTCCATCTACGCCTGGCGTGGCGCCAACCCCGAGAACCTGCAGCAGATGGGGCGCGACTACCCCACGCTGGAGATCATCAAGCTGGAGCAGAACTACCGCTGCTCCAACCGCGTGCTGCGCGCGGCCAATGCGTTGATCGCCAACAACCCGCACGAGCACCTGAAGAAACTGTGGAGCGATCAGGCCGACGGTGAGCGCATCCGCGTATGGGAATGCCGCAACAGCGAGCACGAGGCAGAGAAGGTGGCCGCCGAGATCGCCTTCGTGGCGCAGTCGCGCAACGTGCCGTGGAGTGACTTCTGCATCCTGTTCCGCGGCAACTTCCAGTCGCGGCCGCTGGAGAAGGCGATGCAGCTGCTGCGTATTCCCTATCACCTGACCGGCGGCACCATGTTCCTGGAGCGCCAGGAAGTGAAGGACACGCTGGCCTGGCTGCGGCTGCTGGTGAACCCGGACGACGACACCGCATTCATGCGTGCCGTGCAGGCGCCCAAGCGCGACGTGGGTGCCGGAACGCTGGCCAGGCTGGCCGAACTGGCATCGGAAAAAGACATGCCGATGGCCCAGGCGGCCGAGGCGATCGGCGCGCTGTCGCAGCTGCCGCCGCGCGCTGCCAACAGCCTGGCGCGTTTCACCGACATCCTGCGCGACCTGCGCGCACAGATGCGGCAGGTCAGCTCCGGTGACATGATCCGCAAGGTCGCCAAGGAATCGGGCCTGCTCAGCGAGCTGCGCCAGCAGGCCAAGGAAGAGGCCAGCTACCAGCGCCGCGCCAACAACATCGAGGAACTTGCGCAGTGGTTTGAAGGCGGTCCGCGCGGTGCCACCGCCGCCGATCTGGCCGGCCAGCTGGCACTGTTGTCGCGCAGCGACAAGGATGAGGGCGGCAACCAGGTGCGGATGATGACCCTGCATGCCTCCAAGGGCCTGGAGTTCCCGTATGTCTTCATCGTCGGCTGCGAGGACGGCGTGCTGCCGCACCAGGTCAGCCTCGACGAAGGCAACCTGCAGGAGGAGCGGCGGCTGCTGTACGTGGGTATCACCCGCGCCAAGATCCAGCTGTGGATGAGCTACAGCAAGCTCACCCGCAAGTTCGGCGAGCATGTGCGGCTCAAGCCCAGCCGCTTCTTCGACGAGATCCCGGCCGAGGAGATCCAGCGCGACGGCGCCGACCCGGTGGCCGATGCCGCGCGCAAGAAGGAGCGGGCAACGGCGGGACTGGCGGCGATCGAGGCCCTGTTCGACTGACCGGGGTCGGATCCCTTCCCGCAGGGAAGGGCTCTGACCCCAGCACATCGCCCTACAATCGGGCCTCTCCACCCACAGGTCTGCGCATGCATCCCATCGAAAGCGAACGCCTGCGGCTCCGCCGCATCGAGCCTGATCGTGATGCGGCGCCGATGCTGGCGCTGCTCAACGATCCTGGTTTCGTGCGCTTCATTGGTGACCGCAACGTTCACAGCGAAGCGCAGGCCCGCGAGTACATCGCCCTGCGCGTGCTGCACAGCTATGCGTTGAACGGGTTCGGCATGTATGCCATCGAGCGTCTGTCCGATGGCGCCTGGCTGGGCAATGCCGGGCTGGTCCGGCGCGACGGCCTGCCGGGACCGGACATCGGCTATGCACTGTTGTCGGAGTACACGGGGCACGGCTACGCGGGGGAAGCAGCGCGGGCGGTCTTCACCCACGCGCGCGGCGCCCTTGGCCTGCAGGACCTCTATGGCATCACCGACCTGGACAACGTCGTGTCCGGGAAAATCCTGCTGGGCCTGGGCATGTGCGAACAGGGGGTCATCCAGTTGCCGGGCATCGCCACGCCCAGCCGTCTGTATGCCACGCCGGGAGCGGCGCCGGTCGGCTAGTCCGCCTGTACCGCATCGACAGCGTTGGGCCAGGCCCGGCGGGCCGCCTCAGCCGCGCAGGTCCGCCAGCTGCGCCTGCAGTTCGGCCACTGCCGCCTCCAGCTGGGCCACCCGTTCGGCCAGGCCCGGGTCGGCCGGCTCGCTGCCACCGGCACCGCCTGCGTACCGTGCCGCCAGTGCCGCCGCGTCCACCTCGCCGCACAGCAGGTGCATATAGCGGTCCTCGCGCTGGCCGCTGGCGCGCGGCAGCACGATGAGCAGCGCGCGCTGCTGCAGGCGCTCGATGGCGTGGCGGGCTTCGTCCACATCGGCGAAGCGGTACAGGCGTTCGCTGCGCGTGATCAGTTCACCCAGCGTCTGCGGCCCACGCAGCAGCAGCATTGCCAGCAGCACGGTCTGCTGCCGGGTCAGATCCAGCGCGGCCTGCAGGCGATGCTCGTAGCGGTCTGCACGCGAGGAGAAGTGCTGGCGCGCCAGGCCCATCGACTCCAGCTGGCGCAGCGCGTGCTGGACACTGCCGGCGTCGATGTTCATCACCGGCTCGCGCGCGGTCTTCTGGTTGGCGGCCGACTGGGCGGCGTTGACCGTCAGCGGGTAGGTGTCCGGCGTGGTCGCCTCCTTCTCCACCAGGCAGCCCAGCAGGCGGGCCTGCACGGGGTCGAGCAGGGGACGGTCGGGGGTCTGGATGGCATCGGTCATGGCGGCCTCCGGGAAGGCATCGGGTCAACCGCCAAGCATAGCCGTCCCGATGGCGCCTTTGCCGGTAAAATGAGCCAATATCTGTTGCCGGTGAATGCCATGCGTCGTCCTGTTTCCCTGTCCCTCACCCTGCTCGCCACGGCGCTGCTGGGTCTGTCCGCCTGCAAGCGCGTCGAGACCCCGGCCACCGACGCGGCCGCTCCGGTGGCCCCGGCTGCCAAGACCGGGGCGGCCGGCGAAGCGACCGCCAACGACAACCTCAACGCGGTGCTGTGGATGCAGCGCGCGCAGGAGTACCGCGCGATCACCGAGCAGACCTACCGTGCCGCCGCCGACCGCCTGGACGGCGCGCTGAAGGAAGCCCACTGGGACGCGCTGGTGCCGGAAGAGCGCGGCAACGAGGCCAAGGGCCTGAAGCCCGCGGTGGTGCTGGACGTGGACGAAACCGTGCTGGACAACTCGCCCTACCAGGCGCGCCTGGTTCGCGATGGCAAGGAATACGACGAGCTGAGCTGGGACCAGTGGGTCGCGGAGAAGAAGGCCAAGGCGATTCCCGGCGTAGTCGATTTCGCCAAGGCGGCCAATGCCCGCGGCGTGACCCTTCTGTACATCTCCAACCGCGCCGTGCACCTGAAGGAAGCGACCCTGGCCAACCTGCGCGAGCAGGGCCTGCCGGTCGCCGATGACAGCGTGTTCCTGGGCCTGGGCACCGTGGTCGAAGGCTGCGAGCAGGCCGGCAGCGAGAAGAACTGCCGCCGGCGCCTGGCCGGGCAGAAGTACCGCGTGCTGATGCAGTTCGGCGACCAGCTGGGCGACTTCGTGGAAGTGACCGCCAACACCAATGAAGGCCGTGACGCACTGCTGCAGCAGTACCACGACTGGTTCGGCGAGCGCTGGTGGATGCTGCCGAACCCGACCTACGGCGGCTTCGAGCCGGCGCAGTTCAACAATGACTACAGCCAGTCGCGCCAGGCACGCCATGAGGCCAAGCGCGCTGCCCTGGACTACGCGCCGTGAGCCGCGCACCGCTGCCGCTGCGCGACGATGAGCGCCTGATCTTCGCGCTGGATGTCCCTGACCGCGTACAGGCACTGGAGTGGGTCGACCGCCTCGGCGAGAGCGTGGCCTTCTACAAGATCGGCATGGAACTGCTGGCGTCCGGTGACTACTTCCAGGTGCTGGATGAGCTGGCGCGCCGCGACAAGCGCGTGTTCGTCGATCTGAAGTTCTTCGACATCCCCGCTACCGCGGCGGCGGTGATCCGGCGGCTGTCGCAGTGGCCGGTCAGTTACGCCACCATCCACGGCTGGCATCCGGCAATGATGGAAGCCTGCGCCGCGGCCAGCACCGGCGACATGCGCCTGCTGGCGGTCACCGTGCTGACCTCGATGGGGCGTCCGGACCTGGCGCAGATGGGGATCGACCGCGAGCCGGTGGACGTGGTGGTCGAGCGCGCGCTGGCCGCGCAGGCCGCCGGTATCGACGGAGTGATCGCATCAGGCCAGGAAGCCGCGCCGATCCGTGCCGCGAGCGGTGCCGGCTTCTCGATCGTCTGCCCGGGCATCCGCCCCGGGGGTCCGGTCGGCGACGACCAGAAGCGTACCGTCGGCGTCGCCCAGGCGTTTGCCGATGGCGCCGACGCCATCGTGGTCGGTCGACCGATCCGCCTGGCGGCCGATCCGCAGGCAGCGGCGCGGTCGATCCAGCAGGAAATCGCGTCGGCTTTGGCTGCACGCTGAGTCCCGCACCAACAGCGATCACGGTGACATCATGAACGCCATCGCGCTGCATGCGGGATGGCGTTCGCAATTGTGGCTCCCGTAATGACGCGACCGTCCCCACACCGATGAACTGTGAGCCCGCTCGCAGTGCGCGGGGGTGGTCGCCCTTCCAATCGATGCACCGGCGTGGACCGCGGCTTCGCCGGTTCCAATCATCGATAGAGGGAGTACAAGGATATGTATCGCAGCACCTCTTTGCTGTTCGGTGGCCTGCTGGCCGCTGCCATCTTTCCTGCCACCGCAGCAGCGCCAGCGACCGGGTCGCCCCACATCATCGGCGGCGCCCCGGCCGTGCCCGGCGAGTATCCGTTCATGGTCAGCCTGCAGGGCCTGGAGCTGGGGGACAGTGACTTCGACCGCCACATCTGCGGCGGCACGGTGATCTCGCCGTCCTGGATCCTGACCGCCGCGCACTGCGTACAGGGCAACTCGCCCGCGCGGCTGGCGGTGCTGGCCGGCAGCACCACGCTGGCCACCGCGCCATCGCCTCGAGCGTCCAACATCAGGGCGATCCACGTGCACCCGGCCTTCAACAGCGGCAACACCCTGGAGCACGACGTGGCCCTGATCCACCTCAGCGCGCCGCTGGCCGACGTGCAGCCGGTTGCCCTGCGCCTGCGTCCGGACGCCAGCTATCTCAAGCCGGGTCGTGATTTCACCGTGATCGGCTGGGGTGACACCGGCATCGATGATGACGTGATCTACCCGACCGAGCTGCAGGCGGTGCGGACGCCCTTCGTGCCCTTCACGCAATGCCAGCAGGCATACGCCGGTGAGCTGGCCCGCGGCAAGGTGATCTGTGCCGGTCGCGAGGGCATCGACAGCTGCCAGGGCGATTCGGGCGGGCCCCTGCTGTTGCGCCTGCGGGAGGGCTGGACCCAGTTCGGCATCGTCAGCTGGGGCGAAGGCTGTGCCCTGGCTGGCTACCCGGGGGTTTATGCCCGAATCGCCGAAAAACATGCCGTGGATTTCATCGAATCGGTGTGGCAACGCGATTGATTCAATAAAATCAATAACTTGAATAACATTACATCATGTGTTGCCTTAAGTTGTGCGGCGGCGTAGGATCGCGCCATCCGGTCTTCGGACCGGACCTGCGCCACAACACTGTCCTCCGGCCTCGAGCCGGCTTGAGGAGCCTGTGATCCCCGTGATCCGGGCTCTTTTTTTATCCCGGTGGCGGCGCTGGGGTCAGATCCCTTCTGCCGCAGCAGAGGGGATCTGACCCCCTTGGCTGGAAACCGTGACGTCCCGGCTTGCCGCTGTCACCTTGCAGGCCGCAAGATGCGGACCGGTCCGGGGAGTCCGAAGGCATGAGCACGGTAGTGCGAACGAAGTCTGCACGAGGGTGGGGGCTGGCGGCCATGGTGCTGCTGGCCGTGGCCGCGTGCCGCGAGCCAGGCAGTGATCCGGCCCGACCGGCAGCCGAACCGGTGGCCGCCGTGCAGGCGATGGCGCAGCGTCTGGCCGAGGACGATCTGCTCGGCTACGCGAAGCTGTCGGTGCCCCCCAGCCAGTACCAGCGGCTGCAGCAGGCCTGGGCGGACGGACACAGCCAATGGCCGCTGACCGAACTGCCGCTGGGTGACCAGCTGCTGCCGATGCTGGCCGCCCTGCGCAGGCCCGGCGCCAGCGCCGAACTGCAGCGCAGTTTCGACCGCCAGCTGGCCGGGCAGTCCGGCGCGGTGCGCCAGGCCGCGCAGTCGATGGGCAACTTCGGGGTGCAGTACCTGCGCCATCAGAAGGGATACACGCCCAGCCAGCAGGCCCACTACATCGCCCTGGTGGAGGCCCTGTCCGGCTGGGCGCAGGGCGCACCGATCAGCGATCGCGCACGGGCGCGCAGCAGCATCGCCGCGCTCGTCGGCGCCGCCACCCAGGTCGGCTTCGAGGATGATGCCGGCCTGCAGGCTGCGGGGATGGAGGGCAGCCTGCAGCAGCTGGCGCCGTTCATCCACACGCTCAAGGCCGTGCTGGCCAGCTACGGGCTGGGGGTGGACGAAGCCCTGCGCAGCATCCGCGGCGAAGTGCTGTCACTGGAGGGCGACAACGCGCTGGTCCGCCTGCAGTACGACCTGGCCGGGCGCGAGCTGACCCTGCAGCTGCCGCTGAGCCGGCGCGAAGGTCACTGGTACCTGACCCGCACTCTGGCCGATACCGACGCGATACTGCGCCAGGCCGACGCGGCCCGTGCGGCAGCCGCGCCCGCCCCGGCCGAACCCGCCGATGCAGGCGAAGAAGCGGCAATGCCGCCGCCTAAGCCATAATGGCGCCGATGTCGAAACAGAACCCGCTGCCGTTCCCCGGCGAAGAATCCCAGTCGACGCCCGCCGAAACGGCGCTGGCGTCCCCCTCGACCAGTACCGGCCCGAATCCGGTGCCGCCGCCCGTGCACGCCCGTCCTCCTGGCCGCCGCCCGCTGTGGGCACGGTTGCTCGGCCGCCTGGTCGAGCCGTGGCTGTCGCTGAAGATCGAACCTGAGGATCCGGGCCAGTACAACGATGGCCGTCCGGTGATGTACGTGCTGGAAGACTACGGGCTGTCCAACGCGCTGATCCTGGACAAGGCGTGCCGCCAGGCGGGCCTGCCGTCACCGCTGGTGCCGCTGGCCGGCGACCCGACCGGTCGCAAACGCGCCTACCTGGCACTGTCGCGGCGCAGTTCCAGCAACTCGCTGATTCCGGAACAGCGTGGCGCCAAGACCCATTCCGATTCGCTGGCCAAGGTCCTGCAGGCGCATCGCGTGCATGAGGATCTGGACGTGCACCTGGTGCCCGTGTCGATCTTCGTCGGCCGCGCGCCGGACAAGCAGAGCGGGTGGTTTGCCGTACTGTTCTCGGAGAACTGGGCCCTGGTCGGCCGTTTCCGCCGCCTGCTGGCGGTCCTGCTCAACGGCCGCAGCACCATCGTCCGCTTCGCTCCGCCGATTTCGCTGCGCTCCACCGTCAACGAGGGCCTGGAGCCCGAGCGTACGGTGCGCAAGCTGCAACGCGTGCTGCGCACCCATTTCCGCCGTATCCGCGAATCGGTGATCGGCCCGGACCTTTCCACCCGCCGCCTGCTGGTGGACCAGGTACTGGCCGCCGAGCCGGTACGCGAAGCGATCGCCGCGCAGGCCAAGCGCGATAATTCCAAGCCGGCCGATGCCTGGAAGAAGGCGCATGCCTACGCCTGGGAAATCGCTGCGGACTATTCCAGCCCGGTGGTGCGCTCGGCCAGCTTCATGCTCAGCCATGTCTGGAACCGGATCTATGCCGGTGTGCTGGTTCACCATCTGGACAAGTTCAAGGCGGCCGCGCCGGGCCATGAAGTGGTGTACGTGCCCAGCCACCGCAGCCACATGGACTATCTGCTGCTGTCCTACCTGCTGTACGACCGCGGCATCGTGCCGCCACACATCGTGGCTGGCATCAACCTCAACCTGCCGGTGGTCGGCACGCTGCTGCGCAAGGGCGGCGCGTTCTTCATCCGCCGCTCGATCCGCGGCAACGCGCTGTACTCGGCGGTGCTCAGTGAGTACGTCGCGCAGCTGGTGGCCGGTGGCTATTCCATCGAGTACTTCGTCGAGGGCGGCCGTTCGCGTACCGGCCGCCTGCTGCAGCCCAAGGGCGGCATGATCTCGATGACCCTGCGTGCCTTCCTGCGCCAGCCGCGCAAGCCGGTGCTGTTCCAGCCTGTCTACATCGGCTACGAGAAGCTGATGGAAGGCGGCAGCTACCTGGACGAACTCTCCGGCCGACCGAAGGAAAAGGAATCGATCTGGCAGCTGCTGTGGGGCATCCCCAAGGTGCTCAAGCAGAACTACGGGCAGGTGGTGGTCAACTTCGGCGAGCCGATCGCGCTGAACGACGTGCTGGCCGAGAAGGCGCCGGAGTGGAAGGGTGAGGCGGTGCCGGAAGACGAGAAGCCGGCATGGCTGTCGACCACTGTCGATACACTGGCCGAGCGCATCCAGGAACGCATCAATGGCGCGGCGGACGTCAACCCGATCAATCTGCTGGCATTGGCCCTGCTGTCCACGCCCAAGCATGCAATGGGCGAGGCGGACCTGATCGCGCAGATCGAACTGTGCAAGACCCTGCTGGTCGAGATGCCGTATTCGGACCGGGTGACGGTGACTCCGCATTCGCCGGAGCGGATCATCGCCCACGCCGAGGAGATCAACGTCCTCACCCGCATCAAGCACCCGCTGGGCGACGTGCTCAGTGTGAGCGGCGACACCGCGGTGCTGCTGAGCTACTTCCGCAACAACGTGCTGCACCTGTTCACCGCCTCCTCGTGGGTGGCGTGCTGTTTCCAGAACAACCGCCGCATGAGCCGCACCGGCCTGGTCCAGCTGGGCCGCACCGTCTACCCGTTCCTGCAGGCCGAGCTGTTTCTGCCGTGGACCGAGGACGAGTTCGCCCAGCGCATCGACCAGACCATCGACGTGTTCGTGCGTGAGGGACTGCTGCAGAACGTCAACGAGGACGATGGCGGCATTCTTGCCCGCAACACCGGGCAGACCGACGAAGTGTTCCGCCTGCGTGCGATCGGGCACTCCCTGCAGCAGGCCTTCGAGCGCTACTACATCGCCATTTCGGTGCTGGTGAAGAACGGGCCGGGCACGCTCGGCGCCGCCGAACTGGAAAGCCTGTGCCAGCAGGCCGCACAGCGCCTGAGCCTGCTCTACGCGCCGGCGGCACCGGAGTTCTTCGACAAGGCCCTGTTCCGCAGCTTCATCCAGAAGCTGCGCGAACTGCGCCTGGTATGGCCCGACGAGAACAGCAAGCTGCTGTTCGACCAGCGCCTGGATGCCTGGGCCAAGGACGCCAAGTTCATCCTCGGTCGCGAACTGCGCCACACCATCGAGCGGGTCAGCCCGGAAGCCGCACGCCCGGACGAGCCTGCGCCGCAGGATTGAAGGTCGCGCCGGGTCCTACGGTGGGTGTGGACCTTGGTCCACACACCTTCCAGTCGTGCCAACCCAGGTAGGCACCTACCAGGGCAGAGGCCAACCAAGGTGGGCACCCACCTGAACCCGGCTCACGCCGGCTCGTCGGGAATCTGCAGGCTTTCCAGCCGGGTGATGCAGTCCTTCAGCTGCAGCTTGCGCCGCTTCAGGCGTTTGGACTCGAGCTCGTCCTCGCCATTGGCCGCCATGCGGGTGATCTGTTCATCCAGCAGGCGGTGCTCGGCGCGCAGGGCGGCGAGGCGTTCGGCGATCTCGGCGGGGCTGTAGGTGTCCACAGCCTCCGAGCATACACAGCGATGATGACCACCGGGAGAGGGCCGGACCGTTCCCCGGCCGGGGCCGCTCCAAGCCGGTAGAATGGCAGGCATGAGTGCCGTGATCTCCCTTCCCGACCCCCTGCCGCGCACGCCCCGCGATCCGCGCGCGGCCGAGCGCGAGCAGCACAAGCTGGCCAAGCGCCTGCGCCGCCAGGTGGGCGAGGCGATCGCCGACTTCGGCATGATCGAGGCCGGCGACAGGATCATGGTCTGCCTGTCCGGCGGCAAGGACAGCTATACCCTGCTGGACATGCTGGTGCAGCTGCAGAAGAAGGCACCGGTGCCGTTCGAACTGGTGGCGGTGAACCTGGACCAGAAGCAGCCGGGCTTCCCCGAGCATGTGCTGCCGGAGTACCTGGCCGGGCTCGGCGTGCCGTACCACATCATCGAGCAGGACACCTATTCGGTGGTCAGCCGGGTGATTCCGGAAGGCAAGACGATGTGTTCGCTGTGCTCGCGCCTGCGCCGCGGCGCGCTGTACCACCATGCCGAGACCCATGGCTTCACCAAGATCGCGCTCGGCCACCACCGCGACGACATGGTGGCCACGTTCTTCATGAACCTGTTCCACCACGCCAAGCTGTCGGGCATGCCGCCGAAGCTGCGCAGCGATGACGGCCGGCACGTGGTGATCCGGCCGCTGGCCTACGTGCGCGAAAGCGACATCGTCGCGTACGCGCAGGCACGCCGGTTCCCGATCATCCCCTGCAACCTGTGCGGCAGCCAGGAAAACCTGCAGCGCCGCCAGGTCGGCCTGATGCTCAAGCAGTGGGACAGGGACCACCCCGGCCGCATCGAGCAGATCGCGCGCGCCATGGGCCAGGTCCGGCCCTCGCAGCTGGCCGACACGTCCCTGTTCGACTTCATGGCGCTGGGCCGTCGCGATGACGCACCGCTGCCCGATGCCCATGCCTGGCTGGCCGGTACCCCGGTCGACGCCGACGCAGATCCCGAGACGCCCACCGCATAAGGTCGGTCGCCCTTTCTCTTTGCCATCCGGAAATCCATGTTCTTTCGCAACCTGACGTTCTTCCGTTTCCCGACCGCCACTGATTTTTCTGAAATCGACACGCTGCTGCCGCACGCCGTGCTCAAGCCGGTCGGCGCGCTGGAGATGAATTCGCGCGGCTTCATTTCACCGTTCGGCCGCGAGGAGAAGGAACTGCTCTCGCACCGCATCGCCGAGCACCTGTGGCTGACGGTTGGCGGCGAGGACAAGATCCTGCCGGCAGCCGTGGTCAACGACCTGCTCGAGCGCAAACTGGAGGAGATCGAGGAGAAGGAAGGCCGGCGCCCCGGCGGCCGCGAGCGCAAGCGCATGAAGGACGACCTGCTGCATGAACTGCTGCCGCGCGCCTTCGTGAAGTCCTCGCGCAACGACGCCTTCATCGACCTGCAGCACGGCTACGTCGCGGTGGATACGTCCAGCCGCAAGACCGGCGAGTACTTCATGTCCGACATCCGTGGCCTGCTCGGCAGCTTCCCGGCAATGCCGCTGAACGCCGAAGTCGCGCCGCGTTCGATCCTGACCGGCTGGATCGCCGGCGAACCGCTGCCGACCGGGCTCAGCCTGGGCGAGGAGTGCGAGATGAAGGATCCGGTGGAGGGCGGTGCGGTGGTCAAGTGCCAGCACCAGGAACTGCGCTGCGACGAGATCGACAAGCACCTGGACGCCGGCAAGCAGGTGACCAAGCTGGCGCTGATCTTCGAAGACAACCTGTCCTTCGTCATCGGCGACGACCTGATCGTGCGCAAGCTGAAGTTCCTCGACGGCGCCCTGGACCAGCTCGAGCATGCCGACGAGGAGGGCCGTCGCGCCGAGTTCGACGCACGGTTCGCCCTGCAGAGCGCCGAGATCCGCCGCCTGTTCCTGCTGCTGGAAGAGGCGTTCAAGCTCAGCAAGGCTGACTGAACAGGCACCGCGTGGGCCGCCGGTCATCCGGCGGCCCGAAGCGGCGCTATGCTGGCTGCATGAGCCGCCTGCTGCGCCGCCTGATCTCGCCCACACCGCCCGCCACCGTGCAGCGCGATACCGTTCGCCTGCGCCTGGAGGATGCCGAGATCGACGTGCTGCGCGTACGCGATCCGCGCGCGCGCCGCATCAAGCTCAGCGTCGACGAACGCGGCGCGCGCCTGACCCTGCCGCCGCGCGCCAGCCTGGTGATGGGCGAGCGTTTCCTGGAGCAGCATCGCGACTGGTTGGCACTACAGCTGCGGCAGTACCAGGGCCAGGGCCTGCCCGCACCGCTGCAGCCCGGCGTGGACGGGGTGCTGCCCCTGCGCGGGGAGCTGCTGCCGCTGCGCTGGCAGGAAGGCCGCTACGCACGCCTGGACATCGACGAGCACGGCGCCTGCCTGCAGTGGCCGACCCGTGCCGGTGACGCGACCCTGCGCCGTCTGCTGCGCGAGTTCTTCGAGGCGCAGACCCGCGCCGACGTGGGCCGTTGGCTGCCGCGCTACCTGCCCGGCCTGCCACGGGCACCCAGCCGCCTGCGCTTGAAGGTGATGTCCTCGCAGTGGGGTTCGCTGGCTCCCGATGGCAGCATGGCCCTGGATCTTGCGCTGGTCCTGGGGCGTCAGCAGGCATTCGAGTATGTGCTGGTGCATGAGCTCTGCCACCTCATCCAGCCCAACCACTCGCCGGCGTTCTGGCAGGAGGTCGAGCAACGGTTCCCGGCCTGGCGTGAACAGCGCGACTACTTCCAGCAGGAAGGGCGACGCCTGAAGGCGATGCTGAGGCAGCTGCTGTAAGCCATCACCCTGCCGGTCCGGCCGTACAATGCGGCCATGCCCGGCATGCTCAAGACTGTGTTTCTTTCCATCGTTGCCCTGGTTGGCGCGCTGCTCGCGCTTGCCCTGGTCACCAGTGCCGGTGGCTGGCTGCCTGCGCTGCTCGGCCTGCATCCCGGCAGCGAAGCGCAGCTGGGCTGGGACCTGGCGTTCACCGTGCTCGGCGGCATCGCCGCGATCGCCTTCGCCACCTACTACGCGCCCTGCTGGCCGCGCGCGCACGGCACCTCGATCTGGTCGCTGCTGGTGCTGGGCGCAGGCTACGGCCTGTGGACGCTCGGCGAGGATTTCCCACGCTGGTTCGTCATCGGCCTGCTGGTATCACTGCCGGTGCAGCTGCTGCTGGGATGGGGGTTCGGACGCCGGCCCTCACGCATCGCAACACGGGCTTAACAATCTCCCCCTAGGCTCGGTGCCCGCCGAACGTCGGCAACGCGGCGCAGGGGCCTGTACCCACGGAACCCGGGAACAGGCGCGGCGTAAGACACCACAGGGAACCGGGGAATCATCCGATGCGTTACCAGACCCGGGAGGCCGCCGCCGCGGCCTCCCAAGCGAAGCTGTTGTCCCGCGCCGTGCATGCGGTGCTGATCGGCGGCCTGGCCGTGCTGCCCGTCGAAGCGATGGCCGAGGAGGCGATCGAAGGCGATACCCGCCAACAGCTGCAGCAGCTGGACACGGTCACCGTGACCGGCAGCTATGCACGGAGCCTGGAGCGCGCCGTCGACCTGAAGCGCGCCAACATCGGCTTCTCCGACTCGATCGTCGCCACCGACGTGGCCGATTTTCCCGAGCAGAATCTCGCCGAAGCGCTGCAGCGCATGCCGGGCGTCACCATCGAACGCAACAAGGGCCTGGGCAGCAGGGTCAGCGTGCGCGGCCTGCCCAGCGAGTTCACCCTGGTCTCGATCAACAACCTGGCGACGGCCTCCGGCAGTGGCGGACGCGACGTGCAGTTCGACATCTTCGCCTCGGACGTGGTGCAGACGGTGACCGTGCAGAAGTCGCCGACCGCCGCCGATGAGGAAGGCGGCATCGCCGGCTCGGTCTACATCGAAACGGCCAAGCCATTCGACTTCCCCGAGCCGAAGTTCAGTGCGTCGGCCGAAGCTTCGCACAACTCGATCAACGGCAAGATCGATCCGAAGATCTCCTTCCTCGCCAGTGACACCTGGGGCGACTGGGGCGGCCTGGTGTCGTTCTCCAAGGCCAAGCGCAGCAACCGCACCGACTCCAACTCAGGCATCAACTTCCGTCCCATGGGCCGCTTCCTGGAGGCGTCGGGTACGCGCGGTTCGCAGGCCGCCGCGGTGCTGGCGCGCGATGCCGGCATCGTCGTCAGCAACCGGATGGACAAGGATGAAACCAGCCGGATTGTCTTCCAGGACAAGGTCGGCGACCGCGTCTACCTCAACGAGCAGGACCAGTGGGGCGCCACCGCCTCGCTGCAGTTCAAGCCCAGCGACACGTTCTCGCTCAGCTTCGACGCCATGCTCGGCAGCTACGACACACACGAGGACGAGTACGATGCCGCAGCGTACTCGGCCTCCAGCCGCAGCACGCTGGACACCATCCACGACTACGACCGTGACACGCTGTCGGCCTACGGCATCACCGTGCTGAAGGACGTGTCCTACACCGCCACCCAGCACGAAATCCTGAGCAAGGAACGCAACGCCAATACCGACTACCGTCAGTTCAGCAGCACGCTGGACTGGAAGGTGGGCAACTGGGACATCGACGCGCTGGTCGGCTACTCCGGCGCGCGCAAGGACTCGGACTACGCCAACCTCAAGCACGTGGCCTACGCGCCGTCGCGCACGCGCTGGACCCGCAACGGTGGCGAGACCGTGCCGAGCACAACTGGCGGTTTCGACATGTACAACGCCGTGGACAAGTACCTGTTCGAAGCGTACGAGACCGAGCTGGAGAAGGTGAAGGATGACAAGTACGCCGCGCAGCTCGACCTGAGGCGGCAGATGAACCTGGCCTTCTTCCCGGCACTGAGCGGCGTGCAGTTCGGCACGCGCTACACCGACAAGACCAAGGAACGCGCGTTCGGCAGCGGCAAGATCCAGGGCCCGACCGCCGGCAGCGCCGCCTGGGTCAATACGCGCACGCTGGCCGACAGCAACCCGGTGTGGATCAGCCAGCTGGCACCGGGTGGTGCGTATCGCCCGAGCGACCTGGACTGGCAGCAGGTTTCCAACGCCTATGCGCGCGCTACGTTCCGCTACCCGGGCTATGAAACCCCGATCGATCCGGGCCAGTACTACGAGGTGAAGGAGAAGACCCTGGCGCTGTATGCCATGGCCGATCTCTACTTCGATATCGGACAGGTACCGGTGTACGCCAACCTCGGCGTGCGTTCGATCGACACCGACGTCGATTCGTCAGGCTTCCATCCGGTGCAGAACGCCGATGGCAGCAACGGCTACACGCCGACGCCGATTTCGAGCAGCGGCGACTACAGCAGGATCCTGCCCAGCTTCAACATGACCGCCGAGATCGCCGACGGCCTGGTGCTGCGCGGTGCTGCCTCGGAAACACTGATGCGTCCGTCGCTGACCGACATTGCCTACCGCCGCACCGTCAGCTGGAGCAGCTTCCGCTTCATGGACGGCAACCCGGCACTGAAGCCGACCACCGCCAGGCAGTGGGAAGTGGGCCTGGAAAAGTACCTGCAGAACGGTGGCCTGCTGGCCGCGTCGTACTTCTCCAAGAAGATCGACGGCGTGGTGCGGCAGTCGTTGACCGGCATCGTGCCGAACGTGGAGAAGCTCAACGCCAACGGTTCGCTGGACGGCTACTACGACTTCGAGGTCTACCAGCCGGTCAACGCCGACGGTTCCTACAAGGTCACCGGCGTGGAGCTGGTCGCGCAGCTGCCGCTGTCGATGCTGCACCCGGCACTGGAGGGCTGGGGCATCAATGCCAACTACACCCAGCTGGACAACTCACTCACCGGTGCGTCCGACCTGGACATCCCGACGCCGCCGGAAGGCCTGGCCGAGAAGGCGTACAACCTCACCCTGTACTACGAGAACGACCGCTTCAGCGCGCGCGCCTCGTACAACTACAAGGACAAGTACGTCGAGTACATCCACCTGAACATGTATCCGGTCTACCGCGATGCCTATGGCCAGCTCGATGCCTCGATCGGGTTCCGCCTCACCGACACCTGGAAGCTGAACCTGGAGGCGATCAATCTGCTCGACGAGAAGACCACCGGCTACACCATCGACAAGGCCTTCCCGACCCAGTACGAGTTCTCCGGCCGTCGCATCACCTTCGGCATCCGCGCGGACTTCTGAGCCCGCCGCTGCAGGGCCGTGGCCAATGCCCCGGCCCTACAGATCGAGCGACGGCAGGGTCTGCTTCACCGCATTGATGCCCTGCCACGGATCGGCCTTCAGGCGCTTGGCCCGCGCCAGCGCCTTGTCGAGCGGGAAGGCGTCGGCCGCCTTGATCTGCGCAAGCTCTTCCCAGCGCAGCGGCACCGCCACGCCCGCACTTTCGCGGGCGCGCAGCGACCAGGAGCAGACGCTGGTCGCGCCACGCGTATTGCGCAACCAATCGATGAAGATCACACCGCCGCGCTTGGCCTTGCTCATCGTCGCCACATAGCGTTCGGGCGCCTGCTGTGCCATCGCCTGCGCGAAGGCCTCGCAGAATGCCTTCGCCTGTTCCCAGTCGGCGGCGGGCTGCAGGGGGACCACCACATGCACGCCCTTGCCGCCGGACAGCCGCACGAAACTGCGCAGGCCGATCTCCTGCAA
Source organism: Stenotrophomonas sp. TWI169 (assembly GCF_039674705.1). Lineage (NCBI taxonomy): Bacteria > Pseudomonadati > Pseudomonadota > Gammaproteobacteria > Lysobacterales > Lysobacteraceae > Stenotrophomonas > Stenotrophomonas sp. TWI169. The sequence continues at coordinate 66,469 of NZ_JBDJOB010000008.1, read as the reverse complement.
CCGGTCGCGCACGTCGCGCGCGCCGGCCTTGACCTCGTTCCAGCCGACGCCCTCACCGGGGTCCAGATCGAATACCAGCCGATCCGGATGTTCGGGATCGGCGACCGTGGCGCCCCAGGGATGCAGCTCGAGCGTGTTCATCTGCACCAGCTGCAGCAGGCCGCGCACATCGTCGATGTAGACGTAGTCCTCGCGACCGCTCTTCTGCTGCAGGGGGACCGCATGCACGGCGTCGCCCAGGCCCGGGCCGTGGTGCTTCTGGAAGAAGCAGGCCTTGCCCGCGCCATCAGGGCAGCGCAGCAGCGAAAGGGGCCTGCCCACGATCCCGGGCAGGATCCAGCGCGCCATCTGCCGGTAGTAGTCGACCACGTCGCCCTTGCGGATCTTCTTCTTCGCGAAGACCACACGCTCAGGGTGGCTGATGGCAACCGCGTCGTCGCTGCTCGTGGTCTTTGCAGGCATCGCCAGATCCTCGCCGCTCTTGTCGCTGCGCAGCCGCTTGAAGCTGGCCTGTCGCAGCAGCCCCTCCTTGCCCCAGCCACGGAAGGCCACTTCGGCCACCCTCACTGGCTTCACCCAGTGCACGCTGGCGGCGCGGAACGGGACGTGCGCGGGCAGCGCCACCGCAGCGTCCTCCACCGCCAACGGCTTCAGCGTCCGCGCCAGCGCGCGCAGGCTGTCATCGTCGAAGCCGGTGCCGACGCGACCCACGTAGCGCAGGCCGTCCTTGTCGGGAGTTGCCAGCAGCAACGATCCGAACCCCACGCGCGAGCCCTTCGGCGCGGTATGGCCGACGATCAGGAACTCATCGGTGTCCTCATGCTTGACCTTCACCCAGCTGCGCGCACGCACGTTGACGTAGGGCGCGTCCACCTGCTTGCTGACGATGCCCTCATACCCGGCCTTACCACTGGCGGCGAAGACCTGCGGCCCATGGCCGAGCACGTGATCGCTGAACGCCAGCGTTCCGGGCGTGTCGCCGATCAACGCCTTGAGCAGCGTCTTGCGCTCAAGCAGCGGTGCCGCGCTGATGTCCACTCCCGCCACGCCGGGCAGGTCGAAGAGAAGGTAGCGTAGCGGCGCCTTCGAGCTGCCATCGATGACCCGCTGCAGGGCGGCGAAATCGCTGCGCCCCTTCTCGTCGAGCACTACCAGTTCACCGTCCAGGCGCGCGTCATCAACCGGCAGCGCCTGCACGGCCTGCACGACTTCAGGGAAGTCCCCGGTCCAGTCCAGCCCGTTGCGCGAGCGGAGCTTCACTTCACCGCCGTGCAGATCGGCCAGCAGGCGATAGCCATCCCACTTGATCTCATGCAGCCAGCGATCGCCATCGGGCGCGGCATCGCGGTGGTCGGTCAGTTGTGGTTTGAATGCACGCGGATACGGGCGGTCGCGGGCGCCCTGCAGTTTCAGCGCGCGCGCGTGCCAGCGCGACTCCGCCTTGCGTGTCTTCCTGTCCGTCATCTTCTTCGCGCTCCCGGGGTGTTCACGCAATGGCGCGTGCAGCAGGTCGTCGGCCTCTGCGTCGCGGGCCTCGCTGTCCTCGCGCTTGATCAACAGCCACTGCACCTGGCGTCCCTTCATCGCGGTCCGCACCAGTTTCCATCCCCCGGCCAGCCGCTGACCATGCAGGACGAAATCGATCTTGCCCGCTGCCAGCGCCTGCAGTGGATCACCCGCGCATGCCCAGGTGCCGTGGTCGAAGACCTCCACGTGACCAGCACCGTAGTGGCCCTCGGGAATATCGCCCTGGAAGCCGGCATAGGACAGGGGATGATCTTCCACTTCCACCGCCAGCCGCTTCTCGCCAACGCGCAGCGATGGCCCTTTGGGCACCGCCCAGCTCTTTAGCACGCCGTCCATTTCGAGGCGGAAATCGAAATGGCGCGAACTGGCGTGATGCAGCTGGATGACGAAGATCGGCCGCCGCTTCGGATCACCCGGCGCCGGCTGGTCGTCCGGTTCCGGCGTCTGCCCGTTGCCGCCACCGAGCCGACGCTTGCGCCGGTACTGATGCAGCGACATGGATCACCCCGCCTTGCGCCGTGGCGCTGCCTTCTTCGCTGCCTTCTTCGCGGTCTTCCTGCCTGTCTTGCCGGCCGCCTTCTTCGCCGGCGCCTTGCGCGCGGCCGTCTTGCCCGCGGGGGTTCGCTTGTTCGCATCCAGGCTCTTCTGCAACAGGGCCATGAAATCGACCACGTTGGTGGTGGCGTCCTCGCGCGGTGCAGGCTCTTCGTCCACCCGGGTGGTGCCCCCTTTGGCCTTGATCCGTTTGTTGAGCACCTGCTGCAGGCGCTCGCGGAACTCGTCGTGATACTGCGACGGATCCCAGTCGCCAGCCATCGACTCGATCAGCTGCTCGGCCATCGCCGTTTCCTTGCCGGTGATGCGGTACTCGGACAGGGTGCCGGTGGGCAGCTTGAGGTCCTCCGGATCGACAAGCTCCTGCGGATAGCGGAGGATCATCAGCACCAGGGCGTGCTCGTGCGGCATCACCGCGCAAAGATACTCGCGGGTACGCACGACCACCCGTGCAATGCCGACCTTGCCGGTGCTGCGCAGCGTCTCGCGCAGCAGTACATAGCCCTTCTCGGCCTTCTTGCCCGGCACCAGCAGATAGGGCTTTTCGTAGTAGCGCGGATCGATCTGCGCCGCGTCCACGAAGGTCTCCACCTCTACGGTCTCATGGTTTTCGGGCGCCGCCGAACGGATGTCGGCTTCCTCCAGCACGACGTAACTGCCCTTGTCGTACTCGTAGGCTTTGACGATGTCCTTCCACGGAACTTCCTCACCGGTATCGGCGTTGACCCGTTCGAAGCGGATCGGTTTGCGGTCGCGCGAATCGAGCATGCGGAACTGCAGATCGACCTTGCGTTCGCCGGACATCAGCGACACCGGCACGTTGAGCAGGCCGAAGGAGAGTGTTCCGGTCCAGATCGGGCGGGCCATGCGCGCACCTGTGCTTGAGCAGGACCGTCAGCTTCCGGTGCCGGGTGTAAACCACCCGTGTCGATGCCGTGCACGCCGGGTCGGCGCGCAGCGTCACGGCCAGGTCACTGCAGCAGGGGTCTTACCGCCGCTGCCGGAATATGATCCAGCGCGCGCCATGCGTCTTCCACCACCGGCCGCGCCTGCGACCAGCCCAGCCGCGACTGTCCTCGCATCTGTTCCCAATGCTCGGCCAGCTCCTCGCAGGTATCGGCCGCATCCCCACGCGGCCAGTCCGCCGCATGTGTGGTCAGTGCGAAGGCATACACCGGGCACAGGTCACGCCAGTTGCGATGACCGTGACCACGACGTTCCTCGTAATCGCTGAGCATGTACTGGAGGTAATCCTGGGCCACGGCCTGCGGATCTTCGTGGCGACGCGTCCGGCGCTGCGCGGTGCGCTGGCCGAGCGGATCGAGCAGGGCGTTGAACACGGACGGGGCGGGGCGTTCCAGGCGGGGCATGACCGGCTCCTGCAGCGGGTCGGGTGGGCAGGAATACCGGCGGCAGCGTTATCCAGCCGTGACAGAGATGTTCATGACGCAGGGTTCGCGGTGCCTTTACCTCAGTGGCGGTGTAGTGGTCCTCCCCGTGCGCAGGTACCTGATCATGAGCCGAGAGACCTCCCGAGACCCGCTCCGCGAGAACCGTGCGCCAATTCCCGGCGAGCAGCGCGGCAAGCACGACAACGATGATGCCGACTTCCGTGGCACGGGCGCGCCCTTCTTCGACGCCGCACAGTCCGGCGAGCATCTGCCGGTGAAGCGCGAGGCTGAACAGGCCGCGCTGGACCGCAAGGACGGCGGCGACCGCCATCGGGGAGGGCAGGAGAGCCCGCTCAAGCGACGCGAACGCAAGCAGCACGCCAGCGACAACCAGGACGAGGCGCTGGAGGAAACGTTCCCGGCCAGCGACCCGACGTCACCGTTCGTGCCGGCCAAGGCGCCCGACTGACGTCCCGCAGGCGCCGCCGGTCAGGTCAGCGCCATGACCACTGCAGGCCGACACTGGCACGGCGGCCCGGGCCGGGCTCGTAGTAGCGGCCATTGCCATCGTTGACGATGACCGAGCCGATGTAGGCCTGGTCAAGCACGTTCTCCAGCCGGGCGAAGGCACGCAGCTCGCCTCCGGGCAGCCGCCACTGGCGGCCCCCTTCCAGATGCAGCAGGGCGTAACCCGGCGCGCGTTCGTCGGCGAGGTCATTCACCACGGTATCGCTGCTCGCGGTGGCCTCCACCGCCCACTGCCAGTCCGCAGGCGTCCACTGCAGGCGGGCGAAGGCCTGCTGGCGTGGAACACCCGGCAGGCGGCTACCGGCATCCACGCGGGTATCGGGCACACGGCAGCCGCTGCCGGCACAGGTCAGATAGGGCGACCGCACCTGTGCCTGCAGCCAGGTCCAGGCCAGCTGCAGTTCCAGCTGCTCGGCCAGCGGCTGCCGGTACTGCAGTTCGATGCCCTGGCGCCGCGTACGGCCGATGTTGCGGTAGGTGCTGCGGCCACCGATATTGCTGGCAACGGCCAGCTCGTCGTCGGTATCTGCACGGAACAGGCTTGCATCCAGCTGCATTCCATCCTGTGCATGCCATTTGCTGCCGATCTCCAGCGTGAGGCTGCGCGCCGCCGCCAGATCCAGCGCCAGCCCGGCCTGGCCGTCGGCGCGATAGCCCAGTTCATTGAAGGTCGGTGTCTCGAAGCCACGGCCCACGGCGGCATGCAGGCGCCACTGCGGGTGGGCTTCAAAGCTGATGCCGGCCACGGGTGTGGTGGCCCGGTAGCGGCGGTGGCCGCTGTCGTCCGGATTGCGGTCGGTGATGTAGCGGTCGTCCGATTCGAAGCGCACGGCACTGTGCCGCACGCCGGCCAGCAGCGACCAGCGCGGACTCCACTGCCACCAGGCCTGGGCGAACTGGTCTACGTTCTGCACGATGTCGATCTGGTCGCGGCGCAGGCGCCCGCGCACGCCCAGCGTGCTGCCGACGAAGTTCTCGTAGCCGGTGCGCTGCTGGCGCTGGCGGTCCGCACTGAGCCCGGCGACCAGGTCCAGCGGTCGGCCGGCCACCTCGCCCTGCCAGCTCCAGCGCGCGTCCAGGCCGCCATAACCACTGTCCAGGTCGATCACACCGCCGGCATGCAACGGGTTGGCCTGGGCCGTCGGCGGGATCGCCAGATACTGGGTGACCGAGCGCTGGCCGGCATAGCCCATCAGCTGCCACCGCTGCGCGCCGGCCTCGCGGCTCCAGCGCAGGCCGGCCTGCTGCTGGCGCACTGATTTGCGGGTGTTGTACTGATGAGCGACGGCGGTGGCCTGGCGCGGGTCGGCCGCGACCTGCGCGCGGGTCAGACCCAGCGGATCCTGCGCATCGGGCGCATCCAGCGCGTTGAGCAGCAGCTCCAGCCGCCCGCCTGCCAGTTCGCCGCCGACGCGGGCGTTGAGCGATTCGCGCCGGGCACGGCTGTGGTCGCGCCAGCCATCGGTACGGAAGTGGTTGGCCGCGATGTTGTAGTCCAGCACCTGACCCGCGCCGCGCAGCTGCGCACCCACGCTCAGGGTCGTGTCCGCGCCCGCGCTGAGCCGCAGCCGCCACGGGTCGCCCGCCCGGCCCTGCGCGCTCCACACCTGCAGCACGCCACCGGAGGAATTGCCGTACAGCGCCGAGAACGGTCCACGCAGCACCTCCACGCGTTCGGCACCCAGCAGGCTGGCGTGCGACAGCTGGCCCTGCCCATCGGGCATGGTTGCCGGCACACCGTCGATCAGCACGCGTACCCCGCGTACGCCGAACGTCGAGCGGGCGCCAAAGCCCCGGATCGACAGCTGGGTGTCCTGCGCGAAGTTCTGCCGGTCGCGGGCCAGCAGGCCCGGCACCCCGCCCAATGCTTCGGACAGCTGCGCCCCGGTGCCGGCGCGGTCAGCATCGATCCAGACCGTGTCCTGGCTGGCGGGCAGGGCGAACGGATCGATCCCCTGCACACGGGCTGCCTGCACCTGCACCGGGGGCAGGGCGGTCGTGGACGGCTCCGCCATCGCGACCAGCGGCGACAGCAGCAGGGCGGACAGGGGCAGGCGATTGCGGCGTGGGGCAGGATTCATGATTCAGGTTGATGGATCGGTCGGCAACGCACGCCATGGTACGGGTCCGCGGATGACGATGGTGGCGGCCAGCCCCGGCAGGCTTTGTTACGATGGGCCGGTTTCGGCCGAAATGCCGCAAGCCGCGTGGCGCAATTCCTCCCCCCTTTCCGTCTACCGAACGAGTACCGCCGTGTCCTTCTTTGCAAACGTGGAACTGGTCCCAGGCGACCCGATCCTGGGCCTGACCGAGGCATACAACGCCGACAGCCGCCCGACCAAGGTCAACCTGGGTGTGGGCATCTACTACGACGAGAGCGGCCGCATTCCGCTGCTGCGCGCTGTCAAGCAGATCGAGCAGCAGCTCGCCGCCGAAGCCAAACCGCGCGGCTACCTGCCGATCGACGGCCTTCCGGCGTACACGCAGGCGACGCGTGAGCTGGTGTTCGGCAAGGATTCGCCGCTGCTGGCCGCAGGCCGCGTCACCACCGCACAGACCGTCGGTGGCAGCGGTGCGCTGCGCGTCGGCGCCGACGTGCTCAAGAAGCTGCTGCCGCACGCCACCGTCGCGCTGAGCAACCCGAGCTGGGAAAACCACCGCGCGGTGTTCAGTGCCGCCGGCTTCGAGGTAGTGGATTACACCTATTTCGATCCCGCGACCCACGGTGTCGACTTCGACGGCATGCTGGCCGACCTGCAGAAGCTGCAGCCGGGCAGCGTGGTGCTGCTGCACGCCTGCTGCCACAACCCGACCGGTGCCGACCTCACGGTCACGCAGTGGACGCAGGTCGCGCAGCTGCTCAAGGACCGCCAGCTGTTCCCCTTCATCGACATGGCCTACCAGGGCTTCGACAAGGGCATCGAGCAGGATGGCGCCGCCGTGCGCATCATCGCCGAAGCCGGTATCGACAGCTTCATCGTCGCCAACTCGTACTCCAAGTCGTTCTCGCTGTACGGCGAGCGCGTGGGTGCACTGTCGATGGTGGCGCCGACCGCCGCCGACGCCAAGGCCGTGCAGTCGCAGGTCAAGCGCGTGATCCGCACCATCTACTCCAGCCCCTCCACCCACGGTGCAGCGCTGGTGGCCGGTGTACTGACCAACCCGGAACTGCGTGCGATGTGGGAGCAGGAGCTGACCGAGATGCGCGAACGCATCCACGCGCTGCGTCAGGGCCTGGTCGAGAAGCTGGCGGCCGCCGGCGCCCCGCAGTTCGGTTTCATCAACGAGCAGGCGGGCATGTTCTCCTACTCCGGCCTGAGCCGCGAGCAGGTCGAGCGCCTGCGCGACGAGTTCGGCATCTACGCCGTCGGCACTGGCCGCATCTGTGTGGCTGCGCTGAACCAGAACAACCTGGAGTATGTCGCCAAGGCCGTGGCCACCGTGGCCAAGGGCTGAACCCACGCTCCAGTGGCTTGAAGACAAAGGCGCCGGAAGGCGCCTTTGTTTTTGCAGCGTGTCCTGCATCGCCTCCCCTTCCCACGAGCCTCGACAAAAGGAAGGCGCTACGAGCGCATCTGGAAACGATTACGCCTTCCCGCGCTCACGCACGCAGCGGCCAGACGGGCGACAATAGGCGTTTTCCCGCTGCCGAGACCTGTCCGCCCATGTCCCGTACCTCGTTGACCCGCTTCCTGATCCAGGAACAGCACGCCGGCCGCATCAATGCCGACCTGCGTCAGCTGATCGCGGTCGTCGCCCGCGCCTGCACCAGCATCTCCATCGCCGTCAGCAAGGGTGCCCTCGGCGGCGTGCTCGGCGACGCCGGTACCGGCAACGTGCAGGGCGAGGCGCAGAAGAAGCTGGATGTCATCAGCAACGAGATCCTGCTCGAAGCCAACGCCTGGGGTGGCCACCTCGCCGCCTGCGCCTCGGAGGAAATGGACCACAGCCAGCCGGTGCCGGACATCTACCCGCGTGGCGATTTCCTGCTGCTGTTCGATCCCCTCGATGGCAGCTCCAACATCGACGTCAACGTCTCCGTCGGCACCATCTTCTCGGTGCTGCGCTGCCCGACCAACGTCGAACTGCCGGGCGATGACGCGTTCCTGCAGCCGGGCAGCAAGCAGATCGCGGCCGGCTACTGCATCTACGGGCCGAGCACCCAGCTGGTGCTTACCGTGGGCCACGGAACGCATGCCTTCACCCTGGATCGCGAGAAGGGCGAGTTCGTGCTGACCACCGAGAACATGCAGATTCCGGCGGCCACCCAGGAATTCGCCATCAACATGTCCAACCAGCGCCACTGGGAAGCACCGATGCAGGCCTATGTCGGCGATCTGCTGGCCGGCAAGGAAGGTGCGCGTGGCAAGAACTTCAACATGCGCTGGATCGCCAGCATGGTGGCCGATGTGCATCGCATCCTGACGCGCGGTGGCATCTTCATCTATCCGTGGGACCGGAAGGATCCGTCCAAGGCCGGCAAGCTGCGCCTGATGTACGAAGCCAACCCGATGGGCCTGCTGGTCGAGCAGGCCGGCGGTGCCGCCTGGACCGGCCGCGAGCGCATTCTCGACATCCAGCCCGACCAGCTGCACCAGCGCGTGCCGGTGTTTCTCGGCTCGCGCGAGGAAGTGGCCGAGGCGGTGCGCTACCACCACCAGCACGACGCCGCACAGGCCTGAGCGGCGCACTGCGGACGCGCTCATGGCAGTTCGATGACATGACCGTGGGGTGACACCGACGGCGGCAAACGGCACCATCAAGCCCTTGCCGCCGAAGGAATGCACGCATGCACGAGCAGGGCCCGGTCGATTTCATCGAAGTCATCCACAACGCGGTCCCCACGGAGGTCTGCGCTGCCATCGTCGAGCGCCTCCGTGCCACCCGCGGGCTGATGCCAGGTGCCGTCGGCAGCGGCGTGTTCCCGGAACTCAAGCACAGCAAGGACCTGCGCATCAGCGGCCTGGAGGGCTGGCAGGACGTCGACGTACAGCTGCAGCAGGCCGTGTTCAAGGGCCTGCTGACTTATCTACGCCGTTATCCACAGGCGCTGATCGCACCGTTGATGTTGCAGATCCAGGACAGCGACGGCCAGCCGCGACGCTTGTCGGCCGAGGACTTCCCCGACATGCCGGAGCAGCAGCTGGCCGACCTGGCGCGCACCTGCCTGCGCCCGGGCGCGATCAACCTGCAGTGGTATGCCGCAGGCGAGGGCGGTTACCCGTACTGGCACTGCGAGCTGTACCCGAAGGATGCGCAGGCCGAAACGCTGCACCGGCATGTACTGTGGACGCTGTACCTCAACGATGGATTCGACGAAGGCGAAACCGAGTTCCTGTTCCAGGGCCGCAAGATCGCACCGCGTACCGGCAGCCTGCTGATCGCCCCGACCGCCTTCACCCACACCCATCGCGGCAATCGGCCGCAGGGCGGCGACAAGTTCATCGCGACGAGCTGGATCCTGTTCCAGAGTGCGCAGAAGTTGTTTGGGGGTGGGTGAGGCATCACGGACATCGCCGGATAGGTTCTGGCAGGTCGGTGGTCCTGCCAGCGCCTGCTGGAGAGCCGTCGAGCAATACATCCGGTACGCGGCGTAAGGAAAAGGCGACACAGCGGACGACTGACATCAGCGTCAACGATTGCCTTGTCGTCGAGAGCTTCCGAGCGAGCGCCGTCTATACAGAATGACGGCCGCCGCTACTCCGAATATCGCCATGCCAAGACCTACCATGTCCTTCTCTCCCCAGGCCTCGCCTGACAGAATTCTGCCAATAGTCACCACGAGGAAGTTCACCGGAAGCATCAATAGAAATGCCATGCCAAGCCAGAAAAGTGTTTTCATAATTTTTACTTTCCACAATCGCAGGGCGATGCAGGGTCCGTTACGTTATCTTTTATCCCTTTTGCGACTTCGTTCGCGTCCGACAACTTAGCATTTCCTCGTAGCATGTTCCGGATTCCTTTAGTCAGGCCTGTGACTGAGTTGAAGTCACTCGCATATCGTCCGATCTGAGCTCCGTGTGCGCCAAGTACCGCACCACCGACTTTTTCCAACGCTGGCGTCCTCTGTTTGCCGTCGAAGGCTGTCGCCAAGTTGTTGGCGCCGTCGTGAAACGTTGCAAGGCCAAGGGCAGCTACAGATAAGCCTATAAGTCCGCCATCTTCGCTTCCGGCGATAGACGCAATGATGGCGTCTGCCCCACCTGCAGCCAAGGCGCCGGCTCCTGCGACCATATCGGCTACCCCCAGCACCGCTCCAAGGTAGTCCGTTTTGCAGAGTCCGAGCGGATCAAAGCCGCTGATTGGGTTTCCCTCCGCATAGGCATAGGTGTTCATCCCACCCGCCAACCCAATCGGATCACTCTGCACATAACGCCCAGCGCTCGCGTCATAGTCACGGAATCCGTTGTACCAGAGCCCACTCTCACTGTCGTAGTACTGCCCCGGGAAACCAATGTTGAGCCCACCGATATCGTCCTTCAGGACGCTGCGCCCGTAGGCATAGTTGTACGCTTTCCACACCACCTGCTGCGCCTTGTTGGTCGCATATTCCGGCCGCCCCAGATGGTCGTTGTGAACGAAGTTCACCGACCCCTTCCTGTCGATGCCAACCAGCTCACCACCGAACCACAGGTAGTTCGTCCAGGTGTTCCCGGTCTGTTCGGCCAGAAGCTGGTTCTGACCTGCATAGAAGTAGCGACTGGTCGAGCTCGCGCTGCTCTTGCCCACGCGCTGCCCTTGGGCATTGAGCAGATAGTCCGTTCGTTGCCCGCCTACGTTGCTTTGAATCATCCGGTTGAACGGGCCGTAGGTGAACGTCGAGATGCGGCTGCCCGATGTTTCGCTGATCCTGTTGCCGAGCGCATCGTACTGATACGTACGGGTGCCATCCTGGTTGATGAACTGCAGCATCCGGTTGCTGCTTGCGTCGATGACGTAGCGGGTCGCCTCTGTTTTTGCGTTGAGCGCGGTGTAGTTCCCACCCGCGTCATGGGAAAGCGTATAGGCGATGCCAGCTCGTGTCAGCGTGCTCAGGCGTCCCAGTGCGTCATAGCCCAGGACCTGGCTGAGGTTGCTCGTCACATCGTCGTTGATCTTGATGATCTCGTTGTCGCCGTTGTAGCGGTATGACGTGCGGCTGAGAGCGGTGGTCTGCTGATTCCGCACCGCCTGGGCCTCCAGGCGGCCGCCCTGATCGAACGCGTAGCTGCGCGCCAGGCCGTTGCCAAAGGGCATGCGTTGCCGCGCTCCCAGAGCGGAGTAGACGCTGGGTCCAACAATCTGTTGCGTCACCGAGCCCTTGGTGAGGGTCATGGACTGCGGAAAGCCCCTACTGTTATAGACGTACTTCGCGAGCGTGCCATCGGGATAGGTGACGGTGCTGTTCCTCCCGATACTGTCATAGGTGTAGCTGACAGTTCCCTCACTCAGGGTGTTCGCCTGCGAAAGCTGGTCAGTCCGGCTTACCAGCTGTCCTGCGGCGTTGTACGTGAAGCGCGCGCTTGCACCTGGAGCCGAATGGGCACACAGACGCCCCTTGCCGTTCACGCAGTTGTCGTACGTATAGGTCTGCTGCTGCCCCTCAGCATTCTGGCTGGTCAAGCGGCCCAGCCCGTCGTACCCGTAACCGACAGTGCTGCCGTCGTTCAACACTGTCGCAATGCGCTTGCCCGCCGCGTCGTACTCATGGTCTGTCCGACCCGTGTCCGGACTGTTCTGCGTCCAGAGCTGTCCAAATCCATCGGTCTGGTAGGTCGTTACCAGGCCGCGGGGATCGGTCACAGATGCCAGCCGGTCACCCTTGTCGTAGGCAAAGCGTGTCGTTCCGCCATTCGCATCCGTCTGTACGAGCAATCGACCCAGCGGATCATAGGAGTATCGGCTCACCCGGTTCTGGGAATCGGTGGTCTGCACCAGCCGATCCTCCAGATCATAGGCATAGCGCACATTGCGCCCCTGATCATTCCGCTCGGCGACAAGCCTTCCCAGCTCGTCGTAGTCGTAGTTCACGGCCGAGACGATGGTGTTGAGCCCCATCATGGCCAAAGCAATTGTGGACATGGTCTTGGCTTTCCTTAGCGGGGTTGTTCACAGAAGATCAGGTTGCAGCTTCCTGTATGGTTCTCGGCTCTGATCGTTATCTGTCCCTTAGGTCCCCAGGCGGTTGCACCGGATGCGAGCTGCCCGAAGTACTGGAACTGGGCAACTCCGCTGCCACTGTTGACCGGCGAGACGTTGATGGTGAAGGTCGCGACGGCACCAGGAGCCACCGTATTGTTGAGCCCCACGGATTGACTCGTCCGCAACGTCGTCAGCGCCAAGTAGGTGTCACCGGGGTTCCAGACAACGTTGCCGGTGTTCCGGAACTGGAATGTCACCGTGGACGTTTCACCATTGAAGATGTGCTCTGGGCCGGCTGACGCCTGCACCAGCTCAGCAGTACGCGAGATGGTTGGAACGGTGAACGTGCCGGACCGATTGATGGCCAGGTTGGGGCCGCCCCAGGGAGAGATGCCATGAACATAAAGCGGCTTTCCGCCATGAACGCTTCGTGTATTTGCATCCAATGCAAGTCCGAACCAGTAAGAGCCTTGTGATTGGCAAGCCTCTTTCACATCGTCATTCGGGATCAACATACCGGTCACACTGCCGAGGTAGGTGCCGCTCCCTGCAGGTCCACCTGCGTAGACATGAACCGTGGTCGCGGCGTTGACTCCTACCGAGCAGGCCCATCCCTGCACGGAATAGTTCCAGTTCCCATCATTCATGATCCCTGCAACATCACCGATGATGTGCGCGGTGGGAATGGAGAAGGTGCTGGAGTTGTCCAGAGCTCGGTTGTACTGCGCGCCCAGCGGAGAGTGGCCGTAGAGCGTGATCTTTTTCCCACCCAGCTGCTGGCGCTGTTCCAGCGTGAGGGGGAGCTGGAATCGATATGCGTTTCCTGTTGCCTGGCACGCGGATGCTACCTGGCTCTCGCTGGCGAGGTTCGCCTGTGCGCTGCCGAGATAGGTTCCGCCCTCCGCATAGCCATCAACCTGGATGGACGAAGCCGATCCCGAGGAGCAGGCCCAGCCTCGCACGAACCAGTTCCATTGCGCGTCGTGGGTGACCTCGTCGATTACGCCCCTGACAACGCTCTCGCTGGAATAGTCCGTCTGCGCGATTTCAGTGCGTGTGCGATTGGATGCGGTGTCATACGTGTGACGCGTCCACAGCCAGTTGCCGTCCCCAATCGGCTGAACTTCGCTCATCAGGCGCCGGCCAGCGTCGTAGCTGTATAGCGTCTTGATTCCCACAGGTGTGGTGATGCTGGCAATGTCGCCCGTCGCGTTGTACGTCGTTGTGGTCGTTGCCCAACCGGACCCTGTGTTGATCCGGTCTACCAGAACACGGCCGCGAGCGTCATAGGTGATTTCACGGACATCGCCATTGGGTCCGGTGATACGGCCCGGCTGCCCCAGTTCGTTGTAGGCGGCGTACGTCACCCTGTGCCCCAACGCGTTGGTGACACTGGACAGATCTCCCTTCGCATTGAAGGTGGACGTGATGTCGTCCTGCGCCAAGGGGCCATCTTCCTTGACGGAAGCCGTCAGTCCATTGGCGTGGTAGGTATAGGTGTACTGAGTGGTTCTGGCCTGACCATTGACGCCGGCAGCACTGAGATTTCGTGTCGTGACCGAGCTGACGTTACCGCGGCTGTCATAGCTGAAGCTGGTCTCGCGATCACCAACCCGCGTTTCCTTCAGCAGATGCCGTCCCGCCGCATCCCACTGATAGAGCGTGACACGTTCCGCAGCGCTGCCAACGGCCTCGGCCTTCCTCAGCAGATTGCCATCGGGGCTGTAATCAAAATCGGTGACGTTGTCGACAAAGTCGTGAACGAGGTCAGGATTGCCATTGGCATCGTAGGTGCGTTCCTTGTAGCTGGCGGGACAGGTCGTTGACCGGTTGCCGGTCACCGACACCTGGCGTCCGTCCTCATAGGCATACGTTGTCGTGCGGCCGAGTGGATTGGTCTCGCTGACCTTCAGTTTGACCGGACGGGTCCGATCCCCGGCTGCGGCCAACAGCACGCCTTGGGCGCTCGGATCGGCGGCGATTTGAACTGGGCCGCCGGGCAAGGACCGGGGCTGGATGCAGATATTGCCTTGGCCCGGTCTGTACTCACACCAACCCGTCTCTTCGTTGCCCCGGATGCCGCCTGGATGCACTGGCGCTGGAGGGACCGCCACCGGCGCGCTGCTCTCGATGGCGTAACTGAAGGTGTGCCGCTCGATACCGCCGGCATGTTCCGAGAGCGTTGCTCGCCTGTTGGCATCGTAGGCGAAAGTAGAGTAGCGCACGCCGTTGTAGGACTTGCCGGTGAAGCCACCTGGATATCGCGCGTCCTCGTAGTGGTAGCTGATCGTGGTCTGCGGCGAACCCGGTAGGGTTGCGCTGGCAAGACGCGCACGCCCCGTGCCGAACGCATTCGGGGTATAGGTGTACTGGTAGACGTTGCCCGCAGGATCCTTGACCTGTGTCAGCGATCCATTGGACCAGACGAACTGGATGCTGCGGCCGGAGGAATGCGTAACCTTCTGCAGATACTTGTCGCTGTACGTGAATGTCCAGAAGACGCCCTGCTCATTGCGAAGCTCGGTAATGTATCCAGCGGCGTCGTACCGCTCGCTGCCCAGCTCCTCGTTGTACAGGGTGAAGCTGCCATCGCTGTTCTTTGTCAGGTAGGCGATCGGCTTGGCACGATCCTCGTTCCAGCGCCCGTTCGCTTCGCTCCAGACGAACTTGAGCCTGCGACCGTCCGGCCGCTGTGCCCAGGCCGTCTTCTGCGCGTTCGAGAATGCGATGCTGTAGTCGAAGTTGCTGATCCAGTGGTTGCCAAACAGGCCAGCAGCACTCCAGTGATGGTTGTAGGTGCGCTCCAGGTACAGGCCCATCTCCCCACCGACGGTGAAGTCCCGTTCGATTTCGACCTTGTTGCCGGTGTAGAGCACAACGGGGTTGCCCTTGCGCTCGCCGCAGTCATCACGACGATCGTCGGTTTCCTGTTCCACCGCTGTCCTGGCGGGCATCGACGCGTCCGAGTGGTAGGACACCCCTATGCCAATCGAGATGACACCTGAAGTGCCAACTGATGGACCACGCAGATGGGTAACGGTGATCTTGTCCAGATCCTTGATTCCGGAGTCCCCGTTGTTGTTCTGATAGAAGACCCTGGTTGCCTTTTTCGCGGACGCAGGAGGTGCCAGGAGGAAGCCCGATATCAGCACGGGCAGCAGAAGTGCGGCGGTGGTAGACACGCCTTTCGAACGGAGCTTCATGCTCGCTTTTATTCCTTGTGTTGCCAGATCTGAAGTCGCTTTCGCCTGAACCGTGAGTTCAGGAGGAAGTGGATAGTAATCTGGAGTTCACACAGTTGAACAGAGCGATGTGCGCAGTCGCGATGTCGTATCCGTCGCCGAGGCGCAGATCGTGATCACGGTTTTCCATACGCGTTCCGCAGTAGCCAGTGCCACTACTTCAGAACAACGACCCCTGAGGCGAATCCACCTTCGGCGGCAGTGGCTTCTGGAAGCGGCTGCAATCCAGTTTCGGCCAGTGGCTGTTCTGGGCGTCGAAGCCCAGGCGCTTGCGCGCCAGCTTGAAGCGGTTGTTCAACAGATCCGCATAGACCCCCTGGCCCCGCATGCGCGTGCCGAAGCGGCTGTCATAGTCCTTGCCACCGCGCAGCTGCTGGATGGTGCTCATCACGTGCGCGGCGCGATCCGGATGGTGGGCGTCCAGCCAGTCGCGGAACAGCGGTGCAACCTCCAGAGGCAGGCGCAGCAGCACATAGCCGGCAGTACGCGCGCCCGACGCGTGCGCCGCTTCGAGCACGCCTTCCAGTTCACTGTCATTGATCCACGGAATCACCGGCGCAACCATCACGCCAACCGGAATGCCCGCCTCGTGCAGACGCTTCATCGCGCGCAGGCGCGCGTGCGGTGCAGAGGCGCGCGGCTCGAGCTTCGCCGACAGGCGTGGATCCAGCGAGGTCACCGAGAAATGCACGCTGGCCAGGTTCTCTGCCGCCAGTGGCGCAAGCAGGTCGATATCGCGCTCGACCAGCGCGTTCTTGGTGATCAGCGAGAACGGATGCTTCGTCTCCAGCATCACCTCGATCAACTGACGGGTCAGCTTGAACTTGCGCTCGATCGGCTGGTACGCATCGGTATTGATGCCGAGCGCGATCGGTTGCGGGACGTAGCCTGGCCGGGACAGCTCCTTGCGCAGCAGCTGCGGCGCATTGGTCTTGGCAAACAGCTTGGTCTCGAAATCCAGGCCCGGCGACAGGTTCAGATAGGCATGCGACGGGCGCGCGAAGCAGTAGGAACAACCGTGCTCGCAGCCACGATACGGATTGACCGACTGGCTGAAGCCCACGTCCGGGGAGGTATTGCGGCTGATGATGCTGCGCGCGGTTTCAGCGCGTACCTCGGTGCGCAGACGGGGGGCCGCGAACTCTTCGCTTTCATCCACTTCCCAGCCGTCGTCCACTGCCTCGCTGACGGTGCTCTCGAAGCGCCCGGCAAGGTGGGAGCTGGACCCTCGGCCTTTGATCGCGATACCCATGTGGGTAGCCTACGCCGCTGCCGTCTCAGCGGCTGCGACAACAGTATTGGCCCCGCCGGGCAGGGTCCGGCGCTACCTCAGAGCAGCGCCAGATAGCCCCGAACGGTCGCATCCAGCCCGTCATACAGGGCCTCGCCGATCAGCGCATGCCCGATCGAGACCTCCAGCACCTCCGGCACGTTCGCCAGGAAGTCACGCAGGTTGTCCTGCGACAGATCATGGCCGGCGTTCACACCAAGCCCAACGGCCTGCGCGCGGCGCGCGGCCGTGGCGAACAGCGCCAGCATCGCTGCGGCGTCGCCTGCGGCGTGCGCTTCGGCATAGGGTCCGGTGTACAGCTCGATGCGATCGGCGCCGACCTCGGCCGCCTGTTCCAGCAGCGGGTTGCCGGCATCGACGAACAGGCTGACCCGGCAGCCCATCGCCTTCAACTCCGCCACCAGCGGACGCAGGCGCTCGCCGTCGCGCTCGAAGTCGAAACCGTGGTCGGAGGTGATCTGGCCATCGCCGTCCGGCACCAGGGTGGCCTGCGCCGGACGCGTCTGCGCGCACAGCGGCAGCAGCCCCGGGTAGCCGTCGCGTGGCGGTGCGAAGGGATTGCCTTCGATGTTGAATTCGACGCCACGGACGCGGGTCAGCGTGGACAGCGCAAGCACGTCCTCGGCGGTGATGTGGCGTCGATCAGGTCGCGGATGCACGGTGATGCCATGGGCGCCGGCATCCAGGCAGGCCTGGGCGGCACGCACCACATCGGGTTCGGCACCACCGCGCGAATTGCGCAGGACGGCGATCTTGTTGACGTTGACACTGAGCTGGGTCATCGAACGGTACTACTTGGAAAGAGGGGACGGATCGTGTTCGTCGCGTTGATCCGCGCCACGGGCCTCGGCCTGCTCACGCAGGCGGCGCAGCTCGTCGGCATCGATCAGGGTTGAGGGATCACTCTGCAGATCACCGAACCGGGCCACGTAGCGGCCACGCACCCAGGCCAGCAGGAAGGCGAGGGCCGCCAGCAGCGCCAGCGCCATCAGCCCCGGGCTTGGGGTTTTCAGCGCGAAGGCGAAACAGCCCAGCGCCGGCAGCAGGTACAACCAGTACATAGTCAGGCTCCCCGGATGATCGCCGCAGTGTAGCGCCGCCTTACAGCAGCGGCGAGGCCAGGCGCGCGAAGGCCTCGGGCAGGCGTTGCAGCCACAGCGAGCGGGCCGCGGCCTGGTCGTGCACGCGGGTAGCGCGCTCGAACTCGGCCTCCAGCAGGGCCGCCAGGGCGGCCACCCGCTCGCGGTCGCTGATCATCATCGACAGTTCGAAGTTCAGGCGGAAGCTGCGATGGTCGAAGTTGGCACTGCCGACGATGCAGACATCGTCGTCGGCGATGAAGGCCTTGGTATGCAGCATGCGGGGGCCGTACTCGTAGATCTTCACCCCGGCGTGCAGCAGCTCGTCGAAGTAGGACCGTGCGGCCTGGGTCACGAACCAGGAATCGCTCATCTTCGGCACCAGCAGCCGCACGTCCAGCCCCCCCAGCGCGGCCGAGGTCAGCGCCATCCGCGCGGCTTCGCCCGGCACGAAGTAGGGCGTGACCAGCCACACGCGCTCCTGCGCTTCCTGGATGGCCGCCACGTGGAGCCGGTGGATGGTCTCCCAGCCCGAGTCCGGGCCGGACACCAGCACCTGTGCGTTGATCGAGCCTTCGCCGCGGAGCGGCATGTCCGCCGGCCACATCCGCGCGATGTCGAAATGCGAGTGGTCCTGACCGCTGGCGTAGAGCCAGTCCTCGGCAAACACCAGTTGCAGGCTGCGGACCACGTGACCGCGGATGCGCATGTGCAGGTCGCGATAGGCGTTGGCGTTGCGGCTCTCATCCTCGTCATCGGTGATGTTGATGCCGCCGGTGAAGGCGAGGCGGCCATCGACGATCACCAGCTTGCGGTGGGTGCGCAGGTTCAGCCACGGTCGCTTGAAGGGCTTCAGCAGCTGGCGGGGATGGAACCAGACCGCTTCACCGCCGGCGTCGAGCAGCGGCTGCAGGAAGCGTCGCGGCACCGCGGACGAGCCCACTGCATCGAGCAGCAGCCGCACCTGCACGCCGGCGCGGGCACGTTCGACCAGGGCATCACGCAGTGCGGTTCCGGCATGGTCGGGATTGAAGATGTAGTACTCCAGATGCACGTGGTCACGCGCCTGCGCCACCGCTTCCAGCAGCGCGGCATAGGTCGCCGCGCCATCGACCAGCCAGGTCACTTCGGTGGCACTGCTCGGCGCCAGTCCGGTGGTGGCCTGGGCGATCTTGGCCAGCTCGGTGCAATCGGCATCGGGCGGGCAGACGTCGCTGTAATGCTCCATCCCCGATCGCGCGCGGCCACGACGCAGGCGCTGCCGCTTCACCTTCTGCGGACCGAGCAGGTAATAGATGAAAAGGCCGAGGTAGGGCAGCAGGGCCAGCGACAGGATCCAGCTCAGCGTGGCTACCGGTTCGCGCTTCTGCAGCATGATCCAGCCCGCCAGCGCGAGCAGGTACAGCAGGTAGGCCACGGCCAGGATCGAACCCAGGTGGGCAATGCCATCAAGCCAGTGGCGGAGGGAGTCGAAGAGGGCGAGCATGCGCCGATCATAGCGGGCGCGTGAAGTCAGAGGGGGTCAGATCCCTTTTCCGCAGGGAAAGGGATCTGACCCCGTCGGGCTTCGCAGGCACAAAAAAAGACGCCCCTGTCTCCAGGGGCGTCTGCAGTCGCGTCATGACTGTTGTGTTGCGGTATTGCGTTTACTGCTGTACGAAGCCGATCTTCTTCATCTGAGCATTCTTCGCGGCAGCCAGAACCTTGGCCATCACGTCGTACTCGGAATCCGGGCTTGCATCGATCCGCAGTTCCGGCTGGTTGGTCGGGTCACGCTGGACCTCCTGTTCCATCCGCTGCTGCAGCTCGCTGGTGCTGATCGGGCTGTTGTTCCACGAGACCTGGTTGCTGGCGTCGATCTTCAGTTCGATCGGCGGCGGCGGTTCGACCAGCTGCGGCGGTGGGTTGAGCACGCGCTGCGGCAGGTCCACGGCGATCGGGTAGGTCATGATCGGCGCGGTCACGATGAAGATGATCAGCAGCACCAGCATCACGTCCACGAGGGGCGTGACGTTGATGTCGGCCATGGGGCCCTTGCCACCACCACTACTGAATGCCATGGCTTATTGCCCCTTTTCTTTGGTCGCGACGAAGCCGACGTCCAGCATGCCCTGCTCCTGCGCGACCTTGGTCAGGTCGTTGATGACGCGCATCTTGGTGGTGCGGTCACCACGCAGGTTCAGCGGCGGCTGCGGGGTCTGCTGGGCGGCGGTCGCCAAGCGCGACTCGAGCGTCTGCTTGGTGATTTCTTCGTCGTTCCAGTAGATCGAGCCGTCTTCCTTGACTGCCAGGGTGATCGGACCGGAGCGCTTTTCGGCGTCATCCGGATTCTGGATCAGGTTGGCTTCCGGCAGATCCACCTTGACCTTGTGGGACATCAGGGGCGCCGTGATGATGAAGATGATCAGCAGCACCAGCATCACGTCCACGAGGGGCGTAACGTTGATGTCGGCCATGGGGCCGCCGCTGTTACCACTACTGAAAGCCATAACGGGCTCCGTCTAGATCTTGATGACTACTTGCTTCGTCGCGGGTGGAAGCGCGCCGCAATTAGCGGACGCGCGAACCGGTGGCGAAGAAGTCGTGCAGGTCGTGCGCGAAGGTATCGAACTTGCTGATGGTCGCGCTGTTGATCTTGCTGAAGAAGTTGAAGGCGAACACGGCCGGGATCGCGACGAACAGACCGATCGCGGTCATGATCAGCGCTTCACCCACCGGGCCGGCAACGGCGTCGATCGAAGCGGAGCCGGTGGCACCGATCTTGATCAGCGCACCGTAGATGCCCCACACGGTACCCAGCAGACCGACGAACGGAGCGGTCGCGCCGACGGTGGCCAGCAGGGTCATGCCCGACTGCAGCTTGTTGCTTTCGCGGGTGACGGCCTGACGCAGGGCGCGGTCGACGAATTCCGAACGGCTCAGGTTCTCACCCAGGCCACCGGTACCGCCGCCTTCAGCGCGCTGGTGGTGGGCAGCTGCCTGGGCAGCGTCCAGGGCGATCTTCGAGAACGGCTCCGAAGCCGGCTGCTCTTCCATCGCACGGATGGCGTCCTGCGCGTTCGGGGTGTCCCAGAACAGGCTGACGACGCGATCGGCAGCGCTCTTCAGGCGGGTGGCGCGGAAGATGTTGATGACGGTCCAGTACCAGGACATGGCCGACATGATCACCAGGGTCAGCAGCACGACCCAGGAAACAGCGAAATCACCCGGCTTGGTGGTCATTTCGTGGATCAGGTGCTCGAAGCCCATCTGCGACAGGGCGTTGGACGGATTGCCCCCGGCAGCAGCGGCGATGAAAATTTCCTGCAGCATGACGCTTACCTTTGTTGTGTGTGGTGATAAAGGGTGTAGCTAAGCTAAACAATCGAACCGGAGCGGGGGTGGCCCGAAGCCACCCGAACGCATCAGTTCAGCGCAAAGTTGACCGGGACGCGAACGCGACCTGCCGTCTTCTTACCGCCAGATTCAGCGGCGTTGAAGCGCCACTTGCGTGCTGCTTCCATCGCAGCACGGTCCAGGTCGCGGTTACGGCTGGACTTTTCCACCGTGACATTGGTGACGTTGCCGCTGGCATCGACATCAATGATCAGGATCACTTCACCCTGGATACCTGCGCGGAATGCTGCCGGCGGATAACGCGGGGGATTCATCGCCTTGGACGAGATGTCCACGCTGGCCTCGATCGACGCCGGCGGGCTTGGCGGCGACGGCGGGGTCGGCGGAGTGACGATATCGTTCGGACGCGGTTCCGGCACGTCCACGACCGGCGCCTGCGGCGGCGGCGGGACCGGCGACGGCTTCGGCGGCGACAGATTCTTCACCGGCGGCGGCGGAGTATCTGTCGGCGGCGGCGGCGGCGGCGGCGGGGGCGGCGGCGGCGGTGCGTCGACGATGGTCACCATCACATTGCGTTCCTTCTCCGCAGCGGCCTTGGGAGCCACGGCAGGGATCAGAAGCATCATGAAGGCGGCCAGATGCAGGGCGATTACAAACGCGATGCCGACGATGCGAGGCCAGCTCAGCCCCTTGTCATCGGGTTGTTCGTACCGGTGAACGACTAGTTGTTCCGTCATGCGCCAAGAGCTCAATAGTGGGGCCGGGATGCCGGGGGCGGAATCCCTGATCAGCGGTGCATGACACCGCAGGAACCTCCAAGCTTATACCAATCCTGAGCGCCTGCGCATCAACTGAGCAGGCGTTCAGGCGTTATTCCTACTTACTTCAGGTTGATGATTTTCTTGGCATCAGCCTGGTTCTTCACGCCCTTCGCCAGCGCCTGCTGGGCGGCCTGCTTGGCCTCGGGGACGCGACCTTCGGCATGCAGGACGCGTGCCAGGTTCAGGTAGGTCTCACCGTCCTTGGACAGCGGGGCGGCCTTCTGCCACGCATCGATCGCCTGCGGCACCTGGTCGGAGTAGTAGTAGGACTGGGCCAGCGCCAGGTAGACCTGGTAATCCGGCTTCAGGATGCCCTTCTGCAACCCTTCGTTGATGACCGCGATGACGTCCTTTTCCTTGTTCTCGGTGTTGGCATAGATCGAGTACAGCTGCTTGTACTCGCGCTCTTCGGTGAGCTGGCCGCTGCTGCGCAGCTTGTCCATCACCGCGGCGGCCTTGGGCATCTGGTCGGCCTGCATGTACATGTTGGCCAGGTTCAGCTGCGCCTTCTTGTCGTTCGGGTTCTTCGCCGCCAGGGCCTCGGCGGCCTGCACGGCTTCACCGGTCTGGCCGGCCTCGGACAGGGCGGCCATCAGCAGCTGGTTCCAGCTGTCCTTCGGCTCGGTGGAGCCGGCGATCGCCTGCTTCAGCACCGGGATCGCTTCCTGGTAGCGCTCCAGCTGGTACAGCGCCTGGCCCTTGGCGATCAGCTCTTCCGGCTTGGTCGACTTGCTCTCGGCGAAGTACTTGTCCAGGGTGGCCAGGCCTTCGGCGGTCTGGTCTTCCTGCAGCTGCAGCTGGCCCAGCATCAGCATCGACTGGAAGTGGCCGTTGTTGTCCAGGCCGTTGAACTGCAGCACCTGCTTCAGGTAGGCGATGGCGGCGGCGACATCGTCGGTCTGGTAGGCGGCCTGCGAAGCCAGCTGCGCGGCCAGCGACTTGTCGTACTCGTTCGCGGCGCTGTCAGCCAGGATCGCGTCGGCCTGGGTGCGGGTCTCCGGGAACTTTTCCTTGTTGTAGCTGTCTACCAGTTTCTGCAGCTTGCCACCCATCTTGGCCGAGGACTTGGCCGCCGGCTCCTGGCGGGTCGCATTGGGGTACAGCGGTTCGGCCTTGGCCTGCTTGCTGCTGCCGCCGCGGTTGCCACGGTCGGAGGAACGCGAGGACTGCGCGAGCGCATCGGTGACCACGGCGCCGGTCAGGGCGGTCGCGACGAGGACGGAAAGCACAGCTTTGTGTTTACGGAAAATCATCGTTCACCTCGATCGAACCGCCGGATAGCGGCAAAGTCGGACTGTCAGAAAAATCTGAGCCGCCAAACGTATCAGAAACAGATGGCGTGAGAAATCGTTTTATGTGCTGCAATACAGCATGAAACTGCGCACTCATCCGCACTTTGGTCGCAGTCCGGCCGCCTGCGCCTGCTGGTAGACCGGCATCAGGGCAGGGGAATCACGTCGCAGCTCCTGGATCCGGTTGGCCGGATCGGGGTGGGTGGACAGCCATTGCGGGCTGCGTCCGCCGCTGGCGGCCATCATGTTCTGCCACAGGTCCACCGCCTGCGCCGGGTTGAAGCCGGCCTGCGCCATCAGCCGCTGGCCGATCACGTCCGCCTCGCTTTCCTGGGTCCGCGAGCCCGGCAGCAGGAACGCCGTCTGTGCCCCCATGCCGCCAAGCTGGTTGACCGTGCTGGCCGCGCCTTCGCCATAGGCAGCGCCGGCCAGTGCGCCGAGTACCGCCAGGCCGGTCTGCGCGCCCATCTGCCGGGTGATGCGCTCCTCGTGGTGGCGGGCGATGACATGGCCGATCTCGTGGCCGATCACGGCCGCCAGCTGGTCCTGGTTCCTGGCTACGGTGAAGATGCCGGTGTTCACGCCCACCTTGCCGCCAGGCAGGGCGAAAGCATTGGGTTCCTTGTCGACGAACACGGCGGTTTCCCACCGTACGCCACGGTATTGTGGAGGCAGCTGGGCGACCAGCGCGTTGACCACGCACTGCACGTAGCCGTTCTGCCGGCCGTCCGTGCTGATCTTTTCCTTCTGCTTCGTCTCGGCGAACGCCTGCGCGCCGAGCTGGTCAAGCTGTGCCTGCGAGACGCCACCGATCATCTGCCGCCGTCCGGTCGGCGAGGTGGTGGTCGCGCAGGCGCTGACCAGGGTGGTGATGACAAGGGCCAGCAGCAGTTGTTTCATGGGTCCACCCCCGTGTTCATGAGCGCAGTGTGTATCGTCGCTGCTTAATCTTTCGTCAAGCGGACAGCCGTTACGTCGCGCCGAAGAACACCAGCGCCACCAGTGCCACGGCATTGTTCAGGGCATGTGCGGCGATGGCCGCCCACAGCGTTCCGGTACGGCGGTACAGCCAGCAGAATGCAGCGCCCATGCCGCCGTAGACCAGCCAGAGCTGGGCGATCTCGGCCGGGCCGTTGGCGCTGGTGCCGGGAATTTCATGGATCAGGGCGAAGGCAAGGCTGCTCAGTATCATGCCCAGCCAGGGGCGACCGGCCTGCCACAAGCGCCCGAACAGGACGCGCCGGAACAGCAGTTCCTCGTAGGCCGGCGCCAGCACCACCGCGAACAGCATCAGGAACAGCGGAAAGCGCGCGACCGCGTTCTGCATCAGTTCCACGTTGGTCGGCACCGGTTCGATGCCGAACTGCCGGGACAGGAAGGCGATGCCGTTGCTGCCCACTACGATCAACGTGGCCACCAGCAGCGTCCAGCCCCAGGTGGAGGGCCGGCGCAGCGCGTCACGCGACGCCTGGCGTTCGGCCGCATTGGCCGGTCGTCGCCAGAAATACAGCAGCAGGGCCGCGCCGCCGGTAGCGAACAGCGCCATCAGGATCTGCGCCAGGGCACCCGGCTGGCCCAGTGCTTCGGTCAGGGTGCCGGGATCGGGTGCGGCGCCGTTGGCCTTCGCGTTTGCGTAGCCGACCATCATTCCGCGGTACAGGCCCCAGAACAGGCCACTGATCAGGCTCAGGCCGAACAGGGTGACGGCGGCGATGCCCAGATCGATGAAGAATCCCGCCAGCGGCGAAGCGGCGCGGGGGGCGGCGGTCGCCGGCGGAACCGGCGGCGGTGCGGAAACCGGAGCGGAAGCGGACATCAGATACCTGCGATCAAGGGGCAAGGGCCGGCGCGCCTCCCCGCGCACCGGCCACGTCCCGATTGTGTCAGATATCCAGGTTGGCGACCTTCAGTGCGTTGTCTTCGATGAAGTCGCGACGCGGCTCGACGACATCGCCCATCAGGGTGCTGAAGATCTGATCGGCGGCCACGGCGTCTTCGATGCGTACCTGCAGCAGGCGGCGGGTATCCGGATTCACGGTGGTATCCCACAGCTGTTCCGGGTTCATTTCACCCAGGCCCTTGAAGCGCTGGATCTGGCGACCGCGCTTGGCTTCATCCAGCAACCAGTTCTGCGCCTTGACGAACGAATCGACCTCGATCGACTTGGCACCGCGGGTGATGGTCGCCCCCTCGCGTACCAGGCCATGCAGCAGCTTGGCTGCCTGGTGGATCGCGCGCAGTTCGCCGGTTTCCAGGGCCGAAAGCGGCAGCACCTGGATGTGCTCCTCGCCCATGTGGCGTCGGGTCACCAGCACGGCCGCGGGGCGCTGTTCATTGGCCTCCTGCAGTTCCAGGCTGAAACGCGGGCTGCCCAGGCTGCCCTGGTTCAGGCGCCTGGCCAGCGCGTCCAGGCCTTCGCCTTGTCCGGCATTGCGCAGGGTGTCCGGTTCCAGCGGCATGAAGTCGACCAGCGCTTCGAGCAGGTTGCGATCATAGCGATGCGCATTGCGTTCGATCGCGTCCTGCGCGGACGCGTAGGCCAGCAGCAGCTTCTCCAGGGCAACGCCTTCGATGCCGGGCTCGCCGGCGGCCGGCACCAGCGACGCGTTCTCCACCGCGCTGCTGGCCAGATAGCTGTCCAGCGCCGGATCATCCTTCAGGTACAGCTCCTGCTTGCCCTGCTTGATCTTGTACAGCGGCGGCAGGCCGATGTAGACGTAGCCGCGCTCGATCAGCTCCGGCATCTGACGGTAGAAGAACGTCAGCAGCAGCGTGCGGATATGGGCGCCGTCGACGTCGGCGTCGGTCATGATGATGATCTTGTGGTAGCGCAGCTTGTCCGGGTTGTACTCATCACGGCCGATGCCGGTACCGAGCGCGGTGATCAGCGTGCCGACCTGGTCGGACGACAGCATGCGGTCGAAGCGCGCACGTTCCACGTTGAGGATCTTGCCGCGCAGCGGCAGCACCGCCTGGTTCTTGCGGTTGCGACCCTGCTTGGCCGAACCACCTGCCGAGTCACCCTCGACGATGAACAGCTCGGACAGCGCCGGATCCTTCTCCTGGCAGTCGGCCAGCTTGCCCGGCAGGCCGGCGATATCCAACGCGCCCTTGCGGCGCGTCAGGTCACGGGCCTTGCGGGCCGCTTCGCGCGCGCGCGCGGCATCGACGATCTTGCCGGCAATCGCCTTCGCTTCGTTCGGATTCTCCTGCAGGAATTCTTCCAGACGCTGGCCGAAGGCACTTTCCACGGCCGGACGCACGTCCGAGCTGACCAGCTTTTCCTTGGTCTGGCTGGAGAAGCTGGGATCGGGCACCTTCACCGACAGCACCGCGATCATGCCCTCTCGCATGTCATCGCCGGTCAGGTTGATCTTTGCCTGCTTGGCGATGCCGTTCTGCTCGATGTAGTTGTTGAGCACACGGGTCAACGCACCGCGGAAACCGGCCAGATGGGTGCCGCCGTCCTTCTGCGGAATATTGTTGGTGAAGCAGTACATCGTTTCCTGGTAGGAATCGGTCCACTGCAGCGCCACTTCCACGGTGATGCCGTTGGATTCGCCGCTGACCGCGATGACGTTCGGATGCAGCGGCGTCTTCAGCTGGGCCAGATGCTCGACGAAACTGCGGATGCCGCCTTCATAGTGGAAGTCGTCGCGCCGGCCATCGCCGCGTTCGTCCGCCAGCACGATCTTGACGCCGGAGTTCAGGAACGACAGTTCACGCAGGCGACGGGCCAGGATGTCGTAGTGGAATTCGACGTTGTCGTGGAACGCGACGGTCGACGGCCAGAAGCGCACGGTCGTGCCGCGCTTGGTGGTGCTTTCCAGCTTGGCCAGCGGGCTGACGGCAGCGCCGTTGCTGAATTCCTGCTGGTAATGGAAGCCGCCCTGGAATACGTCCACCAGCAGCTTCTGCGACAGCGCATTGACCACGCTGACACCCACACCATGCAGGCCGCCGGAAACCTTGTAGCTGTTGTCGTCGAACTTGCCACCGGCGTGCAGGACCGTCATCACCACTTCGGCTGCCGAGACTTCGCGGCCCAGCTTGGCGCTCATCTGCTCATGCTTGCCGACCGGAATACCACGACCGTTGTCGGAGACCGACACCGAACCGTCGGCGTGGATCGTCACCGCGACATGGTCAGCATGACCGGCCAGCGCCTCATCGATGGAGTTGTCGACCACCTCGAACACCATGTGGTGCAGGCCGGTACCGTCATGGACGTCGCCGATGTACATACCGGGACGCTTGCGGACAGCCTCCAGGCCTTCCAGGGCGGTGATGCTGTTGGCGTCGTAGTTGCCATTGTTTACCGGGGTGTTCTGTTCGTCGCTCATTGCGCTTGCCGTAGGCTCCGCAGGTCGGGCACCACAGGAAGCGGTGCGCCGAGAATGAAAGGATTGCAACCCGAATTATACCAGCCAGGGTCGAGCGGCCCTGTTGTACGCACTATGGCACAGCCACGATCTGTCCATGTTCCACGTGGAACCGGGTGATGTCGGTCAGCGCCTGCAGCGCGGCCGGCGTTTCGGTTGCCGTGACGAAGATCTGCGCCGGGCCGGCAAGCAGGCGCTCCAGCACCCGCGCCTGGTGGGTGCGATCCAGTTCGGAGGCCAGATCGTCCAGAGCAATGACCGGCCATTCCCCGCGCTGTTCCGCATAGTCTTCGGCCTGGGCCAGCAGACACGCCAAGGCCGTGAGTTTGGCCTGGCCGCGCGACAGCGCGTCCCGCCCTGGAATATGGCTGAAGTCCACGCTCCAGTCCGCCCGATGGGGCCCAACGGATGTATAGCCCGCCTGCCGGTCCCGCTCGCGTGCCAACAGCAGTGCATCGGCCAGCGGCAGTTCGTGGCGGCGCCATCCCGGACTCAGGTCCAGCGCCTGGATACCCAGCTGGGGGGCAAGACTGGCCGCCAGCGCGATGGTGCGCTCCTGCAGCCGCTCCAGATAACGCTGACGTCGGCTGGTCAACGGTTCGCCGGCCTCAGCCAGTTCGTGATCCCACGTATCGAGCATCCTCGCCGGCCCTCCCTGCTTGAGCAGGGCGTTGCGCTGCTTGAGCGCCCGTGAGTAGCGGCGCCACAGGGACAGAAAATCCGGTTCCACGTGGAACAATCCCCAATCGAGGAAACGCCGACGGGGCTCACCACCACCGCTGACCAGAGCATGGCTGCCCGGCTCGAACGTCACCACCGCCAGTGCAGCACATAGATTGCCAAGCTGGCTGACATCTTCACCATCCAGACGCCCCTTCCAGTCCTGTCCGCTATGGCGGAGACCGGCCTTGCGGCGGTGCGGCGATGACTGGCCGCGCTGTTCGTCCCATTCCACAAAGATGTCCAGCGCATCCTGGCCCTGGCGCACCAGGCCGTCGCGCACCCGACCACGGAAGCTGCGCCCGTAAGCCATCAGATGCAACGCCTCCAGCACACTGGTCTTGCCGGCCCCATTGTCGCCCGTCAGCAGATTCAATCCCGGTTGTGGCGACAGATCCACCACGGCGAAGCGGCGCAGATGGTGCAGGACGAGGCGACGGATCTGCATGGGGTGCGAAGGACCATCCGCACGAAGCGGTAGAGGGGCAGGGAATCCATCAGCTTACTGCATCGGTCAAGTCCGCCGTTGGCGTCAGGCTATCGCCCTGCAGACCATGGCGCGGTTGCGAACGTGTCCTGACCGGCTTACGGACGACGGCCCGCAAAAAACCTGCCGCATTTCCTTGAAATCTGCGCACCAACACCCGTGGCGGTTCCACAGATTTCAAGAATTTCAAGCCAGCGGTTTCACGCTATGCACAGCGACCCGGTATTACTTATACACAAGGTATGGGCAATCTGTGGATAAAAAAGCCGCTTTGGCCCTGCCTGAAATCTATCCACAGGTTCCCCCCCAGCCCCAGGCGCCGATATGCAGGGGGTTTCATTGCACTAAAAACCAATGAAATCAATGAGATGACCCTGTTTTCCACGAAATCTGGCTCTACCATCACCACCAGGCTTTAGATTTATACCCAGATTTAGAAGCTAGGAAGGGCACACAGCGCCTGCAACGACGTCTGTGGATAGTCGCGTCAGCAACAGGAGCAACTACGCGGATCCGGGCAGGCAGAACAGCTATAGGGATCTGCCACACCGGGGACTGGCCCCTTGCAGCACGATGGAGAAACGGGATGCTCCACGTGGCCCCCCCCCCAAAAAAAACGCCCGGAACGTTCCGGGCGTCTTCTGGTTCCACGTGGAACAGCGCAACCGTCAGAGACGCAGCGGCATCACCACATGGCGGGACTTCTCGCTGCTGGACTCGCGCACCAGCGCCGACGAATTGGAGTCGCGCAGCTGGATGATGACCTCTTCGTCGCGCAATGCGGACAGGGCGTCCAGCAGGTAATTCACATTGAAGCCGATGGCCAGATCGCTGACGGTGGTATCGGCTTCGATCTCTTCCTGCGCTTCTTCCTGTTCCGGGTTATGCGCGCTGATCTTCAGGTTGCCCGGCGAAACTTCCACGCGGATGCCGCGGTACTTCTCGTTGGACAGGATGGCCGCACGCTGCAGCGAGGCGCGCAGTGCCTCACGGTCGACCTTCACTTCGCGGTCGGCACCAATCGGAATCACCGCTTCATAGTCCGGGAAACGACCGTCAATCAGCTTCGAGGTGAACGTGACATCGTCCCGCTTCACGCGCACGTGGCTGCGGCCTACCTCCAGCTCGATCTCCCGGTCGCCGCTCTCCAGAAGGCGCTGCAGCTCGGTCACGCCCTTGCGCGGCACGATGATCTGTCGCTTGGAGCCGCTGGGCTTGGCCAGATCCGTTTCACACAGGGCGAGGCGGTGTCCGTCGGTGGCCACCGTACGCAGCGCATCGCCACGCAGGTCGAACAGCAGGCCGTTGAGGTAGTAGCGCACGTCCTGCTGGGCCATCGCGAACGCAGTGCGTTCAATCAGCTCCTTCAGGGTCGCTTCGCCGATCGCCACGCGCTCGGTGGCTTCCACCTCGTCTACCGACGGGAAGTCGTTGGACGGCAGCGTTGCCAGGGTGAAGCGGCTGCGACCCGCCTGCACGGTGATCTTGTCACCGGTCTGCGAGACGGTGATCCGGCTGCCATCGGGCAGGGCGCGGATGATCTCGAACAGCTTGCGCGCCGGAATGGTGGTTTCGCCGTCCTGGGCATCTTCAACCGCGATCCGCGACACCATCTCCACTTCCAGGTCGGTACCGGTCAGCGAAAGCTGGCCGTTCTGCACCTGGACCAGGAAATTGGCCAGAACCGGAAGGGTCTGGCGGCGTTCGACCACGTTGACGACCTGTGCCAACGGCTTGAGAAAGGCTTCGCGCTGCAGTGTGAAACGCATGTGGTTCCGTGCCCCTATGCTTTAAAAAATGTGGAATAAATCAAAAGCTTGGTGGTGCTGGTAGAGACAGAATCGCTGGAAAACAACGTTAAGTCTTTGTAATAAAAAGGATTTCTGGCCTCGAAACCCTCTGTATTACCGCCCCCCAGAGGGTGGGGAAAGCTGTGGATAAATTCCGCGCGTTGTCAGGCGCCTTTTTTATCCACAACTCATCCCGCGCTTGCTACCGGATTCTGCACCGTTTTGTGCGATGACGCCTCATCGGCGTCCGTGCATCATTCGCTCAGCTTCCGGATCAGCTTGTCCCAGTCTTCGCGGAGCTTGCCGTCGGTTTCCATCAACGTCCGGATCTGACGGCAGGCATGCAGCACCGTGGTGTGATCGCGACCGGCGAATGCGTCGCCGATCTCGGGCAGGCTGTGCTCGGTCAACTCCTTGGTCAGGGCCATGGCGACCTGGCGCGGACGGGCCAGCGAGCGGGTGCGGCGCTTGGACAGCAGATCCTTGATCTGCAGCCCGTAGTAGTCGGCAACGGTTTTCTGGATGTTGGGAATGCTGATCGCCTGCTGCTGGGCGCGCAGCAGGTCACGCAGGGTTTCCTGCGCGAACTCGGTGGTGATCGCACGGCCGGTGAAGTTGGCGCGGGCGGTCAGGGTATTCAGCGCGCCCTCGAGGTCGCGCACATTGGAGCGCATCTTCTTGGCGATCAGGAACGCAACATCATCGGGAATCTCCGCACCGCGTTCGCGCGCCTTGGCCAGCACGATCGCCGCACGGGTCTCGAAGTCAGGCGGTTCGATTGCGACCGACAGTCCCCAGGCAAGCCGCGACTTGAGGCGCGCTTCCAGCCCTTCGACCTCACGCGGGTACCGGTCACAGGTCAGGATGATCTGCTGCTTGCCGTCGAACAGGGCGTTGAAGGTGTGGAAGAACTCTTCCTGGGTGCGATCCTTGCCGGCGAAGAACTGGATGTCGTCGATCAGCAGCGCGTCGACCTGCTGGAACTGGCGCTTGAACTGATCCATGGTCTTTTCCTGCAAGGCCCGGATCATCGCGCTGAAGAACTGTTCCGAGCGCAGGTACAGCACCTTCGCACCCGGATTGGCCTGGCGCATGGCGTTGCCGGCGGCGAACATCAGGTGGGTCTTGCCCAGTCCGGTGCCTCCGTACAGCAGCAGCGGATTGTGTGCGCGATCGCCCGGTTTCTGCGCTGCCTGGAACGCAGCGGCGAGGCCGAGCTGGTTGCTGCGGCCTTCGACGAAGTTGGCGAAGGTGTAATGGCTGTCCAGATTGCCGGCGAACGGCACCTGGGGTTCGCTGGCTGCGTGCGCCGAATGCGTGGAAACCGGCGCGGTCTGCGCCTCTACCGGGCGCGGACGGGAGCCGATTTCAAGAAAAACGTCGCTGAAACCAGCGAAATGCGCCAGCAGCTCGCGGATGCGCGGCAGGTACAGCTCGCGCACCTGGTCGACGATGAAGGCATTCGGTGCATACAGCACCAGGCTGTCCACGCGCAGATCGGCCTGCAGCGGCTTCAACCAGGTGTGAACGTCTTCAGGCGGGAACTCCGCTTCGAGGCGTTCGAGACTACGGGACCAGGCATCCATCAGCAATAATCGTCCGATGGCCGGGGTGGGGGCGCGACAAGGCGCCCAAACACAGGCCGGAAAGGGGGGAAATGGATGGCTCAGACTACCACCGAGCGCCCGCCTTCGGAATGCTTGTCCCCTACTTATTCACAAAAACATCCACAGCTATTGCACAGGCCGGTGAATTCGCGTAGTCCCCAGGGCTTGACGCGGGGTGGGGTACCTCTCTAGAATTTCCGGTTCTTTCCGTCCCATTCATACGAGAGGCCCCAATGGCCACCAAGCGCACCTACCAGCCCAGCAACCTCAAGCGTAAGCGCGACCACGGCTTCCGTGCCCGTATGAAGACCGCTGACGGCCGCAAGATCCTGTCGCGTCGCCGCGCCAAGGGCCGCAAAGTCCTGAGCGCCTGATTGCCATGCCGCACATCGCGGCAGACGCAATCCCTTCGACAGTGAATACTGCAGACCTGCGCAAGCGATTCCCTCGCTCTGCGCGGGTTCGCACGCGTGCCGAATACTCAACGGTCTTCAACGGCGCCCGCCGTGTGTCCGATCCGCTGATGACCCTGCACTGGCTGCCGGCTGACCGGCCGGCCAGGCTGGGTCTGGCGGTTTCCCGCAAGGTCGATCCGAACGCCGTGGGGCGCAACCGGATCAAGCGCGTCCTGCGCGACATCCTGCGTCAGACACGAACCGATATCCAGCCAGGCGACTTTGTCGTCGTGGCCCGTAGTGCTGCGCGTCACGCCAGCAATGACGACATCCGCCAGGCCTTCCTGCGCCTGCTGCGCCGCCTGCGTGCATTGCCCGCGCCGGGCGTGGACGGCACAATGCCGCCGCCTGATGGCATCGCAACTCCCTCTTTGACCGAGCCGGCACCGCGTTCCGGCCCCGCCGAGCCTGTCCGCTGATGAACCAGACCCGCGTATTTCTCATTTTTGCCTGGCTGATGGTGGCCGTGCTGCTGTGGATGGAGTGGAGCCGCGAGCAGGCCGCTCCGACCCCTGCTCCGACGACCCGTTCTGCCCCGGCCGCGGCGCAGACCGTGCCGGGCGCCGCCGCAGGCAGCGTTCCCACCGCCCAGGTGCCGGCGGCCCCGGGCCAGGCGCCCACGCAGGCCCAGGCCAGCGCGACCCCGGCCGCCCAGCGCGTGACCGTCACCACCGACGTCCTGCGCCTGGTACTGGACGGGGGCCGCGTGCTCGACGCCGAGCTGCTGCAGTTCCCGCAGACCAAGGATGAAGGCAGCCCGCCGGTCCGCCTGCTGACCGAAGATCCCGCGCATCCGTACAGCGCGATCAGCGGCTGGGCAAGCCAGGACAAGAACGCCCCGGTGCCCGGCGCCGACGGCTTCAAGCTGGTCGGTGACACCCGCGACTTCGTGCTGGCCAAGGGCCAGAACGAACTGCAGATCCCGTTCGTGTGGACCGCCGACAACGGCGTGACCATCAAGCGCACCCTCACCGTCTCGCGCAACGAGTACGCCGTGCGCTTCAAGGATGAAGTCAGCAATGCCGGCGCCACCACGTGGAACGGCTACGTCTACCGCACCCTGGATCGCACCCCGACCATCCTGTCGCGGAGCATGACCAACCCGGATTCCTTCAGCTTCAACGGTGCCACCTGGTACGACAACGACAAAAAGTACCAGCGTCGTGCGTTCAAGGATTACCTGGAGGACGGTGCGCTGAACCAGAACATCACCGGCGGCTGGCTGGCGATGCTGCAGCACCACTTCTTCACCGCGTGGATCCCGCAGAAGGACCAGGTCGCCCACTACGTGCTGTCGCAGGTGGACGGTCGTGACCTGATCGAAGCGCGCGGACCGGCCTTTACCCTGGCCCCGGGCCAGTCCACCAGCACCGAAGCGCGCCTGTGGGTCGGCCCCAAGCTGGTCAACCTGATCGCCAAGGAAGACGTGCCGGGCCTGGATCGCGTGGTCGACTACAGCCGTTTCTCGATGATGGCGGTGATCGGCCAGGGCCTGTTCTGGGTGCTCAACCAGGTGCACAAGCTGGTCGGCAACTGGGGCTGGGCGATCGTCGGCCTGGTGGTGCTGCTGAAGCTGGTGCTGTACCCGCTGTCGGCCGTGCAATACAAGAGTGGCGCCAAGATGCGCCGCTTCCAGCCGCGCATCCAGCAGCTGAAGGAACGCTATGGCGATGACCGCCAGAAGTTCCAGACCGCGATGATGGAGCTGTACAAGAAGGAGAAGATCAATCCGATGGGCGGCTGCCTGCCGATCCTCATCCAGATGCCGATCTTCTTCGCCCTGTACTGGGTGCTGGTGGAGTCGGTCGAACTGCGCCAGGCGCCGTGGCTGGGCTGGATCCAGGACCTGACCGCGCGTGACCCGTACTTCATCCTGCCGGTGATCAACGTGGCGGTGATGTGGTTCACCCAGAAGCTCACGCCTGCGCCGGGCATGGACCCGATGCAGCAGAAGATGATGCAGTTCATGCCGCTGGTGTTCGGCGTCATGATGGCCTTCATGCCGTCCGGCCTGGTCCTGTACTGGGTGGTCAACGGCGGCCTGGGCCTGCTGCAGCAGTGGTGGATGACCAAGCGCCATGGCGGCGACCCGGTCCCGGCCACCGCCGCGTCGGCTCCGGTCAAGAAGAAGTGATCGGTAGAGTCGGCCGCTGGCCGGCTGACCGCAGCAGAAGCCCGCCGTAAGGCGGGCTTTTCGCATGCGGCGTTAGAATTCCCCGCACACCGTTCCTCCCACTTCCGAGTTGGCCATGCCACGTGCGTCGTCGTTCCGCCTGTTCCTTCCTTCGCTGCTGCTTACCCTGGCCGTTGCCGGCTGTGGTGACAAGGATGCGAAGGCACCGGCGACCACCGTCACCCAGCCCAGCGCGCAGGTGGCGGCGGCCGCCGATCCGGCTGCTGCGCCGTTGCTGGCTGCGTTGCAGAAGCAGCTCGACGGCTACCGCCGGATCATCGTGCTGCTGGCCGACGAGGAACAGCAGTCGGCCTCCGATCGTGGTAGGTCCACACGCGTGGGCCAGCAGCTGTTCCACGATGGGCTGGAACAGCGCACGGCGATCGCCGCGCAGTTCGATACGCTGCTGCGTGGTTCCAGCTCCCAGCGCTTCGCCACTCTCGGCACCGTGCTGGACTACATCGAGTCGGCGCCGGAACTGTTCGACGCCGACCGCCTGGCCTTCCGCGAAGTGCTGCGCGATCTGCATGAGCGCATCGGCACCGACTCTTCGCTGCCGGCGGTGAAGCTGCACCAGCGCATCGGCGAGGATCTGGAAGCGCTCGATGAGATCGAGCGCAACTACAACCAGGAACTGACCCGCATCTTCAGCCGTTTCGAGCGCACCCGTGCCATCGGGCTCAAACGCGAGAAGTGGGAGGACTACATCGCCCACCTGCGCAAGGACTACAGCCGCGAAGCGATCCTGCGCGACTACGGGGTGATCGAGCCGTATCCGATGTCGATGAAGGACAGCGACCGCGAGATCTTCGGCCGCGACCTGCCGGCCAAGACCGTGGTGCTGACCTTCGACGATGGCCCGCATAAGGCCTATACCGATGAAGTGGTGGCCATCCTCAAACGCTACGACGTGCCGGGCGTGTTCTTCGAGGTCGGTCGCAACCTCGGCAAGGTCGAAGCCGATGGCAAGGTCAGTCTCGGCCCGATGGCGAAGATCAGCCGCCAGCTGATGGAAGACGGCTATGCGGTGGGCAACCACAGCCTGACCCATGCGCAGCTCTCGCGCACCACCGGTGATGCGCTGCGCCAGCAGGTGCTGGACACCGATACGCTGTTGAAGGATGTGGACAGCAAGCGCGCGCCGCTGTTCCGCTTCCCGTACGGTGCGCGCAACGCCGAAGGCATGCAGCTGCTGAACGAGGCCGGACTGAAGTCGATCATGTGGAACATCGACTCGATGGACTGGGCCGATCCGGTGCCGGAATCGATCGTGCAGCGCGTGCTCGACCAGGTGAACAAGGAACAGCGCGGCATCATCCTGTTCCACGACATCCACGATCGCGCAGTGAAGGCGCTGCCGCAGATCCTCGACCGGCTGATTGCCGACGGTTACCAGTTTGCCGGCTGGAACGGCCGCGATTTCACCGTGGCGCGTGCGCGCAAGGGGGATGCCGGTGCCGCCACCGTCACCACCGGCTACGAGAAATCATGGGCGATCGTGGTCGGTATCGACAGCTACGCCAAGTGGCCGAAACTGGAATACGCCAGCCATGATGCGCAGGCGGTCGCCGACACTCTGACCGGGCAGTTCGGCTTCCCGTCCTCGCAGGTGATCGTGCTGAAGAACGAGCAGGCCACGCGCAACAACATCCTCGCCGCCTTCCACGACCGCCTGGCCGATGACCGCACCGGAAAGAACGACCGCGTGTTCGTGTTCTTCGCTGGCCACGGCGCCACCCGCCAGCTCGCCTCCGGACGCGACCTTGGCTACATCATCCCGGTCGATTCGGACCCGAAGGAGTTCGCCACCGACGCCATCGCGATGACCGACATCCAGAACATCGCCGAGAGCATGCAGGCCAAGCACGTGCTGTTCGTGATGGATGCCTGCTACAGCGGCCTGGGCCTGACCCGTAGTGGCCCCTCGTCGTCGTCGTTCCTGCGCGAGAACGCGCGTCGCAGCGCGCGGCAGATGTTGACCGCCGGTGGTGCCGACCAGCAGGTGGCCGACGCCGGCCCGAACGGGCACTCGGTGTTCACGTGGGTGCTGCTGCAGGCATTGGCCGGCAAGGGCGATCTCAACGGCGACGGCCTGATCACCGGTACCGAACTGGCCGCCTACGTGGCGCCGGCAGTATCGGCCGTTTCGCACCAGACGCCGGCCTTCGGCAGCCTGCCCGGTTCGCAGGGCGGCGAGTTCGTGTTCCAGGTTCCGGACAGCCAGGAATTCCTCAACGCCGATACGCGCCAGCTGACTGCCGATGCGATCGCACTGAACAACAAGGTCGAGGCCGCCAGCGAAGCCAAGGGCAGCCAGGCGCCAGTGACCGTGGCCGACCTGCAGGGCGGCAGGGCCAAGCTGGTGGTGCCCAGCGCCGGTCCTGCGTCGGATCGCCAACGCGCGCAGCAAGCCAATGACCGAGGTCTGCAGCTGTACCGGGAAAAGCAGTACGACGAGGCGGTCGCGCAGTTCACCGAGGCGCTGAAGCTTCGCCCGGACTTCGCCCAGGCCGCGAACAACCTCGGCTTCGTCTACTACCGCCAGCAGCGCTACGCTGAAGCTGCGCGCTGGCTGGAGAACACGCTGAAGATCGACCCATCGCGCGCCGTGGCCTATCTGAATCTGGGCGATGCCTACTTCAACGCCGGCGACAAGGCCAAGGCGAAGCAGGCCTACACCACCTACCTGGCGCTGCAGCCGCAGGGCAGTGGTGCTGCACAGGCGCGCGCACAGCTGGAGAAACTCTGAGTGACGAACGACGCGACCCGCACCGACACCATTGTCGCCATCGCCAGCGCGCCAGGTGCAGGTGGCGTCGGCATCCTGCGCCTGTCCGGCCCGCGCGCCGCCGCCATCGCCAACGCACTGGGCGCAACCGGCCTGCGCCCACGTCACGCGCATTACGCACGTCTACGCGACGCCGACGGCGAGGTGATCGACGATGGCATCGTGCTGTGGTTCCCGGCACCGAACAGCTTCACCGGCGAAGAAGTGGTGGAACTGCAGGGCCATGGCAGCCCGGTGTTGCTGCAGCAACTGGTTGCACGCTGCATCGCGCTCGGCGCGCGGCAGGCGCGGCCCGGTGAGTTCAGCGAGCGCGCCTTCCTCAACGGCAAGCTCGATCTGGCTCAGGCCGAGGCCATCGCCGATCTGATCGCTGCGGGCGACAACCGCGCCGCGCGTGCTGCCCGTCGCTCGCTGGACGGGGTGTTCTCGCGCCGCATCGACGCCGTGGTCGAGCAGCTGGTGCTGCTGCGCGTGCATGTGGAAGCGGCCATCGATTTTGCCGATGAGCCGCTGGATACGCTGGGCGGCGCGCAGGTGCGCCGCGGGCTGGAACTGGCACGCAGCGACCTGGCCCTGCTGCGCCGCGATGCCGAGCGTGGCCGTCGCCTGCGCGATGGCCTGCACGCGGTGCTGATCGGCCCGCCCAACGCCGGCAAGAGTTCGTTGCTCAATGCGCTTGCCGGCAGCGAACGCGCCATCGTCACCGACATCGCCGGCACCACGCGCGACACGCTGCGCGAGACCATCCGCCTGGATGGACTGGAGCTGACCCTGGTCGATACCGCCGGCCTGCGCGACGGTGGCGACGCCATCGAACGCGAAGGCATGCGCCGCGCGCGCGTGGAGATCGAACGCACCGACCTGGCGCTGATCGTGCTGGATGCACGCGATCCGGCGGCGGGCGAGGCGGCCATCGGCGAAGCGGTGCGGGCTGTGCCGCACAAGGTCTACATCCACAACAAGTCAGATCTGCTGCAGGCCGGCCCAACCGTGGACGATCCGGACCGTGTGTTCGTTTCGGCCGCCACCGGTGCAGGACTCGACGACCTCCACGCGCGCCTGCGCGCGATCGCGTCGGCAGGCGCGGGCGAACAGGTGGACGGCGAGTTCTCCGCGCGCACCCGCCACGTGGATGCAATCGAGCGTGCGCAGGAACATGCCCGTCGCGCTGATGGCGAGCTGGCCCACGAACACCTGGAACTGGCAGCCGAAGAGCTGCGCCTGGCGCATGACGCGCTGGGCGAGATCACCGGGCAGATGAGCGCCGATGACCTGCTGGGACGGATCTTCTCCAGCTTCTGCATCGGCAAGTAAGCCGGGGTCAGATTCCCGCAGGGGCTCTGACCCCGTTTGCCACATGGGGTGACAGCCGCTGCGGGGATCCGACCCCAGGTCCCCCACCTGTCACATTGCCGCCGCATACTGCCGCCCATCACCTACCGTTGGGGGACGTTGCAGTGAAGTCGTGGGGTTGTGCGTTGCTGTTGTCGCTGGCCGTGGCACCATCGGTGGCCATGAGTGCTGAATCCTCTCTCCCGGCCGCGGCCAGGGCGTCGGTCTATGGTCATCGCGGCGCCAGCGCGCTGCTGCCGGAACACACCCTGGCTGCGTATGCACAGGCCATCGCCGACGGAGCCGACTACATCGAACCGGACCTGGTGATGACCAGGGACGGGGTGATGGTGGCCCGCCATGAGAACGAGATCGGGGGCACCACCGATGTCGCCTCGCATCCCGAATTCGCCAGCCGCCGCACCCGCAAGGTCATCGACGGGCAGACGGTGGACGGATGGTTCACCGAAGACTTCACCCTGGCCGAGCTGAAGACGCTGTACGCGCGCGAACGCCTGCCCGACCTGCGCAGCACCGCCTACGACGGACAGTTCCGCATCGCCAGTCTCGATGAAATCCTCGCCTTCCTGGTCCAGCAGGCCGGCCGCGCCAATCGAGGCATCGGTCTGGTGCCGGAGATCAAGCATCCGACCTACTTCCAGTCCATCGGTCTGCCGATGGAAGACAAACTGCTGGCCGCGCTGCGTGGCAATGCCTACACCAACGTCGGCCCGGTCACCATCCAGTCCTTCGAAACCGCCAACCTGCGTTACCTGCGCAGCAAGATCCCGCAGGACAGCAACATCCGCCTGCTGCAGCTGCTGTGGAAGGGTGATACCCAGCCGGCCGACGTCGCCAAGGCCGGGGGCACGCTGACCTATGCACAGATGATGACTCCAGCGGGCCTGAAGGACATCGCGGCCTATGCCGATGGCATCGGTCCTGAACTGCGCTCGATCATTCCGCTGGACGCCAACGGTGCACTGGGAACGCCGACCGCGCTGGTGCGCGATGCGCACGCGGCCGGCCTGATGGTGATCCCGTATACCTTCCGCCCGGAGAATCAGTTCCAGCCCAGCAACCTGCGCAGGGGGGCGGACAACGCGCGCAATGCCGAAGGCTCGATCGCCGAGATGCGCGCCTATCTGGCCACCGGCATCGATGCGTTCTTCACCGATGACCCGGCGCTGGGCCGGCAGGCGGTGGATGGCACTGG
Source organism: Stenotrophomonas sp. TWI169 (assembly GCF_039674705.1). Lineage (NCBI taxonomy): Bacteria > Pseudomonadati > Pseudomonadota > Gammaproteobacteria > Lysobacterales > Lysobacteraceae > Stenotrophomonas > Stenotrophomonas sp. TWI169. Next base: position 26,336 of record NZ_JBDJOB010000008.1, on the reverse strand, counting down.
CGCGGCGGGCAACGCGGCGAACTGACACGTCAACGCCGCCGGGCATGGCCCGGCGCTACCCGGGATGCCGGTGAACCGTAGCGCCGGGCGATGCCCGGCGGACCCATCCCACCTCAGCCGCGCGGTTCGTCCGGCCGCCGGAACGGGATGACCACGTAATCCTGCCCTTCGCGCGGCTGCCACAGGACCGGCACACGGTGTGGCGACGGCGGCTCCAGTTCATCGTCGGCCAGCGGTTCTGCGTTGTCTTCCTCGTCCTCCCAGCTGTAGCGCGGACGCGGTGGCAGCGGGTCAGCGGTGCGGAACAGCAGCGCTGCGATGATGCCGGCGAAGGCGCCGCCCATGTGCGATTGCCAGGACACGCCGTCGGCATGCGGCAGGATGGTCATCAGCATGCCACCGTAGAACAGCATGCCGATCAGGCCGGTGGCGATGGCGGCGCGGTCGCGGCGCAGCAGGCCGAGGCCGGCGAGCAGGAACATCAGGCCGTGGGTCACGCCACTGGCACCCAGATGGACGCTGCCGGGATTGCCCAGCATCCATGCGCCCACACCCGATCCCAGCCAGAGCAGGGGCAGGGCGCGGACGGTGGCCCTGGGATAGACGCTTCCGGCCAGGGTGCCGAGGATCAGGATCGCGATGCTGTTGGCGGCGATGTGCTCGACCGAGGCATGCAGCAGCGGGCCGCCGAGCAGGCCGAGCAGGCCCTTGGCTTCCAGCGGCGCTACCGCCCAGGGGCGCCAGTCGAACGTGCCCTGCAGGGCGAACACGACCACCAGCACCAGCACGGCGGCCAGGCTGACATTGAACGCCCGCAGGATGCGGAGGCGGTCGTTGCGGGGGGCCGGCACGTCGCCGGCGGGCAGGGGCGCGTTGCTGTTCATACCTCAAGCAATGGCGGTGGCTGGCGCGAAACCAAGGCCACCGCTGCGGGAGAGTGGAAGCGGCCAGCGGGACAATCCCGCTGGCCATGTCTGCCAGCCGCGATCAGGCCTGGCCTTCGCCTTCCTTGGGCGGGTACTTCAGGCTCAGCACGACGGTGGCGGCAATGATCAGCGCGACCACGCCCAGCGAGACCGGGGTCGGGATCTTGAACAGGTCGATGATCATCATCTTGATGCCGATGAAACCCAGCACCAGTGCCAGGCCGTACGGCAGCAGGTGGAAGCGGTCGGCCATGCCGGCCAGCAGGAAGAACATCGCACGCAGGCCCAGTACCGCGAACACGTTGGAGGTCAGCACGATGAACGGATCGGTGGTGATCGCGAAGATCGCCGGGATGCTGTCCACCGCGAAGATCACGTCGGTGACGGCGATCAGGATCAGCACCGCGAACAACGGGGTGAACCAGCGCACGCCGTCGCGCTTCACGCTCAGGGCGTTGCCTGCGTACTCCGGCAGCAGGCGAAGGTGCTTGCGCATCCAGCGCAGGGCCGGGTTGCTCTCCAGGTCCGGCTCCTGTCCGGCGGCAAACCACATCTTCCAGCCGGTGAACAGCAGGAAGGCGCCGAACACGTAGAGCAGCCAATGGAACTGGCTGATCAGCACGCTGCCGGCGAAGATCATGATCGTACGCAGCACGATCGCGCCCAGGATGCCGATGATCAGCACCTTCTGGCGCTGTTCCTCCGGCACCGCGAAGTAGCTCATGATCATCAGGAAGACAAAGATGTTGTCCACCGCCAGCGCCTTCTCGACCAGGTAGCCGGTCAGGAACTCGAGACCGACCTTGTTGGCCACGACCTGGCCGGCCGTCTCATTCAGGTAGTACCAGAGGCCGGCGTTGAACAGCAGGGCCAGCGCGACCCAGCCGATGGACCACCACAGGGCCTCCTTGAAGGTGACCTTGTGCGGGCCACCATGGCGCATCAACACGAGGTCGACCAGCAGGGCGATGACCACCACCGCTGCGAAGCCGCCCCACAACCACATGTTACCGATCGTCTGCATTGGGAATGTCCGTTGGAAAGATGAATGCCAGGCCGGACGGCGAGGATCTGCAACGGAGGATCGGGAGGGGATCCAGGGACAGAGCTTCGCCAGTACGGCGAAGGTCTCGCTCGCAGTTCCAGTCGGCTGGAACTGCCGTTGCACCGGAGCCTGCGGGCTCGAAATGACGGCGACAACGTCTGGGAGCTACTCCCCTTCTGGCGCCGATTCTGCGGCCTGCCGCGTCCGCCGTCAAATGCCCGGGCACGGGGGTCGGATCCCCGCAGGGGGCCCGAGCCCATGTTCCCGCCAGAGAGGGGTCAGAGCCCCTGCGGGGATCTGACTCCCGGCGGCCGGTTTACAATAGGTGGATGAATACCCCCCTTCCCGTTGTCCGCCTCAAGAACGCGTGGCGCTCCAGCCACCCGTGGATCTTCCAGAAACTGGTCGAGAAGCCGACCGTCCGGCCCAAGCCCGGTTCCCTCGTCGACGTGGTCGGGGTGGACGGGGAATTCATCGGGCGCGGGTTCTACAACGGGCACTCGCGCATCGCCGTGCGCATTCTTGAAACCCATCAGGCCGTTGCGGTTGATGCCGGCTGGTTCTCGCGCAAGATCGCCCAGGCGGTGTCGCTGCGCCGTGACGTGCTGAAGCTGGACGCCGTGTCCGACGCCTGGCGCGTGGTGCACAGCGAGGGCGATGGCCTGTCCGGCCTGGTGGTCGATCGCTACGGCGACCTGGTGGTGGTCGAGTTCTTTGCCGCCGGCATGTTCCGCCACCGCGAGTGGATCTACGATGCGCTGCGTGAGCAGTTCCCCGGCTGCCGCTTCCACAGCTTCGCCGACGAACACGTGCAGAAGCAGGAAAGCTTCGATTTCCACGGCAACACCACCACCGAAGCGTCGGTGATCACCGAGTACGGGATCAAGTTCCGCGCCGATCCGGCCGGCGCGCACAAGACCGGCTTCTTCGCCGACCAGCGCGAGAACCGGCAATGGCTGAGCCAGCAGGTGGAAGGCAAGAGCGTGCTCGACCTGTGCTGCAACACCGGCGGCTTCGCGGTCTATGCAGCGGCACGCGGGGCCTCGGACGTGGTCGGCATCGACATCGATGAAGACGTCATCCAGATCGCCAAGGGCAATTCGCGCCTGAACAACGTGCGCCCGAAGTTCATCCAGTCCGACATCTTCCCGTGGCTGCGCGATGCCGCCAACCGCGGTGAGCAGTACGACGTGGTGATCCTGGATCCGGCCAAGATGACCCGCGACCGCGACCAGGTGATCAATGCGCTGAAGAAGTACCTGGACATGAACAAGCTGGCGCTGGGCGTGGTCAAGCCCGGCGGCCTGTTCGCCACCTTCTCCTGCACCGGCTTGGTGGCCGAGGACCAGTTCCTGGACATGCTGCGCCGTGCGGCCTATTTCTCCGGTCGCACCCTGCAGATCCTGAAGGTTGCCGGTGCCGGCGCGGATCATCCGTTCATGGCCCACGTGCAGGAATCGCGTTACCTGAAGGCGGTGTTCTGCCGCGTGGTTGATTGACCGCGTGGCGCTGTAGAGCCGAGCCCACGCTCGGCTGATCTGTCTGGCAGCCGAGCATGCGCTCGGCTCTACAAATTGGCCGGCCGCAGCGCTATGGTCGGGTTCTTCCCATTGCCGGTAGGAACCCCATGCCGTCGTTGCGCCGTCTGTCCGTGCTGCTTGCCCTGGCGCTGAGCGCGCCGCTGACCGCCCATGCCATCGAGTTCAGCGCGCAGGAGCTTGCGCGTGCCAAGACATTGCAGCAGCGCCTGCTGACGCTCGACAGCCACCTGGATACGCCGGCCAACTTTGGCCGCACCGGCTTCGATATCGAACAGCGCCATGATCGCAATGCGCTGTCACAGGTGGACTACCCGCGCATGGTCGAGGGAGCACTGGACGGCGGGTTCTGGGCGATCTACACCGAGCAGGGCGACCGCAGCGCCGCCGCCCACCTGGCCGAGCGCGATCACGGCCTGCAGCGCCTGCTGGAAATCCGCGAAATGGTGGCGGCCAACGGCGATCGGTTCGCCCTGGCCCTGACCGCTGACGATGCGGCGCGGATCAAGGCCGCCGGCAAACGCGTGGTCTACATCAGCATGGAGAACGCCAGCCCGCTGGTGGCCGACCCCAGCCTGCTTTCGTTCTATCACCGTGCCGGCCTGCGCCTGCTGAGCACGGTGCATTTCGCCAACAACGAGTTCGCTGATTCTGCGACCGATCCGAAGGGACCGGAGTGGAAAGGCCTGAGCCCGGCCGGCAAGGCGCTGGTGCGCGAGGCGGTGAAGCTCGGCATTGTCATCGACCAGTCGCATGCCTCCGATGCCGTGTTCGACGATCTGCTGGCGATGATGCCGGTGCCGTTCGTGCTCTCGCACAGTTCAGCCAAGGCGGTCTACGACCATCCACGCAACCTCGACGACGCGCGGCTGAAGAAGCTGGCCAAGGCCGGTGGTGTGATCCAGGTCAACGCCTATGGCGGCTATCTGATCGACACCGGCAAGACGGCCGAGCGCAAACAGGCCGAAGAAGCACTCAGCCGGCAGCTGGGAGGCTGGGAAGGCATGGGCATCGAGCAGGGCGTGGCCTTGTTGAAGGCCGAACAGGCACTGGACCACGAACACCCCGTCCGGCACGCCAGCCTGGAGGACTTCTTCGCCCACTTCGAGCACATCCTCCAGGTGGTCGGGCCCGAACACGTGGGCATCGGCCTGGACTGGGACGGCGGCGGCGGCCTGAGTGACCTGCCCGATGTCAGCCAGCTGCCGAAGATCACCGCGTGGCTGCTGCGCAAGGGATACACGGAACAGCAGATCGCCGGCATCTGGGGCGGCAATCTGCTGCGGGTGATGCGGCAGGCGCAGGACTACGCCGCCAGGCAGGGCGGGTAACCGCCCCGCCCGGGCCGGATCTGCGCCGGGCCGTGCCCGGCGCGGTCTGGATCAGCGCGCGATCAGCGCATGGCGACGGCTGTACAGGAAGTACAGCACCAGGCCCGCGACATTCCACAGCAGGAAGTACAGCTGCGTGGTGTGCGGCAGGCTGATGAACAGGTAGATGCAGCCCAGCGCGGCCAGTGGCCCGACGATGAAGGCCAGCGGCGTGCGGAAGGTTCGCTCGCGGTTCGGTTCACGCACGCGCAGCACGACCAGGCAGATGCCCACCGCGGTGAACGCCGCCAGGGTGCCGGCATTGGCCAATGCCGCGATCTCGTCCAGGCGTGCCACGCCGGCCAGGGCCGACACCACCAGCGCGGTGAACAGCGTGGTGGCCACCGGCGTACCGGTGCGCGCGCTGACCTTGGACAGGCCACGCGGCAGCAGGCCATCGCGGCTCATGACGAAGAAGATGCGGCTCTGCCCGTACAGGAAGGCCAGCAGCACGGTCGGCAGGGCGATGATCGCGATGACACCGATCACCATCGCCGCGGTCGGGTGGCCGAGCTGGCGCATGATCAGCGCCAGCGGCTCAGCACTGTGGCCGAACACCGCGTAGCTCATCGCACCCACGGCGGCCAGCGCCACCAGCACGTAGACGATGGTGCAGCCGATCATCGAACCGATGATGCCGATCGACAGGTCGCGGCCCGGGTTCTTGGTCTCCTCGGCAGCGGTGGAGATCGCGTCGAAACCGTAGAAGGCGAAGAAGATGATCGCGGCGGCCGCCATCACGCCTCGCTCGACACCATCCGGACCCAGTGATTTGGCGAAGCCATACGGCATGAACGGCTGCAGGTTGCTGCTGTCGAAGGCCGGCAGTGCCACTGCCACGAAGATGGCCAGCGCGATCAGCTTGAACACCACCAGGATCGCGTTGAGGGTCGCGCTCTCCTTGGTGCCGGCCATCAGCATCAGGGCCACCAGCCAGGTGATGACGATCGCCGGCAGATTGATCATGCCGCCTTCCACGTGCGGACCCGCGGCCAGCGCGGCCGGCAGGGTCACGTCCCAGCCGAACTGGGTGTGGACCCACTCCAGGAAGCCGACGAAGTACCCCGACCAGCCCACGGCCACCGTGCTGACCACCAGCGAGTACTCCAGGATCAGGCTCCAGCCCACCACCCAGGCGAACACCTCGCCCAACGCGCTGTAGCTGTAGGTGTAGGCACTGCCGGCGGCCGGCATCATCGTCGACAGCTCGGCGTAGGACAGGGCTGCGCAGGCGCAGACCGCACCGGCGATGGCGAAGGAGATCAGGACGGCCGGGCCGGCGAGATTGGCGCCGACGCCGATCAGCGTGTAGATGCCGGTACCGACGATGGCGCCGATGCCCAGCGCGATCAGGTGCGGCCAGCTGAGTGTCGGGACCAGCCGCCTGCCGGCTTCGTGGACGGTGACGGAATCTAGGGACTTGCGCCGGAGCAGGGACATGCAGGCCTCGGAAGGGGTGACTGATAACGACAAGTCTCCGAGTGTGACCGAATGCAGCGCAGCATTACCACTGACGGGGGTCATGCCTGGCGCAGCGCGCGCATGACCGCGACGACACTGCCGGAATCAGCATAAAGGTTGCGGAACGGGCCCGACAGCCGTCGCCGTGCCGGTCAGCCGTTCAGTCCCAGGCGGATGCCGAAGCCGACCAGGAACACCCCGGCCACGCGTCGCAGCGCGTCGCTGACGCGCGGATGCTGGATCAACCGGCGCCGCGCCAGGTTGCCCACCCAGATCAGCAGCGAGCAGTAGGCGATGCTGACCACGAAGATGATCCCCGCCAGCGCGACGAAGGTGGCGATGCCCTGGTGCGCCCTGGGGTCGATGAACAGCGGCAGGAAGGCCATGTAGAACAGGATCGCCTTCGGATTGAGCAGGCTGACCAGGATCGCCTGCTGGAAGTAGCGACCCGGCTGCATCCGGATCGGGCCGGCATCGCCGCCCTCCTGCCTGGGCGTGCGCAGCAGGCTGATACCCACCCACACCAGATACGCCGCACCCAGGTACTGCACGGCGTGGAAGACCAGCGGGTTGGCCTTCAGCAGGGCCGCCACGCCGGCCAGGGCCAGCCACATCAGGATCTGGTCGCCGACCAGCAGGCCGGCCAGTGCGGTGTAACCACCGCGCACCCCGCCCCGGCCGGTGGCGGTCAACAGGGTGAACGTGCCAGGCCCGGGCAGGGCGAGGAACACCAGCACGGCGACCAGAAACGTCCACAGGTCCTGGATGCCCATCCACGGCATGGCGGTGTTCTCTCGCTACGGGGAGCCGGTATTGTCGGCCAGTGCCGCGCGCTGCGACAGGGGGCCGCCGCCGCCCTCGGGCATGCCCGACAGCAGCGGTTGCAGATACTGGCGCAGTTGCGCATGCAGCTGCCGCACCGCGGGCGAGAACTGCTTGCGGTGCGGGCAGACCAGCTGCAGTGGGATGTGGCTGCCCACACCGCCAAGCAGCAGCTGCAGGCGCCCGGCGAGCACGTCCTCGCGCAGGTCCAGCCAGGACTTGTAGGTGATGCCCTCACCGGCCACCGCCCAGCGCCGCACCACATCGGCGTCGTCGCACACCAGCGGGCCCTGTACCGGGATCACCACGCGACGGCCGTCGACCTCGAAGGCCCAGCGGTCGTAGGCGCGACCACCGAGCTGGTAGGCCAGGCAGTCGTGCTCGCGCAGATCCTCCAGCCGCCGCGGCGTGCCGCGCCGCTGCAGGTAGCCGGGTGACGCCGCCAGCACGCGCCGGTTGCCTTCCAGCAGGGGCAGGGCGACATAGCTGGCATCATCGAAGTGCCCGATGCGGATCGCCACATCGACCGGATCGCGGAATACATCGGCCACTTCGTCGGACAGGCGCAGATGCAGCCGCAGTCGCGGATGCATCGCACGGAACCGGGTCAGCCACGGCAGCAGCAGGTTGCGTCCGAAGTCCGACGGGGCAGAGAGCCGCAGCGTGCCATGCAGCTCGGCATCCTCGCCCTGCACCCGGGCCTGGCCTTCGCGCAGGGTCGCCAGCACCTCCTGCGCGTAAGGCAGGTACAGCGCGCCTTCGGCGGTCAGCCGCAGGCTGCGGGTGGTGCGCACGAACAGGCGCAGGTCCAGTTCGCGCTCGAGCCGGGCCACGGCGGCGGCGACCTGACCGGGCAGCAGGTCGGCCTCGCGCGCGGCCTGCGAGAAGCTGCCCAGTGCGGCGGTACGGACGAACAGCTGCAGGTCGTCGAAGCGGATCATTTTCATTGCAGGAGTGAAAGTCCTGCCCGATTGTGCGCCTTTCTGGCGGACCGTGCGCGGCGCACGCTGTGGCCTCCTTCCCCACTGGACCGCTGCCATGCGCGCCATTGCCTATTCCCATGCCGGCCTGCCGATCGACGATGCGCAGGCCCTGATCGATATCGACCTGCCGCTTCCCCAGCCGGGCCCGCGCGACCTCCGGGTGGCGGTGCGCGCGGTGGCGGTGAACCCGGTCGACACCAAGGTCCGCCGCAACATGGCCACCGATGGCCCGCGCGTGCTCGGCTGGGATGCCGTCGGCATCGTCGATGCGGTGGGCAGTGAGGTGACCCTGTTCCAGCCGGGCGACGCGGTGTACTACGCAGGCGTGATCGACCGGTCCGGCAGCAATGCCGAGTACCAGCTGGTGGACGAGCGCAGCGTGGGCCGCAAGCCGGCCAGCCTCGACGATGCGGCCGCCGCAGCCCTGCCGCTGACGGCGATCACGGCCTGGGAGCTGCTGTTTGATCGCCTGCGCATCGCCGAGGGCGCAGGCGAGGGCCAGACCCTGCTGGTGATCGGCGCGGCCGGTGGCGTCGGCTCGATCCTGGTGCAGCTTGCGCGTCGCCTGACCCGCTTGACCGTGATCGGCACCGCCTCGCGCCCGGAGACGCAGGACTGGGTGTACGCGATGGGCGCGCACCATGTGATCGACCACGGCCAGCCACTGGCCGAAGGGCTGGCACGGCTGGGCATCGCGCAGGTGGAGCATGTCGCCAGCCTGACCCACACCGACCAGCATTTCGCGCAGATCGTGGAGGTGCTGGCGCCACAGGGCCAGTTGGGGCTGATCGACGATCCTGGCCAGCTGGATGTGATGGCGCTCAAGCGCAAGGCGCTGTCGCTGCATTGGGAATCGATGTTCACCCGCCCGCTGTACCGGACGCCGGACATGCAGCAGCAGCACGTGCTGTTGAACCGCGTCGCGGACCTGGTCGATGCCGGCGTGCTGCAGACCACGCTGGGCGAGCATTTCGGCCGCATTGAAGCGGCGAGCCTGCGTCGCGCGCATGCCGTGCTGGAGAGTCACCGCGCCAAGGGCAAGATCGTTCTCGAGGGCTGGTAGAGGCCTGTCTGCCTCCTGCAGAGCAAAGCATGACCCGGCCCTGCAGGAGGCCTCGCGGTACGTGCCGCTGCCTCAGGGGTCACCGTTGTCGACGTGTTCGGCGAACCCGGGTCGCGACCGCAGGCGGTCAAACCAGGCGTCAAGGCAGGGCAGCGCGGGCCTGGCGCCGGGGGTGCTGCGCCAGCGCTGGGTGGACAGGCCCAGCGCGATGTCAGCCAGGGTGAAGTCGTCGCCGGTGACATACGCTCCCGTGCCGGCCAGCTGGGCATCCAGCAGACCCATGAGCTCATTCCAGCGGGCCAGGCCGGTCTCGGCGCGGCCGTCGTCGGGATAGTCAGGATGCTGCCGCACGCGCGCCATGAACACGTGGCGCCAGGCGCTGTTGAGGTCGGTCGCCTGCCAGTCCATCCATTGCTCGACCTTCGCACGCGCCTGCGCATCTGCCGGCAGCAGGTCAGCGCGTCCGGCGCGGGAGGCCAGGTAACGGCAGATGCTGTTCGATTCCCACAGCACGAAGCCGCCGTCGCGCAGCACCGGCACCTGCAGGTTCGGATTCAGCCCGGCCAGCTGCCGTGCCGACGGTGCCGGGTCGTGCTCGATGGCCAGCCTGAGCTCGGCGCACAGCCACAGCACCTTGCGTACGTTGATCGACGTGGGCTTTCCGAACAGCGCGAGCATGACCGGGGCGGGACGCAGCAGTTGAGACTGGCCCAGCCTACACTGGTGCCATGCAAACCGAATCCCTGCTCATCGCCGGCCTCCTGTTGGTCGTACTCATCCTGCAGCTGGTCGCCCTGCTGCGCCGCCCACCGCATGATCGGCTGGAGCAGGCCGTACGCGAGGAGGCACGGACGGGCCGCAGTGAACTGCGCGAACAGTTGGATGGCTTTGCCCGGGCGCTGACCGACCTGTCGACCCGCACCGACCAGCGCCTGGACCTGCTGCGCGAGGCGCTGGGCGAGGATGCACGCAAGGCACGCGCCGAAGCCGCCGACAGCCAGCAGCGCAGCGGCGCCCTGCTGGCGCAGCGGCTGCAGGAACTGCGAGGCCAGCTGGAGAGCTTCGGCCAGCAGCAGGAGGCGCGCATCCATGCCTTCGGCCAGCAGCTGCAGGAACTCACCGGCCGCACCGATGCCCAGCTCGGCGCGCTGCGCCAGACCCTGGTGGACGATGCACGCAAGGGCCGCGAGGAAGGGGCGCTGTCCCAGCAGCGTCTGACCGAGAGCCTGGGCCTGCGGCTGCAGGAGCTGACCCAGCGCAATGAACAGCGCATCGCCGAGATGCGCGCCACTCTGGAAGAACAGCTGCGCGCGCTGCAGAACGACAACGCCCAGAAGCTGGAGCAGATGCGCCACACCGTCGATGAGAAGCTGCAGTCGACGCTGGAAACACGACTGGGCCAGTCGTTCACCCTGGTCTCCGAACGCCTGGAACAGGTGCAGCGCGGGCTGGGCGAGATGCAGCAGCTGGCCACCGGCGTCGGCGACCTCAAGCGCGTGCTGACCAACGTCAAGAACCGCGGCAGCTGGGGCGAAGTGCAGCTGGAGAACATTCTCGAGCAGACCCTGACCCAGGAGCAGTACGCGCGGGGCGTCAAGGTCCGTCCAGACAGTGGCGAGATGGTCGACATCGCCGTGCGCCTGCCGGGCCGCAGGAACGACGACACGCCGGTATGGCTGCCGATCGACTCCAAGTTCCCGCGTGAGGACTATGAGCGCCTGCTCGATGCGCAGGAGCAGGGCGATGCCGAGGGCGTGCGCCTGCAGGGCATCCAGCTTGAGCGCGCGGTGCGGGTGCAGGCCAAGTCGATCTGCGAGAAGTACATCGTGCCGCCGCACACCACGGATTTCGCAGTGATGTTCCTGCCTACCGAGGGCCTGTATGCCGAAGTGATCCGGCGTCCGGGCCTGGTCGACGGCCTGCAGCGCGATCACCGCGTGGTCGTGGCCGGGCCGACCACGGTCACCGCTCTGCTCAACAGCCTGCAGATGGGTTTCCGCACGCTGGCCATCGAACAGCGGTCCAGCGAGGTGTGGAGCCTGCTGGGGGCGGTGAAGAGCGAATTCGGGAAGTTCGCCGGCATCCTCGAGAAGGCCGAGAAGCAGATCAGCACCGTGGGCCGCAGCATCGGCGACGCCAGCCGCAAGACGCGCACCATCGAGCGCAGGCTGCGCGGAGTGGAATCGCTGGCCACCGAGCAGGCGCAATCGCTGCTCGGCGACCTGGGCGAAGGGGATGCGGAAGGCAGCGGCGAGGATGACGGAAGTGAAGGCGGGACCGACGCCCGCTGAGCGACGCAGACACCCTGCCGACGGGGGCGATGCGTATGCTGGCGGCCTGTCCATCGCCAACAGGTACCGCCATGCGTTTCCACCTTGCCGCCAGTGCCGCCCTGGCCGCAGTGCTTGCTGCATGCAGCAGTACACCGCCTGCCACGCAGGCCGGTGATGCCCAGCCAGGCCCGGAGGCCACGCAGGCCTACCAGGACGCGCGTGATGTGGACTGCCAGGCCGCCGGCGGCACCCTGCAGCCGCTGGGACGCCTGCAGCGCCTGCAGTGCGTGATTCCATACGCCGACGCAGGAAAGACCTGCAGCAGCAAGCGTGACTGCACCGGCCAATGCCTGGCCAGCGACGGCATCGCCGCCGGCACGGCAGCCACCGGCACCTGCCAGCGTGACGTCAGCCAGAACTTCGGCTGTCGTCAGCGCATCGACGACGGCAAGGCACAGGGCACGCTCTGCGTGGATTGAGGCGTTCCGGCGCAGCCACGTGGCGCTATGCTGATGGGCCATTCCCCGCTGTTGCCGGAGCACCCCGCGTGAGCACCCCGATCCAGGACATTCCCCTCACCACCATCGACGGCCAGCCGTCCAGTCTTGCCGATTACCAGGGCAAGGTGCTGCTGCTGGTCAACGTCGCCTCCAAGTGCGGCCTGACCCCGCAGTACGAGGGCCTGCAGGCGCTGTATGCGCAGAAGCAGGCACAGGGGCTGGAAGTGCTCGGTTTCCCGGCCAACAATTTCCTTGGCCAGGAGCCGGGCAGCGAGGCGGAGATCCAGCAGTTCTGCCAGCTGACCTACGATGTCACATTCCCGATGTTCGCCAAGATCAGCGTGGCCGGCGATGACACGCACCCGCTCTACCAGCAGCTGATCGCCGCGCAGCCGCAGGCCATCGGCGAAGGCCCGCTGCGCGAGCGACTGTCCAGCAAGGAGATTCCGATCCACCCGGCGCCGGCGGTGTTGTGGAACTTCGAGAAGTTCCTGGTGGGCCGCGACGGCGCGGTCATCGCCCGCTTCGCGCCGGATGTGGCCGCCGATGATGCGCGTCTGCGCGAGGCCGTCGACGCCGCACTGGGCGCCTGATCGCCCGCCATGAAAAACCCCGCCGAGGCGGGGTTTTTTCATGGGGTGCCGGCAGGACTCAGTTGCCCCACTGCGGCATCGGCATCGCATCGATCGGGATCGGCGAGTTGGGATCGTCCTGGCCGCGGTTGCGCTTGCCACGCAGATCGTTCTCGATCTGGTAGTTGCGACGCTGCAGCCACGCATCGCGGACCAGCGCGTACTCGTCCACCGCCGAACTGCGCAGATCGTCCACCGCCAGCAGCTGCGCGCGGCTGTCGACCAGCTGCAGGCCCTGCAGGCCGATGCGGACCTTGTCCTCTTCGATGTTGCGGATCGGCGAGAGCGGCATGTCGCCGGCCAGGCCGAACACATCACGCACGGTGCGGGGACCGAAGAACGGCAGCTCGACGTAGCGCGAGCGACGCCAGCCCCATGCACCCAGCGTCTGGCCGAAGTCTTCCTTGCGGTTGGCGACCATCGCCTTGCTGGCCGGATCGAACAGGCCACCGATACCCAGCGTCGAGTTCATCAGGAAGCGACCCAGCGTGTCCCAGGCATCATCCGGACGGCCCTGCAGCAGCTGGTTGACGATCGTTACCGGCGAGCGCAGGTTGCTGAAGAAGTTGCTCACACCGGTGCGGGCAAAGCGTGGCACCACGTGGGTGTAAGCCGTCGCCAGCGGTCGCGCGACGGCATTGTCGACCGCCACGTTGAACCGGTGCACCTTGCGGTTGAACGGTTCCCACGGGTCGTAGGCCACCGCGTTGCCAGCCGCACCGTCGGCGCCGTACAGCGCGTCGAAATCATCGTCGCCGCCGGGCTGCGCAGCGGCAGCCGAGGCACTGGTTCCAGCAGACGCGTCCGTGGCCGGAGGCGTATTGGCCGTGGCCGTTTCGCCGCTGGCCACGGGGGTGGGCTCCGCTGCCGGTGCGGGGGCATCGGTGGCGGTATCGGTGGCGGCGGTCGGGCTGGCCGGAACCAGCGTATCGGCAACCGGCGCATCGCTGCGCGCGGGCTTGCCGGCACAGGCGCTGAGCGCGGCGGCCAGGACGATCAGGGGGAGAGCGCGTACGACGTTCATGTCAGCTCGCAGCAGAAGTAGCGTTGAAATCCAGGTCGGGCGACAGCCGGTAGGCTGCGCTCAGTTCGTTGTAGCCGGCGGGCATGCCGGAGATCACCAGGGGGTGGCCGGCCTTGCGCGCGCGCGCGGCCAGTTCGGCCAGCAGGGCCAGGCCGGCGCTGTCCACGCGCTCGACCTCGCCCAGTTCCAGCCGTGCCAGCTGCGCCGGCAACGCCTGCAGCTGCGGCCACAGGGCAATCACTGCGGCACGATCCAGCGCCCCGCGCAGGCGCAGGGTGCCGCCTTCCAGCAGTGCCAGCGCGTTACTTGCCATTGCCGGCCGGTCCGGCCTGGATGCTGCCGCTGTGCAGTTCGTTGGCCACCTGTCGGATGCCCTTCTGGCGCAGGGGACTGTCGAACTGGTTGCGGAAGGTCTGCACGTAGGAGATGCCCTCGATGTTGACGTCGAAGATCTTCCACTGGCCGTTCACGTTGCGCATCCAGTACTCGACGGGCGTCGGTTCGTTGCCCGCACGCACCAGCTCTGTGCTCACGCGCACGCCGCGGTTGCCGGGCAGCGGGCTTTCACCCTTCAGGCGGAAGCTCGGCCTGCCCTGGATGTTCAGCAGGGCCGAACCGTAGCGCTGCATCAGGCTGTCGGCCATCGCATCGGCGAACAGCTTGATGTCCGCATCCGACGCGCCGCGTGCATGCGTGCCCAGCACCAGGCGCGCCGCGTAGTCGCGGTCGAAGGTGCGGTTCAGTTCGCTGTCGATGTAGGAGCGCAGGCTGGACGGATTGCTGCTGAACTCGCTCTTGCGCTGCTGCAGGGTGGACAGGATGCGGCTGCTGGCATCGATCACCACTTTGCCGGCCTGGGCCTGCGGAGCGGCGGCAGCGGGGGCCGCGGCCTGCGCCTGGGCGAGCAACGGGGTCGCCAGCAGCAGCGAGGACGCGAGCAGGGCCGGGATCAGTTTCATCTTCATGGTTGCGGTTCCTTTGCAGGCGCCTGTGCGCCATCGTTGGGCTTCGGGTCTGCGCCGCCGCCGGCGCCGCCACTGAACATGTACTTGCCGACCAGCTGGATCAGGTCCACCGCCGGCTGGGTGAAGACGATCTCCTCACCGGGCTTGAGCACTTCCGGATCACCACCGGGCTGAAGACCGATATAGCTCTCGCCCAGCAAACCACTGGTGAAGATGCCGGCCGAGGTATCCGCCGGCAGGTCCTTGACCTTGCTGTCCATGCGCAGGGTCACGATGGATTCGAACTTGACCGGGTCCAGGTCGATCGCGGCAACCTGGCCGACGGTAACGCCGCCGATCTTGACCGGCGCCTGCTTGCGCAGCTGGCCGACCTGGGAGAAGCGCGCCTTCAGCTCGTAGCCGTCACCGCCCCAGCTCCAGCGCTGGTTGGTGGAAGCCACGGCCAGCACCAGCAGCGACGCCAGGGCCAGCAGCAGGAATGCGCCGACGGAGAATTCGAGTCTGGGACCGCGGATGGCCATGGGGAGTACCTGATCGAGTCGTTGTGGCCGCGCGCACCGCGCACCGCCGATGGAAGGGTTAGGTGAACAGCATTGCCGACAGCACGAAGTTGAACATCAGCACCAGCAGGGAGGCATTGACCACCGCACGGGTGGTGGCCACCGAAGTGCCTTCGATGGTCGGCTCGGCGTGGAAACCGACATAGGCGGCGACCAGGGCTGCAGTGCCGCCGAAGATCGCCGACTTCAGCATCGCCACGCCGAAATCGTCCCAGAAGTCGACACTGTTGCGCAGCGCCGACCAGAACACGCCATTGTCCAGGCCGAGCACGTGCACCGCTTCGAAGTAGCTGGCGCTGATCGCCAGCGAACAGAAGATGCCGGTCAGCAGCGGCACGGTCAGCACGGCTGCCCAGAAGCGCGGCGCCACGGCCTTGGCCACCGGGTCGATCGCCATCAGCTCCAGTGCCTTGATCTGGTCGGTGGCGCGCATCAGGCCCAGTTCGGCGGCGATCGAGCTGCCGGCACGGCCGATGAACAGCAGCGCGGTCAGCACCGGGGCCAGTTCACGGTAGAGCGACAAGCCGAGCAGGGTCGACAGGGCATCGGCCGCGCCGAAGGTGGTCAGCGTGCGGTAGCCCTGCAGGGTCAACACCAGACCGACGAAGGCGCCGCCGACAGCGATGATCGGCAGCGAGCGCGCGCCGATCTTGTAGATCTCGCGGGTCAGTTCGCTCAGGAAATCACGGGTCGGCAGCGAACCGCGCAGCACGGTCAGCGAGAACAGGCCGGCGCGGCCCAGCGAGCGGGTGGCTTGGATGAAGGGCATCAGGCGACCCTCGCGCGCGGCTCGGCGTCGAACGGGATGGGGCCATCGGGCTGGCCGTGCAGGAACTGACGCAGCAACGGGTCCTGGCTGGACTGCAGCGCGTCGGGCGTGCCCTGGAAGACGATGCCGCCGTTGGCGATGGCGATCACCTGGTCGCAGATCGGCAGCGTCTCGTGCACGTGGTGGCTGACGATGATGCTGGTCAGTCCCAGGCTGTGGTTGAGACGCTGGATCAGGCTCATGATCACCCCGGACGCGATCGGGTCCAGCCCGGTCAGCGGCTCGTCATAGATCATCAGCGGCGGATCCAGCGCCAGCGCACGGGCCAGCGCCACGCGGCGCGCCATGCCGCCGGACAGCTCGCGCGGCCAGGCATCGGCCGCGGCCAGCAATCCCACCGCGTGCAGCTTCATCTGCACCAGCCGGCGCAGCACCGCCGCCGGCAGGCGGGTGTGGGTGCGCAGCGGCAGGGCGACGTTCTCTGCCACGGTGAGGTCGGTCAGCAGGCCATTGCCCTGCAGCAGGACGCCGACGCTCTTGCGCATCTCCAGCAGCTCGGCGCTGCGGTGCGGGATCGGCTTGCCGAACAGGGTGATATCGCCGGCCGCTGGGCGCAGTTCGCCGGTCAGCGCGGCCAGCAGGGTCGACTTGCCGCTGCCGGAGGGACCGAGCACGGCGGTGATGCTGCCCTTCGGCACCTGCAGGGAAACGTCGCGCAGGATCGTGCGTCCGCTCCGGTCGATGCGGACGTTGGACAACTGCACCAGACTGGAGGTGGAAGCCGACATGGGCACCATTAACATTTTTTCGACATCGAAGGATCGGGTCAGCCGGCTGAACATAAGCAGACTGGACGGTGCAGTATTGTGGCACGGCAGGGCCCCGGGCAGGTCGGGACAATCGCCGGGCGACCCGGAACAATCCGTGCCGGTGACAGGTTTGACCATTGAATACTGCCAGCCGTGCTGCACACTGTGCATGATGAGTGACCCGGGCAGCGACTTCCGCCTCTACCATTCCAACTCGCTGGATGTGCTGGCCGCGCTGCTGGCACGCAACGTCCGTGCGCCGATGCCAGGGCAGCCGCTGCTCGCACCGGACGTGGTGCTGATCCCGCAGGTGGCGATGCGGCGCTGGCTGCAGGCGACATTGGCCGCCGAATACGGTGTCGCCGCCAACCTCGAATTCCTCACCCCGGGTGAGTTCGTCGCCCGTGCGCTCAACGCCAACGTCGATGGCGAAGCCGACGATCTCGATGCTGCCGGCCTGCACTGGCGGCTGTACCGGGCGCTGCGCGATCCGGCGCTGCTCGGGCAACCACCGATGCGCGCGCTGCAGTCCTATCTTGCCGGCAGCGATGGGCTGAAACCCTGGGCCCTGGCCGGCGAGCTGGCGTCGGTGTTCGAGAAATACCAGGCCTGGCGGCGCGACTGGCTGCTGCGCTGGGAGGCCGGGGCCGACCCGGCCGATCCCCAGGCGATCCTGTGGCGCGCCGTTGCCGGTGGGCATGGCTACCGCGCGCGCCGCATCCAGACCTACCTGGACCGCTTCGAGGGTGCCGGCCAGCCATTGCCGCAGGGGTTGCCGCCGCGCATGTCCGCATTCGCGACGCTCAACATCTCCCCGGACGTGCTGCGGGTCATGGCGACCCAGGCGCGGGTGGGCGAACTGCATTTCTACCTGCCCAGCCCGGTGCAGTCGTACTGGGGCGACCTGCAGACCCTGGCCGAGCGGCTGCGCAGCGGCGCTCCCGATCCCTTCGGCGAAGCGGCGGGAGAAAACCGCCTGCTGGAAGCCTGGGGCGCAGCCGGCCGCGACTTCATGGCGGTGCTGGGCAGCTATGAAGTGGTACACCCGGCCGGTGAGATCGCCGCCTACATCGACCCGGAAGACGACGCGCGGCCGACGATGGCCGACGGCGGCCTGTCCGACAGCCTGCTGCACCGCCTGCAGCGCGATCTGTTCCACCGTCGGGCGCTGCCGTCCGGCGAACTGCGTGATGGCCTGGCCGGCGATGATCCCAGCCTGCAGGTGCACGCCTGCCACACCCGCCTGCGCGAACTGCAGGTCCTGCACGACCAGCTGCGTGGCCTGCTTGAGGATGACCGCTTCGACCCGCCGCTGCAGGCCCGCGAGATCGCCGTGCTGGCGCCGGACATCGATCCCTACGTGCCCTACCTGGAGGCCGTGTTCGGTGGCCGCGGTGGCGAGGACGACCACATTCCCTACGCGTTGGCCGACAGCAGTCCGCTGGCGGGCGAACCGCTGGCCGATGTGTTCGTGCACCTGATTGGCCTGCCGGTCTCGCGGTTCGGGCTGAATGAAATGCTGGACCTGCTGGCCAGCGCGCCCCTGGCCGAGGCAGCCGGACTGGACGCGACCGACTTCGACCGCCTGCATGGCTGGCTGCAGCAGGCGGGCGCACGCTGGGGGCTGGATGCGGACCATCGCGCCCGGCACGGCGCGCCGCCGGATGATGCCTACACCTGGCAGTTCGCGCTGGATCGTCTGCTGCTGGGCCATGCCACCGGCAGCGATGCCGACCTGGCCGGCGTCGCGCCGTGGACCGGGCTGGAAGGTGGCGCGCTGGATGCGCTGGACCGCCTGCTGCGCCTGCTGCGGGTACTGGCCGTCTACCAGCGCCGTCTTGGCGAGACGTTGACTCCGGCGCAGTGGCGGCAGCGCCTGCTGTCGCTGCTGGATGCGCTGCTGCCGACCCCGCCCGGCTCACCCAACAGCCAGCGCGCGCTGGAGCGGCTGCGCAAACTGCTCAACCAGTTCGCCGAAGACGCAGACAAGGCCGGCTTCAGCGACGGGGTGCCTCCCGAAGTGATACGTGCGCATTTCGCCTCCGCCCTGGCCGAAGCCGACACGCGTGCACCGCTGCTGACCGGCGGCATCAGCTTCGGCCGCATGGTGCCGATGCGATTGCTGCCGTTCCGGGTGATCTGCGTACTCGGCCTCAATGATGGCGATTTCCCGCGTCGCGATCCGGCGGCCGGCCTGAACCAGCTCACCGCCGAACTGGACACGCCCCGACGCCGCCCGGGCGACCGTTCCACCCGCGAGGACGATCGCTTCCTGTTCCTGCAGCTGTTCGCCGCCGCACAGGACGTGTTCTACCTCAGTTATCTCGGCGCCGATCCGCGCGATGGCAGCGTGCGGGAACCGTCGGTGCTGGTCAGCGAGCTGATCGACGCGGTGGCGGCCTACCACCTCGATCCAGCCGCCGCCGCCGCGGCATTCACGGTCCGCCACGCGCTGCAGCCGTTCTCCCCCGCCGCGTTCGGCGATGGCGACCCGCGTCGCTTCAGCTACCGCCGGCAATGGCATCCGGCAGCCGGTCGCCTGGCCGGGCAGCGTGGCGGGCTGTCGCCGTGGTTCGACGCGGCGGCGCTGCCGCCGCCGGTCGAAGCTGCGGTGGAAGAAGAACTGTCTCTGGAAAGCCTGCGCCGGTTCCTGTGCGACCCGGCTGGGCAGTTCCTGTCGCAGTCTCTGGGCCTTCGACTGGCCGATGAGGTCGAGGACGTCGTTGATCTGGAGCCGCTGGTGCTGTCCGCGCGAGGGCCGGACACGCGCAGTGTGCAGGCCGCGGTGGTGCGTGCCACCCTCACCGGCGATGACGACCCGCTCTACCCGAGGCTGCGCGCACGTGCGCTGGTGCCGTCCGGTGCGCTGGGCGAGCGGCAGTTCGAGGTGGAACAATCGAAGACCCGTCCCTATGCCGACGCAATGCTGCGCTGGATGCAGGGCGTACAGCCGGAAAGCCGCCGCTATGAGGTCCAGATCGACGGCGTGCGCCTGCACGGCCGGGTTGCCGATCGCCATCCCGGCGGTCTGGTGCGGCTGCGCGCGGGCACGCTCAACGGCAACGCGGTGATCCGCCAGGGGCTGGACTGGCTGCTGGCCAATGCGGCAGGCGACGCGTTGCCGCTGGTTCAGTTCCACGACGGTGGTGACGCCGGTCAGGGTCCGCACGTCCTGCCGGCACTGTCCGTGCCCGCGGCGCGGGCCGCCCTGCGCGCGCTGCTGCAGCTGCGCCGGCGTGGCCTGCGTGAGCCGTTGTGGTTCGCTCCCTACACCGGCTGGGTGCTGTACACGACCAGCGGCGAGAAACAGCGCAGCGAGGGCTGGAAGCAGTGGCATGGCAGCGACCGCAGCTGGGGCGAATCCCGCAGTGACGCCTGGCAGTTGCTGATGCGCGGTGCCGATCCCTTCGCAGACGATGCCCGGTATGCCGAGCTGCTGCACAACAGCCAGGTGGTGTTCGGCGCGCTGCGCGAAGGCCGCGTGCCCGGCGCCGGTTCACATACAGAGGTCACCGGATGAACGCTACCGTGGCAGGGGCCCCCATCGAACATCCCGGTATCGACCCGTATCTCGCACTGCCCCTGGATGGCGTCCGCCTGATCGAAGCCAGTGCCGGCACCGGCAAGACCTTCACCCTGGCCACGCTGTTCACCCGGCTCGTGGTCGAGCAGGGCCTGCGTATCGGCCAGATCCTGGCGGTGACCTTCACCGATGCCGCTACCCAGGAACTGCGCAAGCGCATCCGTGAGCGACTGGCGCTGGCCGCGCGGATGGTCGACCTGCCTCCGGGCGACGGCGAGGCACCCGACATGCGGTTGACCCGGCAGATCCTGTGGCGCCATCTCGATGCCGGCAATGAGAGCGCGGCGGCGCTGAAGCGTCGCCTGCAGGTCGCTGCCGACGAAATCGATCTGGCCGCGATCTTCACCATCCACGGCTTCTGCACCCGCGTGCTGCGCGAGCACGCACTGGAGAGCGGCCACACCTTCGATCCTCCGGAGCTGCTGACCAGCGACCGCGAGCTGATGGAGGAACTGGCGGCTGACCTGTGGCGCGTGCACGCCAACGATCCGGCCACACTGGAGCCGCTGACCTTGTTGTGGTCGAGCCCGGACGCACTGGCAGGCGACCTGCGCGCGCTGCTGGCCGCACCGCCGCTGCATCCATTGCCATTGCCGACGCTGCCGGACGATCCGCGGCCGCGGATGCTGCAGGCCGCGCAGGTCCTCGCGTCCGCCATCGACTCCGGTCTTGATGCGGCCCGTGGGCAGATCGCCACGGCGTTCGAGAAGAAGGTCTTCGATGGACGTCGTGCCAAGCGGCCGAGCTTCGACAAGGCATTCTCCACCCTGGTCGCCGGGCAGGCCGGCGCGGACTGGTCACGCGATGGAAAACTCCATCTGGAGAAGCTGCTGCCCACTTCGATGCAGGCGCTCTGCCGGGACGATCAGCAGAGCGCATGCCCGGATGCACCCCTCTTCGACGCATTGCAGGCCTGGTGGGATGCCGCCGACGTGGTCATGTCGTGGCTTCGCCAGCGCGCGATCCGCTTCCTGCACGCCCTGCGCGCCGAAGCCGCGCAGCGACTGGCCCTGTTGAAACAGACGCGACGGGTGCAGACCTACGATGACCTGATCGACGGCGTGGCGCTTGCCCTGCAGGGGCCGCAACGGCTGACGCTGGTGCAACGGCTGCGCGCGCAGTACCGCATTGCCCTGGTCGATGAATTCCAGGATACCGATGACCGTCAATGGGGCATCTTCCACACCCTGTTCGGCGATTCGCCGGAGGTGCGCGAACTGGGACTGGCGCCAGCGCTGTTCCTGATCGGCGATCCGAAGCAGGCGATCTATGGCTTCCGCGGCGGCGACATCCATACCTACCTCAAGGCCAGGCAGGTTGCGCAGCCTGCGCCGGCACTGGACCAGAATTTCCGCTCGCGGCCTGCGCTGCTGCGCGTGCTGCAGATGCTGTACGACAACGGCGGTGAGGACGCCTTCCTCGAGCGTGACATCCGCTTCGAGCCGGTGCGGCCGGGCGGCGTACGTGCAGATGCGGATTACCAGCGTGATGGCCATGCCGCCGCAGCCCTGACCCTGCGCGTGCTGCGCAGCGGCGGTGACAGGCCGCTGGCTGCCGATGCCTCCCGCGAGGCAGCGACGCGGGCCTGTGTGGCCGCCATTCACCAGGTGCTGGTGGACGCGCGCGCCGGCAGGGCCCTGCTGCGTGGTCGCCCGGTGCAGCCGGCTGACATCGCCGTGCTGGTGCGTTCGCATCGCGAGGCCACGCTTGTACAGCGTGCGCTGGCGGCTGTTGGAATTCCCGCGGTGGCAGCCGGCAGGCAGAGCCTGTTCGCCACCAGCGAAGCCCACGACCTGCGCGCGCTGCTGCTGGCCCTGCTGCAACCGGCCGACGAAGGCCGCCTGCGTACCGCGCTGGCCACCGTGCTGCTCGGCCAGCCTGCCAGTGCGATCGCAGCGATGGAACACGAAGGCGACCTGCAGCGGGGATTCCAGGCGCAGCTGCTGCACTGGCGCGAACGATGGCAGCGCGGCGGCCCGTTCGCGGTGATCGCCGACGTCTGCGCCGCACAGGGCGAACGCCTGCTGGCGCTGATCGATGGCGAGCGCCGGCTGACCAATTACCTCCAGCTCGGCGAGCTGCTGCAGGAGGCGTCGGCACAGGCGCTGGGCATGCATGGCCTGCTGGACTGGCTGCAGGGCCGGATGGCCAGCGCCGACCAGGACGATGAGCAGCAGCTGCTGCGCCTGGAATCGGACGCGCGCCGTGTGCAGATCATCACCCTGCACAAGAGCAAGGGCCTGGAATACCCCTTGGTGTTCCTGCCGTTCGTGGGCATCGAGCGCGGCGCGAACAACAGCGCTGCACACTGCACCGTGCATCTGGACGGCGAGCGCCAGCTGCACTGGAAGCTGGACAGGGACGAGGTGTGGGACGCCGTCAGCCGCCAGGCGCGGCACGAACAGCAGGCAGAGGACGCGCGCCTGCTGTACGTCGGCATGACCCGAGCCGAGCACGCGCTGTGGATCGCCATCGGTGACCTGGCCGGTCTTGCCAGGACCCCACTGGCGCCGTTGCTGGGCGACCTGCAGGCCCTGCGCGGGTGCGCCGATGTGCAGGTCGACGACAGCGAGCCGGTGGCGCAGCTGCCGCAGCTGGCGGTGGAAATGGACGGCGAACTTCCGGCAGTGCGCACGCAGGCGCGTCGCGTGCCCCACGACTGGTGGGTATACAGCTTCACCCAGCTGGCCCATGCCGATGCCGGCAGTGGCAGTGACATCGAGGCGGCCGCCACCGAACTTCCGGCGCCGGCGGCCGACGAACCGGTTGGCGCGGAGCTGCCCCTGGAGCCCGCGCTGCCGGATCCTGCCGCGACCGAAGAGGCCGCGCCGGTCGACCCGCGTTTCATGGGCAGCCGCTTCGGCAACGTGCTGCACGAAGCGATGGAGAACGTCGACTTCGCCGCATGGGGCGCCTGGCAGCCTGGCCAGGAAGCGCCGGAAGGCCAGGCCGCCGTGCTGCGCAAGGCATTGCGCGACGAGGGCTATGCAGATGCGGACCTGGATGACGGCATCGCGGTGCTGGTGCCACTGGTCGGCCAGACCCTCATCGCGGAGCTGCCGGAGGGTGGCGCGCTGTACAGCGTGCCCGCGCAGGATCGTCGTGCCGAGATCGACTTCCACTTCGCCATCGAGCCGACCGCTGTGCCGGCGCTGCTGGATGTACTGCATGCCCATGGCATCGCCAGCGCGCGCCGGGGCTTCGGCCAGCGCCGCCGGCTGGAAGGGCTGATGACCGGCATGATCGACCTCACCTACGTGCGCGATGGTCGCTGGTACGTGCTCGACTACAAATCCAACCGGCTGCCGGGCTACAGCCCCGACCTGCTGGCCATCGCCATGCGCCACAGCGAGTACGACCTGCAGGCCCTGATCTATACCGTCGCGCTGCATCGCTGGCTGCGCTTCCGGCTGGGGGCGGCCTACCGCTACGAACGCGACATGGGCGGCATCCGCTATCTGTTCTGCCGCGGCCTGGATGGCACTGGCAATGGTGTCTACACCGATCGTTTCCCGCTCGAACTGGTGGACGCGCTCGATGCGTTGTTCGCCGGAGGCAGGCAGGCCCAGGCCGAGCTGGCGGCACGCGCGCTTGGAGCCAGCGCATGAGCCTGCTCAGGGATCTGTACCGCAATGGCCAGCTGCGGACGATCGACCACGCCTTGGCGACCGGCCTGCAGCGCCTGCGCACGGACACCCCGGAGGACGTGGCCCTGGCGGCGGCCCTGGCCTCGCTGGCGGTATCGCTGGGGCATGCCGGTTTCGATCCGGCGCAGCCGCACCGGCTGCTGGAAGGCGTATCCGCCTGGCCGGCGCCGCAATCCTGGATCGAGCAGCTGCGCGCCTCGCCCTGGGTCGCGACCCCCGGGCGCGCCGATGCTGTCGCAGATGACGCCCCGCTGGTGATGGAGAATGGCCTGCTGTACCTGCGCCGCTATCGCGAGTACGAGCGGCAGCTGGCGGCAGGCCTGCAGCGCATCGGCGGCCATCCGCTGCCGGCGCCGGATCTGCCCGCGTTGGCGCCTCTGTTCGCACGGCTGTTCCCGCAGGCCCGGGATGCCGAGGATCATCAGGCGCGCGCGGCAGGCGTGACCCTGCGTCATCCCTTGGCGCTGGTGACCGGAGGACCCGGCACCGGCAAGACCACCACCATCGCGCGCCTGCTGCTGTTGCTGGCTGCGCAGGCAGCGCATGCCGGCCAGCCACCGCCGAAGGTGGCCTTGGCCGCACCGACCGGCCGCGCCGCAGAGCGGATGGCTGAAAGCCTGCGTCTGGCCGTGCAGCGGTTGCAGGAGGAGGGCCTGGACCCGGCGCTGTGCGCCGAATTGCCTACCACCGGTACCACCCTGCATCGCCTGCTGGGCGTCATTCCCGACTCGCCTCGTTTCCGCCACCACGCCGATAATCCGCTGCCGCTGGATGTGGTGGTGATCGACGAAGCGTCGATGATCGATCTGCCGATGATGGCCAAGCTGGTCGATGCCATCGCCAGCGGCACCCGCCTGATCCTGCTCGGCGATCCTGACCAGCTGCCCTCGGTCGAAGCCGGCGACGTGCTGGGCGCGATCCTGCGAGCCAGCGGTGATGGCATGGGCACGCGCGTCGATGATGCACTGGCGTTGCAGGGGATGTTGGCGGCACCGGCATTGCAGCCGCCGGCGCCGGTCCATGCATTCACCGGTCGGCGGGTGCAGCTGCAGCGCGGTTACCGGCAGAGCGACGCATTGGATCTGGCACCGTTGGCGCGTGCCGTCCGCGATGGCGACAGCGTCACCACGCTGCGACTGCTGCGCAGTGGCGAACTGTCGGGAGTCCGCTTCCACGAAGGGGAGCCGGATCCGCTGCGTGACCAGCGTGAGCATCTGCTGGGCCGCTGGCGTGCATTGGCCGATATCCGGGACCCGGTCCTGGCACTGCAGCAGGCCGGCCGCCTGCGCGTGCTGACCGCGCTGCGTGAAGGGCCGCAGGGAGCCCGTGGCCTCAACGAGCGGATCGAACAGCTGCTGGCCGGCACCACCCCGGGCTACTTCCAGGGGCGCCTGCTGCTGGTAACCGAGAACAGCTATCGGCATCGCTTGTTCAACGGCGATGTCGGCATCTGCCTGCGCGACAGCACGGGCGCGATGGTGGCGTGGTTCCCCGGCGACACCGCCGATCAGCCGCGCGCCTTCCATCCGGCCGCATTGCCGGCGCACGAGAGCGCGTTCGCAATGACCGTGCACAAGGCACAGGGCTCGGAGTTCGATGAGGTCTGGCTGCAACTGCCACGGCAGGACAGTCGCGTGCTGTCGCGCGAGCTGATCTACACCGGGCTGACCCGTGCCCGCCAGGTCCTGCATGTGGCGGCCAGTGCCGACGTGCTGCAGGCCGCGCTCAAGCGCCATGCCAGTCGAATCGGCGGCCTGGCCTGGCGGCTGGGTGCAGAAGAGGTGGCCGAACAACCAGCGCGCATGGAACAGCCCACGGTGCAGGGCCAGTTGTTCTGAACCGGGGTCGGATCCCCTTCCCACCGGCAAGGGGATCCGACCCGGCGTCATTCCGCGATCAGCACCAGGCCATCGGGGAACACGATGGCCGCTTCATCCGCGCTGACATCAAAGAAGCCCACCCCGTGCTCCTCCGCAAGGTCCTGTACCCGGCCATGCGCACGCTCGGCCACGGAGTAGGCAAACGCACCGTAGATGACGTGCCGGCCGATGCTGTAGTCGGTGACCTCGGCGCGATCGTCCTCATCGTTGCTCAGCGGACCATTCAAGGGCGGGAACTCCTGTGCCATCGCGGCGAACCAGCCCTGCAACGCCGGACTGCTGACCACCGGATCGTCGTACTCGTGGTTCTCGCCCCAGGCGGTCTGCTTCTCGAACCAGGCGATGAACGCTGCCGCCTCACGCGGGGCGACGCTGGCCTCGAACACCATCATGTCGTAACTCATTGAACCGTCCTGTTGTCGGGGCGAAAGGCCGCCGGGCATCGCCCGGCGCTACGGGGTAGCGATGGTAGCGCCGGGGGATGCC